>NZ_CP016634.1:3444375-3758750 GCF_002741075.1 Pseudomonas putida | reverse complement strand
TGCTGGTGTAGCGATATTGTTGTTTGACGTATCTAAACGCTACACATATAGTCGCTACATCCAAACCGCTACAGGGCGACTATCATGATGATCCGTGCTTACCTCCGTGCCTCTACTGCCGAGCAGGACGCCAGCCGCGCCAAGGAACAGTTGCGAGAGTTCGCCCAGCAGCATGGCCACCGCATTGCGGGTTACTACGTAGAGAACGAATCCGGCGCCACGTTGCAGCGCCCGGAGCTGTTCCGCTTGTTGGCAGATAGCGAGCCTGGCGACATTCTGCTGGTCGAGCAGGTAGACCGATTGGCGCGATTGAATGAGGCTGACTGGGCAGCTCTGCGGGCCACCCTCCAGGCGAAAGGTGTGCTTGTCGTTGCCTTGGACCTGCCGACCTCGCATCAAGCGATGCACCAGGCGAAGGCTGGCGACGACTTCACAGGCCGTATGCTGGCGGCTATCAATACGATGCTGCTGGATATGCTGGCGGCAGTCGCCAGAAAGGATTATGAGGACCGGCGCCGTCGGCAGGCGCAGGGCATCGAGAAAGCAAAGTCGGCTGGTGCTTATAAGGGGCGCCAGGTGGATACCGACCTGCACCGCCGAATCACGCAGTTGTTGGACGACGGCAAGTCGGTGCGCGGTATCGCTGACCTGCTCGACTGCTCGACTAACACCGTCCAGCGGGTCAAGCGGGAGCGCACAGCCAGCGCCTGAGGCAGCCTCGCCCGTATGACTACAACGCCTGGGCATGCAGCCTGGGCGTTGTCGTTTCTAGGCCCTGGGAGCGGCTGCAGGGCCAGTTGTCGCGGTCCTGCACTCACGGCCTGATCCGCGCATGACTCGCACCTGGCGGCCTCTCCGGCCCTTCCTGGGCTACCTGCCGCCAGCCCGTGTGTCGTAAGGGCTGGCCAGGGATATGGCACTGCTGTTCGGTAACTGTCACATACTCCAGAGATAGGTAGACACTCCGTCAATCTATTTCGACCGGTGCTGTACGTTACACCTACGTGATTCGCGGCGCCTGCCACCCCAAGTGGGCGCCGTGCTTTTTACTTCCCGCATCGAACACCGTCGCTGTCTGCGCAGACCTGCAAGGGCGTGGACTATCCGGCCCAGTTTCCCTGGCATCTGGTACACCCAGGCCTGCCCGAATACTTCCCGTACACATCGAAACACTACCTGTCTGGAGACCTTGAATCTCTGGGCGGGAACGCTTTCGACTTCACGCACACTGTTACCTGATCCCATTGGAGTGACCATGACCCACAGCTCTCAGTTGCAGGGCAGGCCAGCGCTCACGGCTGCCCGAATCATCCGCTTTATGCGGCTTAACTATGCCCTTCCTGCACCGAAACCAATCACCACTACAGTGCTCCGCGAGGCGTTCCCCGAGGTGCCACGTAGTAGCCTGATGAATGCCATTGCAGCGCTCATCCGGCGTGCCGGTCTTCAAGCTCGATACCTCCCCGGAACCCACATCCGCGAATACTGCCCCGGCTCCCAGGCGTTCAACGCTTGGCGAATGCTGGACCGTGAACAGCAAGGGCGGCATGCCTGGACAGAGGCGCGATTGCTTGATGCGTTGAATGAGCGCGGGGGCTGCTGATGGCTCGACCACGCAAGATCAACCTTGACCGGCTGGGCCTGGAGCTACTGGCGTCCACTATTGACGGTACTCAACAACGCTACAAGGATGCGAAGGAAGGGGGCTACCCCGTAGATGCGGCGACCATCAGTGCGTCCGTATCCCTGCTCAAGCTTATCGAAGCGGCAAAGGCTGCCCGTGCTGACGACAGCGCCGCCGAGCTAGAGAAACTGCGGGCGCAGTTCGCCGAGAAGCGCACGTCGCCTGCAACCCCTGCACCCCCAACACAAAATGAACCCGCCGACCGTGCCGCCTTGCTCGCAGAGTACGGCATTACCGATCCCACTACTTGACCGACGGCCTGGCGCCTTCGACTGGAGGAACCATGACCACAAACCTAGAAGAGTTGAAACAACGCGGCCAGGCTGGCGCTGAGGTACAGCCAGACGTGCAGCCCTTCGACTACCTGTACGCCGTGCGCCTCGTGCGCCAGGCGAACCCCGGCTTGGATGGCCAGGCGCTGTCAAGCGCTGTCGAGCAAGTCAAGGCGCTGTACCTGGCAACCGGCTCGTATACCGCCCCGCAGAACACCTTCCAGCAAGAACGATTCAAGATGCACCAGCGGCACAAGGAGGAGGCTCGGGAGTTGGCGCGGCAGCATGGTCGCAAGGCTCACTGGCTCAGCCAGAAGGATACCGACCTATGCATTCTCGAAGGCTTGGATGATATCGCCCAGGGCAGGGCACCCAGCGGTACTCGCTATCTGCGCAACCGAGGCAAGGGCGTCGAGTACGTCAACAAGGTGCGCAGCCTGCGCAACGATAGCCAGAATGCTAAGGCGCTGCAAAGCCTGGCCGGGCACACGGTACTGCGCACCATCGACGAATCGGCATTGGAGGTATCAGCCATGCACCGTGGAACTCTGTCCGGTTGCCTCAAGAATGTAGCGGCGCATTACATCAACGCCGAGAAGCTGACGGAACAGGTACGCCGTGAAGTCGCCAAGGCCACGGCTAGCCTTGTGGCCGAGCAGGCCGCAACCAATAAGCGGTTGGAGATTGTCGAAGCTGGCGAGCATTGGCATACCGTAGCCCGTCGCATGCGTTCGGAAGGGCAAGGCCCGTCAGCCATTGCACAAGCCACGGGCCAGAAGTTGAACACTGTGAAGGTGTACCTCAAGCGCCAAAACAAGGGCTGCTAGTAGTCTTTTAATTCTACACAAAACCGAGTTTTAAGGGGGGTACATGTACTCCTTTGTACCCGCCGTACTCCCGCCACTGCCTCATAACTGACCACCCACCAAGGCCCGCCACAGGCCCGCACAGCGCGCTCCAGCGCACCCACCAAGAACCTACCCCACCGCCCAGCCGATGAGCCAAAGACGCTCAGGCGCGGCTGTGGGCGCCATTCCAAAGGAGAACCACTATGGCTACCAGATACGACCGCATCGTCAAGGACGACCCTACCGCCAGCATGACCCTCAACCACAAGGCGCTGGCCGTCGCCCTCGGCATGATGACGCAAGAGAAAGTACGCGGCCTGTCGCTTACCCGCCGCTTGTGCTGGGTTGCCCACGTCCAGCGTAACGGCGTGCTGCATCAAAAGGAGTTCCCGTTCGGGGAGAAGGCCCAGGCAATCGCCTGGCTGCTTTGCACACGAGCCCAGCTCCAGCTTGAGGGCAACGACATCAACCAGCGCGGCAGATGGAAGCGCTCGCCAGCGGTGGCCGCATGATCCACCAGCTATTTGGCATCCCACAGCTACAGGAAACACCCGAGGCAGAAGCTGCCAGGGCACCGGCCCAGGCCCGGCGGCAACGTGGCTTGACTGACGCGGACCTAGCCGACCTCCAGGCCCAGGCCTTCCAACTTAGGCAAGCCCGCGAAGCTGCGCAATCGGTCCCAACCGGCGCAGCGGTAGAGCAGTACACCCTGGAGGTGGTGGCCGGGGGCAACGCTGCTAACACTCGCCGCCAGCGCCCAGGCTCCTCGCTCGGCATTAACACCTGACCTGCTGCATTAGCGACCTCGATTCAAACCACGTAGACGAACACGTACCGGAGACCACAAATGACCAAGACCAACAAGCCAGTAATCAACGCAACCGTATCCCCGCGCACCCAGGCTCTGCTGGGCGCATTGCGTACGGCCATTACACTGGACCGCCTGGAGGTGCCGGAGCTGACCGCGCCCGCTGTCCCCAGCAACTATGCCGACGTGAAAGCCGGACTCAGCCGTATGGCTGAGCGCTTCATTGATCCGGCCCGAGCCGAAGGCAAGCGTACTGGCGCTGATGACGTAGCCCGTGAGTTGGGTGCTGTGCTCGCTCAAGCCGCCCGCTCGGGTATGCCACTGGCTGACCTGCCCGCCGCCCTGGACCACGATTCCGCCATGGTGCAATACCGTGGCCAGCAGGAACAGTATCTGCGCTCCAGTGATGCTCACGCTGCCTGCCAGGCCGAGGCTATCCAGACCTGGCTGGCCGACCTGCTGGCCGTGCTCAGTGTCCGCGAAGTCCTGGGCGATGACGTGGTGCAGGATGCCGCTGCCGCTGGTAACAAGACCATGGCCTCAACCGCGCTGGACCTAGTTGCCCGTGAGAAACTGAACACCGCTGGTGCTGCCGACCTGCCTGTCATGGCGGCTGGGCGTGGCCTGATGGTGCTGCTGGCCGCTGGCGTTGATCCCGCTGAGCTGGTGCTAACCGACCTTGAGTTGCTGGTGGCGCTGGCAGGTAGCGAGATCATTCCAGCCACCTTGCCTGGAGCTGGCCTATCGGCTGCTGACCTGTCATTCCGTGCCGGTACGTCGCTGGTGAAGGTGAGCCCCCGTGGCGCCGTCCTCTACCGTGAGGCTGATGTTCAAGGTGGCCGCGTAGTCCTGCCCCACAGCGTGCTGGTAGCAGTGAGCCCCGATGCCCTGGAGCAGTTGAAGGGGGAGGTAGGCGAGCGCCTGGCCCGCGTACCCCACAGATTCCAGGAGGCTGCCGTGGGCAACAGCTCGCTAGATCGGAGCCGCCGCGTTGTGCACGGCGGTGGCCTGAATGCCTTTGCAGCCAGCATCGGCTGAATATGGGTGGCCCGCCTACGCGGGCCTTGCCATTAAGGCTGAACAAATGGCCGCTCGATAAAGCGGCCTGCTTCCTTGGCGTCGAGGTATTGTCCGCGTGTTGAGAAGTGCCCGCCTGCAATGGCGCTAACTTCCCAGTCCTCTAGGTTACGGCCCGCCAACTGCTCGGCATAGTAGACCCCGCACACGGCTTGCTGACGTACTGCAATCTCGCCATTGCGCGTGTACTGCCAGCGAGCCAGAAGGAAGCCGACACCTCCTATCAACAACACTAACCACTGTTCCATGGCGAATCTCCCTATGGTTGTGGTAGCAGTTTGATATGTGGTTGCAGATTCCGCCAACACCTCCTCGACCTGCATGTACCGTTCTAGCGGGGCACAAGCCCCGTGCACCAGACGTGCCGCGACGAACTGACAAACGGCTCAAGCCCAATAAAATCAAGGCTTCTGGACTAATTGCCCGGTTCTTCGTTAGAATCTTGGCCCTTTTTTCGTAAACACGCTGGTGCGGATAACGCTATGTCGAGTCCGCGACAGTGCCTGACGGAGGCGGACAGCCTGTTTAGCTGTCACGCCCGTGGCGATCATGCAAGACACATTACGTATCACCGAAGTCTTTTACTCCTTGCAGGGTGAAACGCGAACGGCTGGGTTGCCCACCGTATTCGTGCGCCTCACAGGCTGCCCCCTGCGCTGTCAGTACTGCGACAGTGCCTATGCGTTCAGCGGCGGCACCGTTCGTACCCTCGACGATATTCTCGAACAAGTGGCGGGGTTCCGGCCGCGCTATGTCTGTGTGACCGGTGGCGAGCCCTTGGCCCAACCCAACGTGTTGCCATTGCTCCAGCGTCTGTGCGACGCCGGCTACGAAGTGTCCCTGGAGACCAGTGGTGCTCTGGACATCGCCCAGGTCGATCCTCGGGTCAGCCGCGTGGTCGATCTAAAGACGCCGGGTTCGGAGGAGTCGCATCGTAACCGCTACGAGAACATCGAGCTGCTGACCGGTAACGATCAGGTCAAGTTCGTCATCTGCTCTCGGGAGGACTACGACTGGGCGGTCTCCAAACTGATCCAGTACAACCTGGCGCAGCGCACGGGTGAAGTGCTGTTTTCACCCAGCCACCATCAGGTAAGCGCCACAGACCTGGCTGACTGGATCGTCGCCGACAACCTGCCCGTACGCTTCCAATTGCAGTTGCACAAACTGCTGTGGAACGACGAACCGGGACGCTGACACGAGGAGTATGAACATGACTGATAAACGTGCGGTAATCCTGCTCTCCGGTGGTCTGGATTCGGCCACTGTGGTCGCCATGGCCAAGGCCGAGGGTTATAGCTGCTACACCATGAGCTTTGATTATGGTCAGCGTCACCGTGCCGAGCTCAACGCGGCAGCGCGTGTTGCCCGTGATCTGGGCGTGGTCGAGCACAAAGTGATCGGCCTGAACCTCGACGGCATTGGTGGCTCGGCCTTGACCGACACCAGTATCGATGTGCCGGAGGCGCCTGGCGAAGGTATCCCGGTCACCTACGTGCCGGCGCGCAATACCGTGTTCCTGTCCCTGGCCCTGGGGTGGGCTGAGGTGCTGGGCGCCCGTGACATCTTCATTGGTGTCAATGCCGTGGATTACTCGGGGTACCCGGACTGCCGTCCCGAGTTCGTAGAGGCCTTCGAACGCATGGCCAATCTGGCCACCAAGGCGGGGGTGGAGGGGCAGGGCTTCCGTATCCAGGCGCCTTTGCAGAACCTCAGCAAGGCGCAGATCGTCCAGACCGGTATCGCCCGTGGCGTGGACTACAGCTTGACCGTTTCCTGCTACCAGGCGGACGACGAGGGTCGCGCCTGTGGCAAATGCGACAGTTGCCGCTTGCGCGCCGATGGCTTCACGGCAGCCGGTGTGGCGGACCCAACCCGTTATTTTTGAAAAAAGTACCGATGGGGTGTTGATTTCTCGTTAGAAATCAGTATTATACGCGCCATCCAACGGGTCGTTAGCTCAGTTGGTAGAGCAGTTGGCTTTTAACCAATTGGTCGTAGGTTCGAATCCTACACGACCCACCATATTCACAGCGGTACGTGATTCTAGAGAAGGAAGGCCTCTACAGCCATGTCTAGTTTTGCAGCCGTCTGGAGCGAACCTTAGGCTCGCTTCGATGTGATGTAAATATGAAAAAGCCCGCGACCAACTAGGTATGCGGGCTTTTTCGTTCTTGCCAGTCAGGAAAACTCCTGACTGTTCTCCTGATTTGATGCATGACGAGTTACCTGAGAAATTCCAAGCCAGCTTGGCGGCTTCTGCGGCCGAGTACATCCTCGTGCAGACCTGATCTTGTTTCAGCAGAAAATGCTTAGCTCGCATGCCTGGATTTTTCAACTCCCCTGAAACCTGGCGACCAGGTGCAGGTAGGGTGGCGCGACAGTGTGAAAGCGGTGACTCACTTCAACTGTGACTGCCACTCGTTGCCTCAATGAAGCCATATCGCGATCAATTCTTATGGTGGCCGAAAAATCAGACCTGTTGCTGATGCTGTCGAGCGACTGGTCTATCGGCTCCATACACCCAAGCTATACTTCTTGAGGAATTAACCTGCGAGATATGACATGAACAGAAAGCCGTTCTGCTTCGTTCTAAGTCTGATGGCGCTTGCACCCTCCTTTGCCCAAGCAGAAAGGATGTTTCAAACCTCATCAGGTTGCACCGTCATTCTCACACTCGGTGCAGGTGCTCCCCCAGATTCTGCTGAATGGAGCGGCGATTGTATCGATGGCAAGGTGTCAGGCAACGGTTCTCTGGTTGTCTCTTGGGGAGGCGAGCATCTAGAGTATCGTGGAGAAATGCGAGACGGCATGTTCAATGGCCAAGGTGTCTATCGGACCCTGCAGGGCCAAGTTTTCAACGAAGAATTCAAAAATGGTGTTCCACTTAAATTCTTGAATGGCGCAAATACTTCAGCCGTAGAGGTCGTTGCGATTTACAACTGTGTGATACCCTCGTTGTCTGACTCAGTGGGGCGAGAGCTTTCGGTTTTAAAGTCTAAAAGTGGGCCGGCTCGATATTACGTGGTCTCAGAGAATGATAGAGAGCTATTGTTCAAGGCTAAGTCCTTTGGTGCCCCTAATAAAGGCGACTTCTCGTTAACCCTGAATAGTGGTACTCGAATTACAATTGCCAGCAATGGCTGGGTCACCACCAATAGAGACAGGGTGCATAATAAAAACAGCCTATAGGGTGAAGTGTCTGGGGAGCAGAACAGCGCGGCAGGTCAGTGTGAATACCTGCAGTCTGGAGAAATCCATCGATATACTAGAGTTGAATAATTTGACCTGCGCACGCCGTTCATAGGTTCTTGATATAAATGTGGGTAGCAATTATTCCATAGTTGCGACTCCCAATGGTGAAAAACACGGGTCACGCTGAATCCGCCGGCAATGGTGGTCGTCAAAATACCAAGGGGCTGGAGTAGAGGGGGGGGTAGGACTGGGCATCGGGGTAAGCGAAATTCGCAGTTGTACATATTCGGCCTTGGAAGGAAGTTTGAGGTAGATGAAGCCAAAGGCTAGAGGGAACACCAGACCATAAAGGAAATGACAAGCGTCGGTCGTAGGTTCGAATCCTACACAATCCACCATCTTCACAGCGGTTGGTGAGTACTAGAGAGCGCTTTCACAGTCATCTAGTCATGCCGCCGTATGGAGTGATAATCAGGATCGCTTCGGTGTGTATCAATACGAAAAAGCCCGTCTTTTTAGCGGGCTTTTTCGTTCCTGGACCAGAGGGCTAAGGGCGGCATTTTGCTGCTGCTAAGGTGAACCCGCGGCGCTCGGCTGGACACGGTGTTGGAGATTTTCAGTTGGCTCCAGCATAACGGGCGGCTTCCTGCACCCTGAGCTCTAAATACTTAATGTAAGGCGCCGAGAAGTTATTATCTTTTGCGTACGTGAGCGCATTGGTATATAGGACCATTACGTCTGCGTTTGGATTGTGTTCGCTACCGATACTTTTTAAATAAGCCTTGTTTTCTCGGGGCTTAAGAACGGAGTCAATTTCATTAAAGTAGCGCTCTGCTTCTGCCCTGGCGGAGGCGCCGAAATGTCGCTCAAGGTCTTCAAGCATATTGGATTTCGACAGGAATCGTGCGAATTGCTCAGGTATGACAGTGTTCCCTGCTCCAGTGGTTCGCTCTAAAATGATGCTTCTGTAGTCGGACGTTTCTGGAAGTGCGCACAGATAGGCTAGAATTAACTGACTTTGCTGCAGTGCGCCCGCTGTTTTTTCGTTGATGAGTGTGGCCGATTGATTATAGTTAAATCTTACATAGGCCCCATAAATGCCATAACTCGAAGTCAAAACGTTGGAGTCGCAGGCGTTGTCGACTCGTGTTGAGCTGTCTTTGTCAGCGCTCCAGAATTTCGCAGCATCCGTCACGTAAAAAGCCGACTCGGTGTAGCGGCCGGCGAGGATTAACGATTCGGCAATGAGGGCAGTGGTATCCTTGCATTCATACCATTGATCGTAATTGGTAATGGGGCGTTGGCTTTTCCCACAATGCGCTTCGTACTTGGGAATCAACCATGAAGAGGCTGTTTTCACATCATTCGATGTTTTTATATTTTCAATGTCGCCCAAGAATTTTCCGCTTGAGCTGCAGCCTACCAGGGTAAGCATATAGAGTAAGACGGCGGCTTTGTTGATAGACATGCCAGTCACCATGGTTCAGTTTTCCGTCTTTTCAGCAGAGATGGCCTTCGGGTCAGCCCAGAACTTGTCGGCGAACACCTTGAACCGCCAGCGGCTGCCTGTACACTGATAGACCCGGTTTCCATAACTAACCATTGCACCTTCCTGATGATAGTAGAGGTGCGAGTCATCATTGTGTTTGGTGAAGTATTTGCATGGCTGGCCGTCATAATTGACGTCAGGGTCCAAGGGTTGTGGGTTGGCCTTTGAGTGCGACGCCTGTTGCAGTTTTTGGGGAGTGGATTGAGCCGGCTTTTTATTTGCCCAAGGATTCAACGATTTATCTTCACTTGCTTTGCGTAGGCTCTCACGATTTTTTCTATCTTCATCGGCCTTTTGGATCATTGCCTGCCGATCCCTCTCGGCGGCATCTCTTAACTCATTCTGAGTCCGTTCAGCGTCTTCCTGATCCATGTTTTCAATGATGCCTTGCAATGCCTGTGTAGCACTTTGATAGGCACCCTCTACATTGGCATTGGTGCTATTGGAGGGTTCTCCACGTGCTTCGGTTGCATTGCCACTGCCCGCAAATGCCATGCCGGCAATACACTGGGCTCCTACAATGGCGCCGATAAGCGATAACCAATGGATGCCCTTTTTGATGTGGCGTGTTTGGTGCATTTTAGTATGCCTCATGGACATAAGGCTCAATAGAGTCAATCGTGCTGGAATGGTGCTGTTCAAGTATGATGAGGGCGTATTCGAGTCATCTTCCATTATTGAACGCTGCCTAACTATCCTCGATGAGCTAAGTCGGGATTCAACTGTCTCGATACATTCCATCATGAGCTTAGCTCGTTGCGCCTTTGGTGCAATTTATTGGCTTGTTTGCGGCCGGTCGTACGCCTCGGTGGTTAATCAGGTAGCGGCTCGAGCAGTCTCTTGACCGATCGCGCCGCGCTGGAGCGCCCCTGAGGCAGCCGGCTCAACGCTGTCGTCACCATTCCTGCGAAGCCCCCAAGGCAGTCGAAAAGCCTGCTTTCCACCCTCAGGCGCTCGCTTGGCGCCCGGTGGTGGTTCGATCGAAGTCTCCTATACTCACCTCCAATCGCTCTGACCCCCTGCGCCGAGGGCCTGCTGGATGAATGTGATCGACTACTTTGATCGCGCACGAATCATCAATATCCCTTCCCGAAATGATCGCCGTATGGAAACCGTGCAAGAGTTTTCCCGTCACGGTTTCAACATCGATTTTGAAAAAATAGGCTTTTTCGACGCAGTTACACCCGGTGAGAGTGCGGGTTTTCCCAGTGCCGGGGCGAGAGGGTGCTTCCTGAGTCACTTGGGGATACTGGAAGATGCCATCCACTCAAAGTTGAACAACATCCTGATCCTGGAGGACGATATCCAGTTCTCCAGGCGTATTGCCCAGTACGGCAAGCAGGCAATCGAGTCTCTGCAGGGGATGGAGTGGGACATCGTCTATTTCGGGCATCCCTTCGAGGGCGACGCCAATGTACCGGGCTGGCAGGCAGTCGATCGCCCCATCCATCTCTCCCACTTCTATGCAGTGAACGGCAAGTGCATCGAGCGGCTGAGAGACTTTTTGTCCCAGATCCTGCAGCGGCCCCCAGGTCACCCCGATGGCGGGCCGATGCACTATGATGCCGCCCTCAATACGCTGATCCATACCAACAAAGACCTGCGGGCGTTCTATTTCACCTGGAACCTCGGCTATCAACGCCCCTCGCGCACTGACCTGCATGAGCTGTCGTTCTTGGACAGAAGCCGGCTTCTGCGTCCGGTGGTGAACAATCTGCGCAAGCTCAAGGCAACGTTGCTTAGAAGAACGCGTTAGTCGGCTCGCGAAACGCGCTCGGTTTCATGTGTTCAGGCGCCGGGCATCGAAGGCGTCGATGGCCTGGTAGGTGGTATAGGTCGCCTGGGCGGCCATCAGGCCGGCAAGCCCGAAAGTGCGGGTCAGGCCGAATTGCCCGAAACCTTCTGGTACGGGCAGCCTGCGTGCAATGGCGTCGGCGAGCACTTCGCCGGCGACCGTAGTCGGTGCCATGCCGTGACCGCCGAAGCCGACCGCGTGCCAGATGCCATTGTCATCCTGGCCGATCTGGGCCATTTGGTGGCGGCCATAGCTCATCAGGCCGCCCCAGGAGTATTCAATCTCTACATCCTCAAGTTGAGGGTAGACCGTGACCAGGTCCGCCTTGAGCAGCTTGGCGATGGCCTCGGGTCCGCGATCGAGAATGGAAATGCGTCCACCCCATAGGATTCGGGTGTCTTGCAGGGGGCGGTAGTAGTCGAACGCGAAGCGGGTGTCATAGACAGCCGATTCGCAGGCAATGGCGTCTTTCAGTCGCTCGCCCAGGGGCTTGGTAGCAACGACGTAGGTGGCAATCGGCAGTACCGCGCGTTCAATGGGGCGATAGACGCCTCGTGCGTAGCCGCCGCCTGAGAACACCACTTCTTCAGCGTGCACTTCACCGCCTTGGGTCCGCACCACGTATTTGCCTGAGCGCTTTTCAATGCCGAGCACGGGGGAGTGTTCGAACAGGCGCGCGCCGAGGTCGGTGATGGTGCGTGCCACACCGCACACATACTTCAGGGGGTGGAAGTGGAACGCGTTGCGTTCAAGCAGTCCGCCGTAATAGCGGTCGGTGTTGAGCATTTCCTTGAGCTTGCCAGCAGAAATGCATTCCCACTCCACTCCGTAGGCCTGCTTCATCAATTGGCGCGGTTTTTCCAGGCGGGCCGGGTCGTTGAACCAGTTGGCGAGGATCACGCCTTTGTCGACGAGGTCGCAGTCGATAGCATATTGGCGGGCGCGGGTGCGGATCAGGTCGACCGCGTTGACGGTCAGCTGATACAGCCGGCGTGCTTCGGTGGCGCCCAAGGCGGACAGCAGGTCCGCATTGCCCAAACTGTAGCCACCGAATACAAAGCCCCCGTTACGTCCTGAGGCGCCATGCCCTACCTGCTGCGACTCCAGCACCACCACGTCATTGACGCCGCGTTCGGCAAGTCCCAAGGCGGTCGAAAGACCGGCAAGGCCGCCGCCGAGAATGCACACTCGGGTATCGGTGCGGCCTGAGTGGGTGGGGTACGAAGCCCGTTTGACGGAAGCTTCGTAGAAGGATTTGCTGAAATCGGTGCTCATCGGTGTTCCTACGCGGGAGTGGGCGTTCGCTCAGGGCTGGAGGGCGCCGGGCAGGTGCTCGGCGCCTGGGCGGTTCAGGCTGAGGCCTGTTGGCCAAGTGCAACGCCATCGAGGTTGCTCTGGGCCTTTCGTTCGTCTTGCATGCGTCTGGTCTCGATCACGCTGAAGTCCATTTCACGGTAGCGGACGATGCGCGATTTGGTGATCAGCTTGTGGCCGTACCACATCACTACGAACAGCACCAGGCCGATGTAGGTGGCTGCCGCGCCTATCCAGTCAATGCGGTCGCCGATGAAGGCCTGGTAGTTCTGACCCAGCATGACGATCATGCACAGGGCGAAGGCAAAGAATGGCCCGAACGGGAAGAACTTCGAAACGTACGGCAGCTTGTCCAGGCTGTTGCCCTGCAGCTTGTAGCCGCGACGGAAGCGGTAGTGGCTGATGGCAATGCCCAGCCAGGCGATGAACCCCAGCATCCCGGACGTATTCAGCAGCCACAGGTAGAGCTTGCCGGGGCTGAACAGGAAGCTCAGCAGGCACAGCCCTGCGACCACGGTAGTGGCGAGTAGCGCCCAGACCGGTGTGCCCGAGCGGGTGAGCTTGGCGAACAGCGCCGGTGCCTTGCGCTCGACAGCCAGGCTGTAGAGCATGCGCGACGAGGCGTACATCCCCGAGTTGCCGGCCGACAGCACGGACGTCAGGATGACGGCGTTCATGAGGGCGGCTGCGGCCAGCATGTCGGCCTTTTCGAAAATCAACGTGAAGGGGCTGATGGTGATGTCGGACAGCCCGTCCTTGAGTAGGCGCGGGTCGGTATAGGGAATCAGCAGGCCGATCACCACGATGGTGCAGACATAGAACAGCAGGATGCGCCAGAAGATCTGGCGGACGGCCTTGGGAATGTTGCGCCCGGGGTTTTCGGTTTCCCCGGCCGCGATGCCGACGAACTCAGTCCCCTGGAACGAGAAGCCGACGATCATGGCCACGCCGATCAGTGCGGGCAGGCCGCCGGCGATCGGACCGTCGCCGATTTGCCACAGGTGTGCACCGCCTTCCTGGCCGCCGTCGAGGATGCCCAGGAGCATCAGGATGCCGGTGATGATGAAGGCGATGATGGTGACGACCTTGATCAGGGCGAACCAGAATTCCGTTTCGCCAAAAAAACGCACGGAGGCGACGTTCAGGGCGAAGAGTAGGCCCAGGAACAGGGCGCTCCAGATCACCCCGGGCGTGTCGGGGAACCAATAGGACATGATGATCTGTACGGCCACCAGATCGACCGCAATGGTCACGGCCCAGGAGTACCAGTAGTTCCAGCCCAGGGCGAAGCCGAAGCTTTCGTCAACGTAGCGTGAGGCATAGGTCGAGAACGAGCCGCTGACCGGCATGCAGGCGGCCAGCTCGCCCAGGCTGGTCATCAGGAAGTAGACCATCAAGCCGATGATCGCGAAGGAGAGCAGTGCGCCGCCGGGACCGGATTGCGCAATAGTGGCGCCTGAGGAAACGAAGAGTCCGGTGCCGATGGAGCCGCCAATGGCAATCATGTTCAGGTGGCGGCTATTGAGGGTTCTCTTCAGGTGGTTGGAGGTATTGCTGGTGGTAGCCGAACTCGCGTTTTTATTGGAATGGGTCATGGGCAACCTTTTGACCTGCGTTCATTTTGGATTTGTTGTTTTTTTTTCCTGGCATCGCCTGTGATTCGAGGTAGCCAGGCAGCAAGGCCCAATTCGCGTTGAGCCGGTCGTTCACCGTGCGGGGTCTCCTGTGCAATCGCAGGTTTTTATTGATCGAGATCAGTATCGGTCTGCAAATGAGGTTCGAACAAACGACCTTTAGGCAAGACATCATTCCTATTTGGAATTAATGGTTATTTTTTGACCTGTCATTATGTAGGGCGGTGCTTGCCTACTTTTTTCGGCTAATTGCCTTTAGGCGCTCTATCTCGGCGCTTAATAAGCGTCAAAAAGATTGTTTTTATCGTCATTTTGTATGGCTTACCTGCCGTGCTTTACAGAAAGACGGAAAAAAACTCATAAACACAGGGCGCTGCGGGCAGCCCCAAAAGAAAAAAGCCGATGCCTGGACGATCCAGGCATCGGCTTTATTTTTGAGGAAGGGAGGAGGGGTTAGGTCTTGTCCGGCTGCACCTTGGCGCTGGTCACGGTCTGCTGTGCCTTGTCGGCCTTGTCCGCAGGTAGGGCGTCGAACTCACGCAGCCCATTCTTGCTGTAGGGGTCGCCGATCCAGCGGGGGGCCACGACAAACTGTGGGTTTACCAGGCTCTTGGCGGGTTCGTAACGGTCGTAGCTCAGGCCTGCCAGGTCGGACAGCGTGTGGATCAGGTGTGAGCTGCTGTAGGCCCGGTCGGTCATCGCCTGCAAGTCGCGTGGGTGTGCGGCCTGCCAGCTTGGCGAGGTCCAGAGCAGGAACGGGATGGTGTACATCGGCCGGGTCGGTGCGCCCTCGTTGCGTCCCAGGCGATCATGATTGCCGGAGCTGTAGACGTCCTCGCCATGGTCGGACAGGTACAGCAAGAAGCCGTTGGGGGTGGTGGCCGAATACTGTTTGATCAGGCTCGCGACTACATAGTCGTTGTAGCGCACTGCATTGTCATAGTAGTTGTAGGTCTGCACCTGGTCCGGCGTCAGGGCGCCAGGCACGCCTTGGCTGTCCTTGAAGTGCTCGTAGGCATCCGGGTAGCGATAGCGGTAGTCCATGTGCGTGCCGAGCAGGTGAACGATGATGAGCTTCTTCTGGGCAGGGTCCTGCAATGCCTTTTCGAAGGGCGCGAGCACCACTTCATCGTACTGACTGGCGTTCTGGTTGCGCTGATTGTTCAGGTAGACGGGCACATCCGTCTGCTGGGAGAAGGTGGTCAGCATGGTGTTGCGCTTGGTCATCGTCTGCTGGTTGGTGATCCAGAAGGTCTTGTAACCGGCCTGTTTCATCAGGTTGATCAGCGACGGGTCGGTGAGGAAGCGGTCCGGGTTCTTCTGGTCGCCGAAGGTCAGGATCTGCTGCATCACCTCGATGGTGTATGGGCGTGGTGACACCACGTTGCGGAACACGCTGAGGTTCTTGTCGTTTGCGGCCAGGGCGTCGAGTTCTGGCGTGGTGTCCCGGCCATAGCCGTACAGGTGCATGTGTTCACGCGTGGTGGACTCGCCCAATACCAGCACCAGCGTGCGCGGCGCTTCGCCGCTGCTGTCCTTGAGGTCTTTCAGCGGCGGCAGGGCTGCGTTCTGCTCCAGCAGCTTCTGCATGTTGTCCAGTTGCTGGCGGTATTGCTGGTAGCCGACCACCAGTTGCCAGGGCACGGCCGGCTCCATGCGCTGCTGAACCTTTTCCACGGCCTCGGTGAACGTGCGTTGCTGGGTCACCAGTTGCTTGTAGAAGGGGAAGACCAGGTTAGCCGCCAGCAGGAGGATGACCAAGGGGATCCGGGTGCGCAGCGAGAGGGTGACCGGACGGACACGCTTGAACAGGGCCACCGCGACCAGGGTGTACAGCACTAGGCCCAGGCACAGCCAGAGGCTGAAGTACTGGCTGAAGTACTCGCCTGCCTCGGCGGTATTGGACTCGAACATCACGAAGATGACGCTCTGGGAAAACTCCTGGCGGTAGATCCCGAAGTAGCTCAGGCCCACTAGTGAAGCAGCCCACAGCACCAGGCCGACCAGAGCGCTGATGAGGCGGGTGTGGCGGGGTAGCAGCAGGACTGGGGCAAGCCACAAGGTGCTGAGGAACAACGCATCACGGAAACCGGAAAAACCGGTCGTGCCGCTGAACATGAGCAGCGCCTGGGTGACACCTGAGAAGTACCAGAAGAACAGCAGGAGCCAGCCCAGTCCGGCCCAGTCCATGCCTTTGCGAATCGTTGGGGATGTAGTGCTTGCCACGTGTGCCTCGTTGAACCTCGACGGCAGCCAAGGGGCCGGCTGCCAGAAAGGCTGCGACGCTAGCGGAACGGGCGTGAAAATAACGTCAACGAATACCCATGGAGGAACAAAGTGTATTGAGTAGGCGTATTTTTTTGCCGGTTATTGACTGGTCGAAGTCGCTCCCGTCAATAAGTAAATTCCTATATATTTCACGCCAATTAAACACGCTGTTTTCGCTGTCCTATTGGCTCGAGCGAAGTACCGCGAGCGAGAGGATTTACTCGGGCATGAAACCGATCAAGCTTTTCTGGAGTCGCGGCAGTGGGCGCGACGATGCCGGCAAACAGAACTTTGGTGATTATCTTTCCGCCTTGACCGTGGAGTTCGTCTCGGGGCGCAAGGTGGTGCACAGCCCGGTCAAAGACGCCGAAATGATCGCCATCGGCAGTATTCTGGCCCGGGAAAAAAAGGCCAAGAGCTGGGGGTTTCGCCGCAAACTGCACGTCTGGGGCACCGGTTCCAGCACCCCGGGTGATGTGTTTTCCGGTCACCATCACTATCACGCGGTCCGTGGTCGCAAGTGCCTGGAGCAGATCAAGCGCCTGAATGGGCAGCCTGTACTGGGTGATCCGGGCCTGTTGGCCTCCTCTTTAGTCAAGAAGCCGGCCTTGAAGACCATCCGTGTTGGGATCATCCCGCACATCAATCACCGCAATTCGCCTGAAATCGCCAGCCTGCTGTCGCTGATTCCAGGCTCGCGGGTGATCGATGTGTTCTCTCCCGTCAAGCAAGTGCTCGAACAGATCGCTTCGTGCGAGTTCGTCTTGTCGACCAGTCTGCACGGCCTGATCGTCGCGGACTCCTATGGCGTCCCGAACCAGTGGCTATGCATGAAGCGTTACCCGCAGTGGGAGTTCAAGTTCCAGGACTACTACTCCAGTTTCGGAATCGTCGATCCCGTGCCGGTCACCCCGGAGCAAATTCACCTGGACAAGGCCTGGTCCATCGAGCGCAGCACGGAGGGCTATTCCCGCCCGGGCCTTGAAAGCCTGCAGGAAGGCCTCGTCAAGGCGTTTCCGTCGCTCTGAAGGGCCTGCCTGTCACGGCGACGAAGGGCTGATGCTATTCAGCCCACTCCGGATCGCCTGTGAACACCACCGTGAGCCAGCGGTCCGGGCCTTCGCCGCCGATGGCGTTGCCAATCTCGTCGCGCAAGGCGTCCCACTCGGCGATGGTTCTGGCGGCCATGGTTGCGGGGACGATGAAGTAGAGTTCGATTTCTCGCGAGCGCCCGACCTTGGCCACATAGGCCCGATACGATTGCAGGCCGTGTTGGGCGACGAACGTCTGGGCGACATCATCCACATGCTGCTTCAGGTCGCTCGGGGTCACCAGAAACATCTCCGAGAGTGCCTGGCGTACCACTGACATTGGTAACGGAATGATGACCAGGCAGACCAGCGCCAGCACCGCCGGGTCGATGTAGGGCGAGATCCAGGCCCACTGGGTGCCTTGCACCAAATAGCCGACGCAGAAGGCGACCAGCAGAGCTGCCGTGATACTGGCCGACATCACCCAGCCTTTGACGTCCATGCGCACGAAGTCCGAACCGATCTTGCGATTGGCACGGGCCTCGGCGATGGCGATGGCCAGGCACGCGCTGACGGTGACCACGGCGTACACCAGCGCCACGCCGAACTCCAGGTCCCGCCCGCCCTCGAGCAGGCTACTGGCGGCGTTAATCAGGGCGTAGAGCGCAACGCCGGTCAGCAGGATGCCGTTGAGCGCCAGAACCATGGGTTCGAGATGCCAGAACCCCATGGTGAAGCGTTCGCGCAGCTTGCGCGACATGCGCTCTGCGCGGGCGTGGGAGGTGATCAGCTTGACCACGACCAGGGACAGTCCGCTCATGCTGGCATCGACCAGTGAGTAGACACCATCGAAGACAATCGAGAACGAGCCTGACGCCAGGCCGAAGGCGATACCGATCAAGGCGATGAACAGAGTGACCGCGATGGACAGGCGCAGCACGCCTTGTTCGCTGGTCAGGTCGAAAAACGCTTTTCCCATCGTGGGGCTCCATCAAGGCTGCCCAAGGGCAGCCATCCTTTAGGTTCTGTACGAAAAGCCTTGATACTCGGTGATGCTATGTTGAAAGCAGCCTCGGAATGCTCATTTACAACCCGTAAGCTCCGCTTCCTCGGCTGCTTTCGCCTTGCCTGACCTTCGTCTCAAGACTTTTCATACAGACCCTAGTGTCGTCCCCGGGGTGGGGCTTTAGACCTTGAACTGCTCCATCAAGGCCTGTTGCTGATTGGCCAGGCGGTTAAGTGCCTGGCTGATGCGCGCCGATTCGTCGGCCTGATCGGACAGCGATTCGGTCACGTCGCGGATGCCGGCCACGTTGCGGTTGACCTCTTCGGCCACGGCGCTCTGTTCTTCAGCGGCCGAGGCGATCTGCAGGTTCATGTCGCTGATCACCGCCACCGCCTCGCCGATCCGCTGCAGGGCGGGCAACGCTTGTTCCATGCGCGTGGCGCTGTCTTGGGCTTGGCGCTGGCCCTCGTGCATTGCGCCCACCACGTCGTGGGTGCCTTGTTGCAGCCCCTCGATCACTTGGCGGATCTCCTGCACCGAGACCTGGGTGCGCTGGGCAAGGCTGCGCACTTCGTCGGCGACCACCGCGAAGCCGCGCCCGGCTTCGCCCGCGCGCGCGGCCTCGATGGCGGCGTTGAGTGCCAGCAGGTTGGTCTGTTCGGCGATCGAGCGAATCACCTCGAGCACAGAGCCAATCTGTTCGCTACGCCCGGCCAGCGCCCTGGCTTGGTTCATGGCGGTGTCCATGTCGGTCACCAACTGGTCGATAGCCTGGCGGGTGACGGCCACCAGCTCCAGCCCTTCATGGGTGGCTTGGTCGGCGCCACGAGCGGCCTGGGCCGCCTGGGAGGCATTGCGCGCGACGTCCTGCGCGGTGGCGCTCATTTCGTTGGCTGCGGTAGCCACCTGTTCGATTTCCCGTTGTTGCTGCTGCATGCCACCGCTGGTCTGGCTGGCGATGGCGGCGGACTGGTCGGCGGTGCCGCGGGCATCCTGCAGCGAGCCTTTGACTTGGGCGATCACCGGCTGGAGTTTGTCGAGAAAGCGGTTGAACCAGCCGCTCAGTTGGCCTAGTTCATCTTCGCGGGTGTAGTCCAGGCGTCGGGTCAGGTCGCCTTCGCCGCTGGCAATGTCGCGCAGGCGCTCGGCCACGGCAAGGATCGGCCGGGTCACGCCGCGGGCTGTCAGCCACACCAGCAGCAGGCCCAGCACGGCGGCGACCAAGCCAACCAGCAAACTGGTGAGGTTGGCGGTCTGGTTGTGTGCGTCCAGGCGCTGGTTGAGGGCGACCGCTGGCGCCTGCAGAACCGCCTCCGGCAACTCCAGCAGCACCTGCCAGGACTCGGCCTGCGGAATCGGCGCAAAGGGGCGTGAGATGCGCATCAAGCCATGATCGAGGCGCTCGACGGCCTGGCCGGCACGCATCGGTCCGGCGAGTTCGCCGGCTTGATCTCCAAAGGCCTGCTCCAGTGTCTTGCTCAGCTGGGCGCTGTCCTGGCTGTGTCCGGCCAACAGGCCGGCGGGGCTGACGATGCTGACCTGGCCTTGGCCGTCGAACAGCTCCTGGCGCCCGGCCAGGCTCAATTGCTGCAGGTTGTCCAAGCCGATGTCCAGGCCGACCACGCCGATCACCTTGCCGTTTTCCAGCAAGGGCAGGGCAATGCTGGTCATCAGGACCTGGCGACCGCTGACCTCGTCGAAGTAAGGGTCGAGCACGCAGGCTTTGGCGTTCTCCAAGGGGCAGGTCAGCCAGCGGTTGTAGGGGGAGCCGTTGGCTGCAGTGCTGGTGTCGGCCAGCATGGATTCGGGCATGACCTCGGATTCGAGAGTGCCGGGGCTCGGCTGGGACCAATAGAAAGAGTAGCGACCGATGTCGTTGCTGCCGCTGGCGTCCTGGCCTACGAAGCGGGCGTCCTGTTGGTCCAGGGCGTTGGGCTGGAACACCAGGTACAGACCGATCAGGTCCGGGTTGCCGGCCAGCGCCTGACGGGCCTGTTTGACCAGATCGGCGCGTAGGTCGTCACCGCCACGCGCCCTGAGCGCCTGTACCAGGCGGGCGAAGCCGTTGCCGTACTGGTAGGCGTCCATGAAATAGCGCTGTACGCGCAAGGCCTGGCTTTCGGCGTGGGCTTGCAGGCGCAGGCGCGCGCTCTGGTCGAGCAGTTCGGTGTTGGCCTGGAAGACCTGCACCGCACTGCGTTTGGCCTGGAACAGCGAGGTGGCGACCAGCAACACGACGATGGTCAACAGGCACAGGCCGGCAAGGAGGGTGATCTTCCACTGGATGGAGAGGCGGCGCAGGAACATGGGAGCTTTCCTTCTCATCAAGGACAACGCCCGCGATCAAGCGCGGGCGTCGTCGACAGGCAGTCTCATTCGGCAATGTAGGTCGGCGGCGCGACCCTGAACGCCTTGGTCAACCAGGCAAGGTATAGCAGGCCGCATGCAGCCCAGACCCCGCCGAACAGCAGTGAGTCCACGTTCAGGTTCAGCCAGAGCATGGCGATGATGCAGAAACCGATGGTCGGCAGTACCAGGTACTTCAACTTGTTCGCCAGCCCCTTGTTGAGGCCTTCGCGCAGATAGCAGTGGCTGATCACCGAGAGGTTGACGAAGCTGAAGGCCACCAGTGCACCGAAGTTGATGATCGAGGTGGCGGTCACCAGGTCGAAGAAGATCGCCGACAGGGAGATCAGGCCGACCACGGCGATATTCAGCACCGGAGTCTTGTAGCGTGGGTGCAGGCGGGCGAACAGGCCCTGGGGAATGACCTTGTCGCGGCCCATCACGTACAGCAGGCGCGAGACGCTGGTCTGCGATGCCAGGCCCGAGGCGATGGTGTTGATCACGGTGCAGACGATGAAGATCGACTGGAACAGCATGCCGCCGACGTACAGGGCGATTTCCGGCAGGGCCGCTTCCTGGTCGTGGAAGCGTTCCATGGTCGGGAAGAACGCCTGGATGAAGAACGACATGAGGATGAACATCAGGCCGCCGATCAGTGCCACCAGGAAGATAGCGCGAGGGATGACCTTCTCCGGGTGACGGGTCTCCTCCGACAGGGTGGAGACTGCATCGAAGCCCAGGAACGAGAAGCACAGGATGGTCGCGCCCGCGACCAGGGCGTTGAGGTGGGTCTGATCGTCGGCGAACGGGCGCAGGGTCCAGGCGGTACCCATCCCTTCACCTTGGCTAAGGCCGCGCACGCAGAGGTAGGCGAACACCGTCATGATCACGATCTGCACGCCGACGAACAGGGTGTTGAAGCTCGCCACCAGGTTGATGCTGCGCATGTTGATCAGGCTGATCAGGGCGACGAAGCCCACGACCCATATCCACTCCGGGACTTCCGGGAACATCGCGGAGAGGTACAGCTTGGCCAGAAGAGCATTGATCATCGGCAGCAGCAGGTAGTCCAGCAGCGATGCCCAGCCCACCAGAAAGCCCACATGCTTGTTGATGGCGCGTTGGGTGTAGGTGTAGGCCGAACCCGATTGTGGGAAACGACGCACCAGCGTGCCATAGCTCAATGCGGTGAACAGGATGCCGGCCAGCGCCAGGATGTAGGCGCTGGGTACATGGCCAGCAGTGATCCCAGAGACGATGCCGAAGGTATCGAACACGGTCATCGGTGTCAGGTAAGCCAGGCCGATGACAACCACATGCCAAAGACGCAGGGACTTTCTCAGTTGGGCATTGCCGTGAGTGCTGTGGTCAGGCTGCATGCGGGCGGCGCTCCTTGGGCTGGGACGCGGGCATGGTGTGCGACAGGCACGGCAGAGGCGAGCGGGTGGGCTCCATGTTGTTCACCTTTTTTGTCGGAGCGGATATGGGCGCGAGGGGCGCCTGTGTCTGGCTGGCAGGGCTTAAAACGTCGAAGGCGGCGCGTGGGGGCTGGGGCGGACTGAGGTCATGATGGCGGCGCTGTTCTTCTTCGTTTGTGAGGCGCTGGGCGGGTGGGAAAAATAAAAAACGAAGGGCGGGATGGTGTCAAGTGAAACGTGACAATATGTAACTTTGATGAAGGTTTATCGATGGATTATTCAGATGAGTGGTCGTTTTTTGGAATGTTATCGTCGCTATGTCGATTATTGTGTTCGTAAAAGTTTACATTGCAGCGGTGCAAAGATCGTGCGCTCGGGCGTCCTTTCTCAGGCGGTGATAATCTTGGCCTCCCGCGTGGCCCTGCGTGCCGCGTATCAGCCTCCTATGGACAGTAATCGGTCTTATTCATGAAGAAATCAGTAGGCATTTTCTGCGGTCTGGCCGTCGCCATCGCCGTCGTCACCACGGGCGGCGCGTGGTACACCGGCAAGCAATTGCCCGCAGAGCTGGAGCGTTCCGTTGCCAAGGGCAACGAGCAGCTGAAGAAAGCGATCGCCGGTACCGGCGGCAGCATGACCCTCGAGCTGGTCTCGCTGGATCAGCACTTCTTCACCAGTACCGCGCACTACCGGATCAAGGCCAAGGACCTCTGGCTCGGTGAGGGCGAGCCGCTGAGCTTCGATCTGGGTGTGACCGACCGGATCGAGCATGGGCCGTTCCCCTGGTCGCGGATCAAGGCGCTGAATTTGGCGCCGGTCCTGGCCACCAGCAACAGCCAACTGGACAAAGACGACGCCACGGCGTCCTGGTATGCCGCCGCAGGCGAGCAATCCCCGATCTCCGGCCAGGTCAGCTTGGGCTACGACGGCAGCGTCTCCAGCGACATCCGTCTGGCGCCGGTCAAGTTCAGCGAAGATGACGGCAGCAGCCTGGAATTTTCCGGCATGCGCGTGTTGTTGCGCGGTGACCGTGAGGGCAAGTCAGTGAGGGTCGACGGCAAGGCCGAGCGCCTGGCGTTGAACCTGGTGGATGGCGAGCAGCCGCCGGTCAACGTGCTGCTCAACGGCTTCAAGGTCGCCGGTGACCTGAAGGGCACAGGGCATGACATGATCTATGTCGGCAATCTCGACATGACCTTGGCTGAAACCCAGGTGACCTTGGGTGACAAGCAGGATGTGCTGCTGCTCAAGGGGCTGGAGCAGAACAACCGTTATGACGCCGAGGGTGAAGACAAGCTGTCCGGTCGCCTGGAATACAAGGTCGCCGACATCACCTACGCCGGTCGTGCGGTGGGCAGCGGGCGGATGGTCTGGAGCATGAAGTCCATCGACATCCCAGCGATGCAAGGGTTGATCGCCTGGTACCAAACCCATATGCCACAAGCGCAGCAGGCCGCAGCCCAGGGTGAAGCGCTGCCATCGTTCGACATGACGCCTGAAGAGCGGGTGAAGGTTCAGGCGGACTTGCAGAAGATGCTTGCAGCCAAGCCCCAGCTTGCGCTGGAGGAGTTGTCATTCAAGACGGCCAATGGTGAGAGTCGTTTCAGCCTGGCGGTGGACTTGGCCAATCCGCCCTCGTTCGATCTGACGCCGACCCAAGTGGGCGAGCAGATGGTCAGCCGTCTGCAAAGCAAGCTGTCCGTCTCCAAGCCGATGCTCGGGGATCTGGCGACCTTGCAGGCTTTGCTTGACGGCCAGACCGATGCCCAGGCCATCGCGATGCAGTCCCGTCAGGCGGGCGAAATGGTCGGCATGATGGCGTTGCAGAGCGGCATGGGCACCGTGCAGGGTGACGACGTGGTCTCCAGCTTGAGTTATGCCGATGGCATCGTCGACTTCAACGGCAGGAAGATGACGCTCGAGGAGTTCGGTGCGCTGGTGGGAGCCCATCTGGCGGCACTGTCTTCGCAAGGGTGAGGTGCTTTCTCCCGGGCCATTGCCGACGCCCCGTCGGCCTTGGCCTGGGGCGTAAAAAAGGCTTTTGAATTGCCGCGATTGTCTGTAGCCTTCGGCCTCCGATAATAGTCCGTGCCCGCAGATGGGTCGCGATGGTCGCCCGGCCATCCGGCACCCTTTAGCCGATCTGCCAGGGCCGGGTGATACACTCGACTGACGCGCACATGCGCCCGCAGGTTCAGCGATCATGACCCAGATTTCCGAACGCCTGTTGGTTCAAGCCCATCTTGATGCCAAGCAGCCCAACCCGCTGACGCCCGAGCAGGAGGCCGAATACCGTGCGGCCATCGCTGCCGAGCTCAAGGCCCAGAACGCCGTGCTGGTGGCCCATTACTATTGCGACCCGGTGATCCAGGCGCTGGCCGAGGAGACGGGTGGCTGTGTGTCCGACTCCCTGGAAATGGCTCGCTTCGGCAAGAACCATCCCGCCAGTACCGTGGTGGTGGCAGGCGTGCGTTTCATGGGCGAGACCGCCAAGATTCTCACCCCCGAAAAGCGTGTGCTGATGCCGACGCTGGAAGCGACCTGCTCCCTCGACCTAGGTTGCCCGGTCGAGGAGTTCTCGGCCTTCTGCGACCAGCATCCTGAACGCACCGTTGTGGTCTATGCCAATACCTCGGCGGCGGTGAAGGCGCGGGCAGACTGGGTTGTGACCTCCAGCTGCGCGCTGGAGATCGTCGAGAGCCTGATGGACAACGGCGAGACCATCATCTGGGGCCCGGACCAGCACCTGGGGCGCTACATCCAGAAGCAGACAGGCGCCGACATGCTGCTGTGGGATGGCGCCTGCATCGTTCATGAAGAGTTCAAGTCGCGTCAGTTGGCCGACATGAAGGCGTTGTATCCGGATGCGGCGATCCTGGTCCATCCAGAGTCGCCGGAGGCGGTGATCGAACTGGCCGATGCGGTGGGCTCCACCAGTCAGCTGATCAAGGCAGCCCAGACGCTGCCGAACAAGACATTCATCGTCGCCACCGACCGTGGCATCTTCTACAAGATGCAGCAGCTGTGCCCGGACAAAGAGTTCGTCGAAGCGCCGACCGCAGGTAACGGTGCGGCCTGCCGTAGCTGTGCCCATTGCCCGTGGATGGCCATGAACACCCTGGAGCGCACCCTTGACTGCCTGCGTAAGGGCAGCAACGAGATCTTCGTGGATCCTGCTCTGGTGCCCAAGGCGATCAAACCGCTCAATCGCATGCTCGATTTCACCCAGGCGGCGCGCTTGAAGCTTTCTGGTAACGCCTGACCTGCATTGCCAAGGGGCGCAAAGCGCCCCTTGGGCCTTAGCGTCCCATCATCTCCTTGACCATCCGCTGCTGCTCCATGATCTCGCGCTGGCGCTGATCGATCTGCGAGGCCAGCGGGAAGTTGCTGCCTGCGCGGCGCTTGGCGTAATCCAGTTGCTGGATGGCCTGGTCGAAGTCGCCGACCAAGGTGAAGTACTCGGCGCGTGCCCGGTGCAGGCCAATGGTGTTGCCTGACAGTCCGCGCACCTCGGCGACGTCGTACCACACGTCCGGATCGTCCGGTCGGCGTTTGATCAGATCATCCAATACCTTTTCCGCCTCGGCGGGGCGATTCTGCTTGATCAGAAGGTCGGCTCGTATCTGTTGCAACGGGTAGCTGCTCGGGTACAGCGCGCGCAGGCGCTCGGCCCGCTGCTGGGCGTCGGCCAGGCGGTTGTTGGTGATGTCCAGGTCGATCTGCGCCAAATTGTAGGTGATGTCGTTGGGCGCCTTGGCCAGCAGCGGCTGCAGGTTGGCCCGCGCTTCGTTGAGCTGGCCGCCCTTGATCTGGGCGATGGCCAGGCCATAGCGTGCGGCATCGAGGGTGGGGTCTTCGTCTAGCTGGGCACGGAAGCGCTTGGCCGCCAGGCCTGGCGTGCCTTCGTAGATCAGCGCCACGCGGGCGCGGATCAGTTGGTAGCGCGCGCTGTCCTCGACGCCGCCCTTGGGCGCTTGTTCGGCGCGGTTGCGGGTGTCGGCGATACGCGATTCGGTAACCGGGTGGGTCAGCAGGAACTCCGGTGGCTTGGCGTCATAGCGATACTGGCGGGCCAGGCGTTCGAACATGCTGGGCATGTTGCGTGGGTCGTAACCGGCTTTTTCCAGGTTGAGGATACCGATGCGGTCGGCTTCCTGTTCGTTCTGTCGGGAGAAGCGGCGCTGTTCCTGGATCGCTGCGGCCTGGGTGCCGGCGATCACGCCGATGCCGGCATCGCCGCCGCCACCGGCCGCCAGCACGATACCAGCCAGCAGCGCGGCCATCATGGGCAGTTGCATGCGCTGTTGAGCCTCGACGCCCCGGGCGAAGTGGCGCTGGGACAAGTGCGCCAGTTCGTGGGCCAGGACCGAGGCGTACTCGCCTTCGGTCTGGGCGTTGAGGAACAGGCCGCCGTTGACCCCGACGATCCCGCCGGGGGCGGCGAAGGCGTTGAGCTCACGGCTGTCGATGAGGATGAACTCCAGGCGCCGGTCCTGCAGTTGGCTGGTTTCGGCCAGCTTGTAGACGCTGGTCTCGACGTAGTCTTGGAGTTGCGGATCGTTCAACTGGTTGACCTGGCCGCGCAGCAGGCTCAGCCAGGCCCGGCCCAGTTGGTGCTCTTGCTGCGGCGAGACGATCGCGGAACTGGCGTCGCCCAGTGACGGCAGGTCGTCGGCATGACCGGGAAGGGCCATCAGGCAGGCCAGCGTCAACAGGGTGGGGCGCAGTAGATTCATGCATGAAGCTCGCATCGATCAAAGAACGTTACTGTAGCTGGCTCACACGTTGGCGACCAGTGGCGTTATCCTAGCGAACTTGTCTGCAATGCTGATGCCCCGCCAGGAGATACCCGGATGATCGACACCCCCACCTGCGATGCCGAACTCGATGCCAGTGGGCTCAATTGCCCCTTGCCCTTGCTCAAGGCAAAGATGGAGCTCAATCGGCTGGCCAGCGGCGCGGTACTCAAGGTGATCGCCACCGACGCCGGTTCCCAGCGCGACTTCCGCACTTTTGCCCAGCTCGCCGGTCATACGCTGCTTCGTGAAACCGCCGAGGCCGGCGTCTACACCTACTGGTTGCGCAAGGCCTGAGTCTTATTCCAAGGATCGTCAATGTTCAAAGTGCTTCGCGACTGGATGCAGCGCTACTTCTCCGACGAGGAGGCGGTGGTGCTGGCGGTCTTGCTGTTCCTGGCTTTCACTGCGGTGCTGACCCTGGGTGGCATGCTTGCGCCGGTGCTGGCGGGCATGGTCCTGGCCTTTCTCATGCAGGGCCTGGTCAATGCCCTGGAGCGTCTGCGTGTTCCCTCACGGCTGGCGGTGTGGCTGGTGTTCGCGCTGTTCATGGGGGCGCTGGCGGTGTTCCTGCTGGTGCTGGTACCGCTGCTATGGCACCAGTTGATCACGCTGTTCAACGAGCTGCCGGGCATGCTGGGCAAATGGCAGTCGCTGCTGCTGTTGCTGCCGGAGCGTTATCCGCACCTGGTCTCCGATGAGCAGGTACTGCGCGCTATCGAGTCGGTGCGTGGCGAGATCGGCAAGTTCGGCCAGTGGGCGCTGACGTTCTCCTTGTCGAGCCTGCCGCTGCTGGTCAACGCCATGATCTACCTGGTGTTGGTGCCGATCCTGGTGTTCTTCTTCCTCAAGGATCGCGAGCTGATCGCCCGTTGGGTCGGTGGCTACCTGCCGCGCCAGCGCTCTCTGCTCAATCGTGTGGGCGATGAGATGAATCGACAGATTGCCAACTACATCCGCGGCAAGGGTATCGAGATTCTGATCTGCGGCATCGCCACGTACATCGCCTTCATCAGCCTGGGGCTCAACTATGCGGCTCTGTTGGCCTTGCTGGTGGGGCTGTCGGTGGTGGTGCCCTATGTGGGGGCGGTGGTGGTGACCGTGCCGGTGACCTTGATCGCGTTGTTCCAGTGGGGCTGGGGCGACCAGTTCATCTACCTGATGGCGGTGTACGCGATCATCCAGGCGCTCGATGGCAACGTGCTGGTGCCGCTGCTGTTCTCCGAGGCGGTCAGTCTGCACCCGGTGGCGATCATTTGCGCGGTGCTGCTGTTTGGCGGGTTGTGGGGCTTCTGGGGAATCTTCTTCGCGATCCCGCTGGCGACCCTGTTCAAGGCCGTGCTCGATGCGTGGCCAAGGCAAGAGCCTTCAGTGGCGCCCATGCTTTAAGCGCTTGCTTCTTCGCGGGCATACCCGCTCCTACAGGTGCTCTGTGGCCCATGAGGGCGACGTCGCCCCTGTGGGGGGCGGGTTTGCCGCGTGATATCAGGCTTTGTTCAGCGCCTGGGCAGCTGCCAGGACGGCATCCACATGCCCGGGCACCTTCACGCCGCGCCACTCCTGACGCAGCACACCGTCCTTGTCGATCAGGAAGGTGCTGCGGTCCACGCCCATGTATTCCTTGCCGTACAGCTTCTTGAGCTTGATCACGTCGAACAGCTGGCAGAGCGCCTCGTCCTTGTCGCTGATCAGCTCGAATGGAAAGCCTTGCTTGGCCTTGAAGTTCTCGTGGGACTTGATGCCATCGCGAGAGACGCCGAACACAACCGTGTTGGCGGCGCGGAAGGCCTCGTGCTGGTCGCGGAAACCTTGGCCTTCGGTGGTGCAGCCCGGGGTGCTGTCCTTGGGGTAGAAGTACAGCACCACCTGCTGGCCCTTGAGGCTGGCGAGGCTCACGGACTGGCCGCTGGTGGCCTGGGCCTGGAAGTTGGCGACGGATTGGTCGAGTGCTACGGCCATGGGGGCTTCCTTACATGGGGTTCTGTGGGCGCCAGGGTTCGATCAGCGCATCCAGGTTCAGGGCATCGGCGAAGTCCAGGAACTGGTCACGCAACCAGCTGATCTGGGTGCCGGCCGGCAGGATCACGGTGAACTGGGCGTTGAGCATGCTGCTGCCGGTCTGTGGGGCCAGGTAGGTGTCGCAGGTCATGCTCTCGAGTTCGACGCGGTGGTCGAGGAAGAACTGGCACAGCTCGCTGACGATATCCGGGCGATAGGCGGCGCTGACATAGGCCACGTAGGGCAGGGCCTGGGGGCGCACTTCCTGGTCGGCGCTGCGCACCACATCGAGGGTCAGGCCGTGTTTCTTGCCCAGGCCCGGCAGTACCGCCTCCAGGCGCGCCAGGGCATCCCAGCTGCCACCGACCTGCAAGACCAGGGCACTGGTCTCGCCATGGCGGGTCAGGCGCGAAGTGATCACCGCGCAGCGATTGTCGAAGGCAGCGCGGCTGAGAACGTTGGCCAGCTCCATGGGGTTGGGACCCAAGGCACTGATGACAAGGAATTGTTCGCGGACAGTGGGGGTGGACATGCAGCATTCCTAAAGCGATGAGCGGTCGGCACAGGACAGGCATAAGCCTCCTGTCGGCAGGGCCCCGGGCTCGGATTCGAGGTCGTGGACGCTGGCGCGGAGCATTGTCGACGGCCCGGCGGGCCACGCTGCGCCGATCAAAGGGAGAAGGGTAGCGAAAAGCAGCGCGAAGGGGAATGCTCCGCCCGCCTGCTTCGCTTGTGCAAGGCCGATGGCGCCAGTACCATTACCGCTCTCTTTTTCCGGCAGGAGCAGTTACATGATTGCGGGCAGTATGGTGGCATTGGTCACTCCCATGGATGCACAAGGGCGTCTTGACTGGGACAGCCTCGACAAACTTGTAGACTTCCACCTGGAAAAAGGCACTCACGCGATCGTCGCTGTCGGCACCACCGGTGAGTCCGCCACGCTGGATGTCGAAGAGCATATCCTGGTCATCAAGCACGTGGTCGAGCGCGTCAAGCGCAGCAGCCACCGCGTCCCGGTCATCGCCGGTACCGGTGCCAACTCCACTGCCGAAGCCGTCCACCTGACCCAGAACGCGAAGAACGCAGGCGCCGACGCCTGCCTGCTCGTCGTGCCGTACTACAACAAGCCGACCCAAGAAGGCCTGTATCAGCACTTCAAGCACATTGCCGAAGCCGTCGACATCCCGCAGATCCTCTACAACGTACCCGGCCGCACCTCCTGCGACATGCAGGCCGAGACCGTGATCCGCCTGTCGAAGGTCAAGAACATCATCGGCATCAAGGAAGCCACCGGCGACCTGGTGCGCGCCAAGGCCATCCTCGATGGCGTCGACAAAGACTTCATCGTCCTGTCCGGCGACGACCCGACCGCCGTCGAGCTGATCCTGATGGGCGGCAAGGGCAACATCTCCGTCACTGCCAACGTCGCCCCGCGCGAAATGGCCGATCTGTGCGAGGCCGCCCTTGAGGGCAATGCCGAGAAGGCCCGCGCAATCAACGAAAAACTCATGCCGCTGCACAAGGACCTGTTCTGCGAAGCCAACCCGATTCCTGTGAAGTGGGCGCTGGTGGAAATGGGCCTGATGCAAAAAGGCATCCGTCTGCCGCTCACCTGGCTGAGCGAAGGCTGCCACGAAAAAGTCCGTGCGGCCCTGCGCCAGTCCGGCGTACTGGTTTAATCGAGGAAGTACCCCGCATGAAGCGACTGGCTGGTCTTTCCACCCTTGCCCTGATCATTTCCAGCACCAGCGGTTGCGGCTGGCTGTGGGGCGAGGATGGCTATTTCCGCGACCGCGGCAGCGATTACCTACAGGCGCACCCGACCGCGCCGATGCAGTTGCCGCCGGACGCCAGCAACCCCAAGCGCCTGGATCCGCTGCTGCCTATCCCGCGTAACGTCGCCGACGATCGTGCCACTGGCGAGTTCGAGGTGCCCCGTCCACAGCCGCTGACCGCCACGGCTGAGGCCAGCGATTTCACCCTCCAGCGCAGCGGCAGCAGCCGCTGGGTGCTGGCCCAGCGTTCGCCGGCGGAAGTCTGGCCGGTGGCGCGCCAGTTCTTCGAGGACAATGGCTTCCGCATCGCCGAGGAGCGTCCGCAGACTGGTGAGTTCAACACCACCTGGCAGCGTTTCGACGAACTCTCCGCGTCCCTGGGCCAGCGTCTTGCCAGCGCCTCCAGCAGCCCGGACAGCGAAGTGCGTGTCCGTGTACGCATGGAGCCAGGCGTGCAGCGCAACACCTCCGAGGTGTACATCGTCAGCGTCGAGCGTCCGGCCGGCAGCACCACCGAGCCAGATTTCCCGTCCAGCTCCACCAACACCGGTGCCGATGCGCTGTTGGTCGACGAAATGCTGGCCAGCATGAACCGCAGCGCCGAGAAGGGCGGTTCGGTCTCGCTGCTCGCCGCCCGTGATTTCGACGCGCCAAGCCGCGTCAGCCTGGCCGAAGATGGCAGCGGCAACCCGGTGCTTTACTTGGGCGCCGACCTGGATCGCGCCTGGTCCAGCGTGGGCCGCGCCCTGGAGCAGGGCGAATGGCGTGTCGAGGACATCAACCGTAGCCTCGGCCTGTACTACATCAACCTGTCCGAGAAGCCCGACGACAAGCAGGACCAGCCTGGCTTCTTCGGTCGCCTGTTCGGCAGCGAGCCGAGCAAGGAAGAGCGTGAAGCGCGCGCCGAGCGTTATCAGGTCCGTCTGAGCAAGGTTGGCGAAAGCGTGCAGGTCACCGTCGAGAAAAACATCAACACCGTGGCACCGGCCGATGTGGCCCGCCGCGTGCTGAGCATGATTCAGGACCACCTGGGCTAAGTGCGTTTCGCGGTACTTGGAAGCGGAAGCCAGGGAAACGGCACGCTGATCGCCAGTGGTGACACGCTCATCCTGGTCGATTGCGGCTTTTCCCTGCGAGAAACCGAGCGGCGCCTGGCGCTGCTCGGGGTGTCCGCGGCACAGCTGAGCGCCGTGCTGGTGACCCACGAACATGCCGACCATGTGCATGGGGTGGGGTTGCTGGCACGGCGCTACAATGTACCGGTCTATCTCAGCCAGGGGACCTTGCGTGGCATGCGCAAACCGGTGGAGGCCAGCGGTCTGCTCCGGTGTGGTGACAGCCTGCGTATCGGCGCTTTGGAAGTGACCGCAGCGCGGGTCGAACATGATGCGCTCGAGCCGCTGCAGTATGTGCTCAGCGATGGGCGCCGACGTTTCGGCATGCTCACCGACCTCGGCTCCTACGACATGCACCTGCTGGAACGCTACCAAGGCCTGGATGCCCTGCTGATCGAAGCCAACCACTGTCGCGACATGTTGGCGCGCGGGCATTACCCGCACTTCCTGAAACTCAGGGTTGGCGGCAGCCAGGGACATTTGAACAACCACCAGGCCGCGAGCCTGGTGGCCGAGCTGGGCTGGAAACACTTGCAACACCTGGTGCTGGCCCACCTCAGCAGCAAGAACAACCGGCCACAACTGGCCCGCCAGTGTTTCGTCGACACCTTGGGGTGCGACCCGGACTGGCTCCAGGTGGCGAATCAGGATCATGGGCTCGACTGGCGCGAAATCGCCTAGCCCATCCACTCTAGCAAGCGGAGCCCATCATGGAAAAACGCGAAGAACTCTACCGCGGCAAGGCCAAATCGGTTTACAAGACCGACGACGCCGACCGCTTGATCCTGCTGTTCCGTAACGACACTTCGGCGTTCGACGGCAAGCGTATCGAACAGCTCGATCGCAAAGGCATGGTGAACAACAAGTTCAACGCCTTCATCATGCAAAAGCTGGAAGAAGCCGGCATTCCTACCCAGTTCGACAAGCTGCTCGGCGACAACGAGTGCCTGGTCAAGAAGCTGGACATGATCCCGGTCGAATGCGTGGTGCGTAACTATGCTGCCGGCAGCCTCGTCAAGCGCCTGGGCGTCGAAGAAGGTATCAAGCTGGAGCCGTCGACCTTCGAACTGTTCCTGAAGAACGACGAGAAGGGCGACCCCTTCATCAACGAATCCCACGTTGTTGCCTTCGGCTGGGGTACCGCCGAGCAACTGGCGACCATGAAGCAGCTGTCGCTGAAGGTCAATGAAGTGCTGAGCAAGCTGTTCGATGACGCTGGCCTGCTGCTGGTGGACTTCAAGCTGGAGTTCGGTGTCTTCCACGGCCAGATCGTCCTGGGTGACGAGTTCAGCCCGGACGGCTGCCGTCTGTGGGACAAGGAAACCCGCAAGAAGATGGACAAGGACCGCTTCCGCCAGGGCCTCGGTGATGTGATCGAAGCTTACGAGGAAGTGGCCAAGCGTCTGGGCGTGCCGCTCTAAGCGACACGTTCACGCAAGCGCCTGATACCACGCGGATTTTTTTCAAAGAAGGGTTTGCCTTTCGCGAAATCGCTGGTATGATGCGCGCCACTGGAGAGATGCCGGAGTGGTCGAACGGGACGGATTCGAAATCCGTTGTACCTTCGCGGGTACCTAGGGTTCAAATCCCTATCTCTCCGCCATACAAGATGAAGCCCCGCAGATTAACGTCTGCGGGGCTTTTTCGTTTCTGCGTTGTACTACTCTGTTGTACTACTTGGTCCACGCTGGGTAGGTGTTCTTGGCGGCCCGCCATTGCTGATATTTGGCGCAACGTGCTCCGTCGTTGCGGCGGGCACCACGGGGATTTGGTTGGGTGGTGTGATGGCATTCTAAGATCATGTAGACTGAGATTGAATAGCCACCACCAAGGACGGACTCATGCCCTATACCAAATTGTTGCTGTGTCTTGCGTGTTCGCAAAAGCCTGGTGGTTTTTGCGTTGCGGGTAAGGAAATCATTCCCGGTCAAGGCGTTGGATCTTGGGTGCGGCCAGTGAGCACTGGGCCGAAATCGGCGATCACCCTGGAGCAGCGCAAGTATCCAGACGGCTTCTATGCAGTCAAACTTGACCTGATTCGTATAGAGTTTGACGGAAAGGATAATTCTTGCTTCCAGGCAGAGAACCACTTTGTTGGGTCCACGCGGTGGAGGCTCGAAAAGAAATACGCTGTGGATGTGTTGGATCGTATTGTTGACGCCCCCGATGGGTTATGGTTGAAAGGGTGTGAGCCTACTAAGCATGGGCTTAATGATCGAGTACATGGGGGCGACTGACTCATCCGACCCCATCCCTCTATCTGATCAGTGTCGAAAATCTCACGACGACTGTTGAAACTGACTCGGATTCTGGGAAGAAGAAATTTCGTGGTGAGTTTGTATACAATGGCGTCTCGTATCGTCTGTGGATCAAGGATGTGCAGTGGCATAAGAAATATGCTAATTTTGAAGATGGTGAGTATAAGGATACCGTCAAATATCTAACCATTAGCCTTGGTCTGCTTCATACTGATGGTTATGCATACAAACTCATAGCGGCAGTTTTCTGACTGGAGTGTTCAATGAAGGTTTTAACAATTGGATTCACAGAAAAGAAAGCTGAGCGTTTTTTCTCGCTGTTAAAACTATCTGGTAGTAAAAAACTGATAGATGTTAGATTGAATAACGTCTCGCAGTTGTCGGGGTTTGCGAAGAAAGATGATCTGAAGTACTTTTTGAACGAGCTTTGCGGTATTGAGTATGTTTATGAACCTGACTTGGCTCCCACCAAAAATATACTAAAACCCTATCAGCAGAAAGAGATTGGCTGGGATGAATATGCTGATAGGTTTATGGAGCTGATGTCAAAGCGACGCATTGAAAAAGCACTGTCTCCATCTGCATTGGATGGGGCTTGCCTGCTATGTAGTGAGCACCTTCCTCATCATTGTCATCGACGGTTAGTTATTGAATACTTAAAAGATCAGTGGCCAGATATTGATCTTCAGGTACAGCATTTGACATGACTAATAAAGTGTTTGTTATGTATCCGGCTGAGTTTCTTTCATTTGTTAAGTTTGAAAGGAAGTTTGGTCGAATTCTACAGTCTAAAAAATTTGTGGTTCATTGTGCAGAAGATCCCAATGGGTTCATTGGAAGGTTTTGCACAGAAAAGTCTATCGAGTTTCAGGGGTTCGAAACTTGGCAAGATGCAATTCGTGATTGTACTCATGCCGTCCTGTTTGAAGATAGGGATGACTACTTTCTTGTTAAACAAGCTATTTGGGATATGGGTATTCCGTACCGGGCTATCGAACTCGAGTTGACTAGAGTGGTCAATAGGGATCGTGGTGATGCGTATGATACCTACATTGGTAGAGGAACAATTTGGGGTAATCCGTACCAAATTGGCGCTGATGGTGATAGGGATGAGGTTATTCGAAAATTTAAGTATGATTTTGATAACGGACTCTTAAAGGTCTCTGCAGATTTTGAAAAACATGTCACGGCGATCAAGGGGCATCGGTTGGCATGCCATTGTAAGCCCGCAGCATGTCATGGTGATATTATCGCTGCCTATCTCAATTCGTTGGATGATGGGAAATAGAATCGGATATTTAGGTTCAGTGATGAGTTGAGTTGTAACGTGATTCACTTAGGCTTCTCGATTGGTCTATACCCCATTAGCTGAGCATGGTTTCTGGTATCGTGCCCATGGACCTATTCTTGGTTCAGAATCGTCGCTCTTGCGCGCAGATCTCGCGATTGAAAGTCTGGGGGTGACGTTGATAGGCTGCACCAGCGTGCCTGATTCGCGTTTTGAGAAGCGATCTGCTATGCGCCTATGTACCCCTATACCCTTAGCCTGATCGCCGCTTAAATCGCGCCTTGGTGGCTTTTTGGCTGTGTTCGACGGTTGATGCCTAAGGGGTGACGAACTGGTCCGATGTGCAAAAAAAATGATTTAATGTTTAGTCCCATTAGATTTTTTGCTAGTCTTTAGTTCAAGTCCCTTCCTCTCGTACCGTTTTCCGTATCAATTTTTTCAGTTAAGCCCAATACCTGGTTGGTTCGCGACGGGTATGTGCCTTGCTATATGGTTATATCAAATATCCAGTCTATGGCATCGTAATGCTGGCCTGGGTGTTGTTTCGTTGTCTTCCTGAAATTCAGTGAGTGATACGCTTTCCCGGTGCTATTGAAAGAAAACAGGTTGTGCTAATTATGATGGTGCAGTATTGGCTGTGATTGGGCGTGATGGCTTTCCAGTAATCAGAAATTTTATATAGGTACAAAAATTAGAATGACAATAACCTCGGCTGGCTTGTTTAGAGGCTTGCCGATCCGTGCGTCCGTAAAGCGCAATAAGAAAAGTTACGTTGAAATCCTTGCTAGAATCCATGATCAGCTGTTTTCGCTGATGACCCACCACTCTAGAATTACTGTGATTCGTGTAGATCTCCGGTTTCCTGATGGTCCTAGATTAGGTCATAAAAAAGAAGGTCAGCTATTAAGTGCATATATTGAGGCTGTCAAGATCAGACTAGGATCGTTGAGTGTTTGTCGAGTAGGGAAAGTTATTCATGGTGCAGCCAGGGAAATCGGTCCTAAGAAAGGCAAGCCACATTGTCATGTGTTTTTTGGGTTTAATAGTAAAAAACGTGATCTCGGCGAAATCAACGGTGCCGGCCATACAGGCTTGTGGCAGTTCATTGACCAAGCATGGATTAAATTGACAGGTGGTACGACTCACATCGTCCCTAAAGTCCATAGGTTCGATTGGTTTGATGTTGATAGGCTGGGAGATTGCTTTAAGCATTTATCCTATCTTGCCAAGGTCGAATCGAAAAACTACGGTACAGGTGAGTCTTACAAGCGATTTACGGCGTCGCGTCTAAAGCCTAAGGCTGATATGGTTGTAAGTTGTAGTTGTCGAAATTTGCGTGGTGATTCTAGTCGGTGTCGTGCTTGCTTTTTTCAAGCTAATCATCGTTCATTGGCGACGGCTGGGGTTGAGCTTGATATTGTTAAAAATAGCGTCGATGGCTTAGAAGAACTTGATGCACTTTGCAGTGGGCTAGAGTCTGAAGCTCAAGAGTTTGACGAACTCATTAAGTTGATTGAAATGGATGAGATAGATCCAATAGAGGAGCTTGATGCACTTTGCAGTGGGCTAGAGTCTGAAGCTCAAGAGTTTGACGAACTCATTAAGTCGATTGAAATGGATGAGATAAATCCAATAGAGGAACTTAATGCGCTTTGCAGCGAGCTAGAGTCTGAAGCTCAAGAGTTTGACGAATTCATTAAGTCGATTGAAATGGATGAGATAAATCCAATAGAGGAACTTAATGCGCTTTGCAGTGAGCTAGAGTCTGAAGCTCAAGAGTTTGACGAATTCATTAAGTCGATTGAAATGGATGAGATAAATCCAATAGAGGAGCTTGATGCACTTTGCAGTGGGCCTGGCCAAGGGATCTGGTCTGTGGAGGTTTATCCGCGACATTGAGTTCGCGAGCCAGAAGCTCTGATCGGATGCGGTGGTGAAAACGCCAAGATTAGGCGTAAATAGCACCAAATTCGAACAGATAGCGAAATCTCGTGGTTGGGAGCGCGCTTGCTTGACAAATTTTTGGTTTGGCACAATTATGGTTTACAAATCACATGAAGGGAACAGTCAGGCGGACCCATGAACAAACCATCCGAAATCTCTTCGAGCTTGACGTCTAGCCGTCTTAGCATCATCGCCAAGCGAATACTCGATGTCCTAGATGACGCCCTTCGCACCGCCAGCACTGATCTCGACTGTTCCTACAGCCGTGGCACGCTGTCTTGGGCCAGAATTAAAAACGCGCTAGTCCAGCTTGCACGCTCGAATGAGCACCCATGGTTGACGATCAAGCATTCCGGAAATGACCTGCTGCTGGGCATTGGCAGCGAAACTGTGCGTTTTTTCCTTGACGATCACGAAAATCCCAAGAAAATGCGCGTGCTGAATCCTACGAGCTCCGAAGCAAGGCAATTGCAGTTGTTCGAAGAAGATGCCCATTCCGAATACTTGTGGCGGTTTATTATCGAGCGTGCATTGACGGAGGAAGATGATCACCAAATCTATTTCGTCGGGTATGAAGCTCATGCTGAGCATGATGGCACTTTAGTGGCGGAATGGCGTTACAACGCAGAACGCGTTAGGACCCTCGTCGCTGTGGATGATGAAATTCCTGCCGCAGCGGAACTTGAACCAATTGAACTATCTCCGATAGACGAAGATACGGCCGAAGGTAAAGATGATGAAGCCGTTGATAGAAATGGACGGGGTGTTTAAGGGTAGTCAGCTACGCCTGGCCCGCCATTACTGGGGAAAAACCCTAAACGACATCGCTGAAGATATAGGTACGACGCGCCAATATGTGTCACAGCTAGAGAATGGGAAAGGAAAGCTAAAGCTTGACGACCCGACTATCAAAGACCTGGCGCGGTCGCTTCATGTAGCCCCGACGTTTTTCTTTAAGCCCGTCGGAGTTTCTCTATCTGAAGAACAAGCTCACTTCCGTAAGCTGGCAACAACAAAGGCCAGCATGAAGCAGAAGGTTTTAGCACGAGGTACCGTATTTGATCAGCTTGTAGAGTTCATCGATACCAAGGTACGTTTGCCAGCTGTGGACTTCCCAGACGAATCAGGAGCTGAAACGACTGAAGAAATTGAACAAGCGGCTGAGCGGTTACGTTCATACTGGGGATTGGGTTTTGGACCAATCTCTCATATGGTTAGAGTTGTAGAGCGTGCCGGTGCGGTTGTGACGCTTTTTCAAGACACTTCAACAGAGGTTGATGCGCTTTCAATCACCTCTCGTAGACCTGTCATTGTAAGGAATGAAGCAAAGCAGAGCCCGTTTCGGTTACGATTCGACATCGCTCACGAACTTGGTCATTTAGTACTACATGAAGGACAAGTCACCGGTGATCGCAAAACAGAGTCCGAAGCCAACCGTTTTGCATCAGCATTTCTGATACCAAGATCAACATTCTTGAAAGCTTTTCCTCGACGAGGAAGTAGACTGGACTGGGTTGGTATTAGCAAAATGAAAATGGACTTCCAGGTAAGCAAGGCAGCGATAATCTACCGTGCGAAAGCGCTGGGTCTCATAGATGACTATCAGTACCGGGGTGCCGTGATTTACTTGAAGAATCAGGGTGAAGGAATAACTGAGAAGGAAGACCCGTTTTGTGTCCGTGAACAACCTGAAATGATCAAAACAGCTCTGAAGGTGTTATACGAACATCACGGCATCACACATGAAGCCCTAGCGGAACAACTCGGTATCACACCAGAATTTCTGGCAGAGGTTCTACCGACTGGCTTGGACATACAGAAGCCTACCAATTTGACACCTCGCTCAGGGCTCAAATTGGTCAAGTAAAAAAGCCCCGCATCGCGGGGCTTTTGTTTTAGGGTTGTAAGGAATACGTAACCAGCACCATTTAAGAACTATCAGAGAAGTCTACTTCTTTAGTAGTCCGGCGGCCCTTCGCTTTGGTCTATCAGAAACCTATTGAAAATAGCCATATGATCGAATTATCATAGGTCTATCAAATTTAAGTATAAAGGATAATAAAATTGAAATCACACCTGTACCTCCGGGCCAGCACCAAAGACCAAGACGCATTAAGGGCCAAAGCTAGCCTGGAAGCATTCGTAGCCGAGAAAGGTCTTCTTGTCGCTGGCGTGTATTCGGAAAACATCAGTGGCACAACGTTAGATCGGCCTGAACTAATGCGGATGCTGGATGAAGCGCAGACTGGTGAGTGCATCGTGTGTGAAAGCGTTGACCGTTTAAGCCGCTTGTCCCAGTCGGATTGGGAAACACTGAAGGCCAAGATCAAAGCAAAGGGCTTACGATTGGTGATCGCAGATTTACCTACAAGTCACATGCAGATTGAAGACAAGGGGATGACAGGTCAGATCATGGACGTGATCAACAGCATGCTGTTGGACCTCATGGCAACGATGGCTCGCCTTGATCAGGAAAAGCGGGTTGAACGGATTAGACAAGGCTTGGAAAACAAACGCCTTGCGGACCCAAGCTGGACGCCAAAGGGTAAGGGAAGAAATGTGGAAAAATGGACAAAGGTCCAGATGCTAATTGAAAAGCACCCAAATATGTCTGCGAATGACATTGCCAAACTTGCAGACGTCGGAGTTGCCACGGTCTACCGGATCAAGCGTGGGGCTTAACCCCCCCCACCTGGGCTAGGGGGGAAATTCAGGTGGTTCCATATATCACCGGTAGCGACTAGTAGGTACATGTACCTGATTCTCTTGTTAGGGAGCGGGTAACAAGGGCTTGGCTGTTCGGCTCATCAGGTGACTGGGGGCGTAGTGTCGGTCTTGGCCGGTGGTTTCAGTCGTGGCAATTTGGAAATTGCTTTGAGCTTTTGCAGTGGGCTTGCCCCTTGGCTGTACACATCATATGTCACGGTGCCCGTTTCATGCCCGACGATCTGTGCGATCAGTGGTCCAGGCACATTGGCTCTCTGCAGTTGTGTGACTACAGTTCCCCGGAAGCTATGGAAAACGTGCTGCTTGCCAAATCCATGGGCTGTCTTGAGGCGACCGAATGCCTTTGAAAGAGGATCTGACCGGTTTTTATACTTGTTACGACTCGTCGAGTGTATCAAGTAGTCATCAACTGAGTCTCTTTGTAGTCGTTTTACAATTGGTTTGAGTGCAGGATGTACTGGGACATATCGAATGCCTGCGTAGGTTTTGCTATCAGGGAAGTCAAAGCATAGAATTTTTTCTTGGGTTACAACATTATTAGTAGTCAACTGGCATAGTTCTTCTATACGAGCGCCCGTGTAAAAACCCAAGAGAATCAAGTCCGCCAAAACGTGCAGCCCCCGCTTTTGGGCCGCATCGTACAATACTTCTAGATCTTCAAGGCTGTAGTCTTTCCGTTTGCTGGCAGCCCTGTCTTTAGCTCGTACTTTGGGCAAATCATGGTTTTCGAATGGGTTTACTCGACCTTTGTAATCGGCTCGCCAGCGTTCATCATAACGATTTGCCCATTTCCAAAATACGCTGCCTGCCAACAGATATTGGGTCAGGGTTTTACTTGATAATTCAAGTGATTTTAACCAATCCGCCACCGTATCAGTATCCAGAGGGGCTTGATTAGTCGTTAGATACTCCGAAAGTTTTCGCAACTTGGATTCTTGTTGATCCACTGTTTTCTCGGCGATTTTCTTGTCAAGTCTGTAAGCCCGAAATGACAGCAGTCTTGCTGTGGTCAGCGGAGATTTTTTTTGGTAGCTGGTCGGAGACTCGATCAGGGATACCAATTCCTGTTGTTGCTCCACGGTCAAGCTGTGCTTCGCACGGAACGAACGTTCAAGCATGGCTTTGAACCCAGCTTGCAGGGTATCTTGCAAACGCAAATCGCCCGCGATGTCGTTTCCCGGTTGGGTATCCTCCCACTTTTCAATCAGGGTCACGATGTCTGGATTAGCCTGTCTGAACGCCTGAACATCTGAATCTGTGACTGACATAGCAGGCACCACTTCGCCAATTGCCGCGCGCTTTCGGCTTTGGATCAATGTCTCGACTTCGGTCGTGGCAGCAACGATAGATTCCTGCCATCCATCAGGAGCTTCCTTCGCCTTTCGTGCGCCTCGGATTTGGTTCCGCCATAGCGCCAAATGTGCATGACTGGCATGGATAGCCTCAGGGCGGGACGCAGTCTTCAGTGACTGAACGAACACCTTTTTTCCAATGATCTTTTGAACGTCTACAGGTACGGCCAAGCGCACATACCAAGTCGATTCGTCCCGTTTTCTGAAGATGAAGTCCGCCACGATACCGCCGAGATTCAGATCTGATTTGTACTACTCATTTGTACTACTTTTTGTCTGTGTGTCAATTTTTACTTGGGTTTGCCGGGTTTTCTTTCATCTGGCTGAGTGTCCCTATCTCTCCGCCATACATGAAAAGCCCCTGAAACGAGAGTTTCAGGGGCTTTTTGCATTTCGGTGCCCAGTTCTGGGTAACCTTCAGATTCAGCCCCCCTCTTTCAGTCGGCGGTATGCCACTAGTTTCCCTCAATACCTATTCCTTCAACGCAGGTAATTACCGCCGCTCGGATTAGGGAATCGTCTGATGCCCCTGGGCAAGATTTAAAAATAGCATCACGCCCCGATTTTCATGACTCAGGGAAGCGTCAATGAGGAGCGGTCAGGTTACTGCGCAAGGGTTTGCCTTGTGTGTTGTGTTCAGCAATCTTGTCGGTTCGGCCTGGGCTTCGCCAGGTGACCAGGACCTGATCCGCGAGCGGCAGAACCGCCTGCTCGAAGAGCAACAGCGTCGACTCGAGGAGCTGCGTTCTTTGCCTGGTAAGGCTGCCCAGCCCGCATCCTCCGAGCGGCCGGAAGACGTGCGCTGCTTCGACATCAGCACCATCGAACTCAAAGGCGCTGACAGCCTGTCGGCCAGTAACCGTCAGGCACTGCTCAAGCCTTTCATCGGCCAATGCCTGGACGTGTCCGACCTCAACGCTTTGCTCAAAGCCATCACCGACCTGTACTTGGCGCGCGGCTTGGTGACCAGCCGCGCCTACTTGCCCCAGCAGGACCTGTCGTCCGGCCATTTGCAAGTGATAGTCGTGGAAGGGCGTCTGGAAGGTTTTCGCCCCGACGACAGCAGTGGCCTGTCCGAACGTGAGCTGGCCATGGCCTTCCCTGGTTCGACGGGCCAGTTGCTCAATCTGCGTGAGATCGAGCAGATGATCGATCAGCTCAATCGCTTGCCGTCGAACCAGGCGAAGATGGAACTGACCCCAGGCGAAGCGGTCGGCGGTAGCCGGGCGCTGGTGCGCAATACTCCGCAAAAGCCTTGGCGTGCCTCGCTGTCGCGCAACAACGAAGGCCAACGCAGCACGGGCGAGCAGCAAGCCAATATGGGGTTTGAATGGGACAGTCCGCTTGGCCTGGCCGACCAACTGGTGCTGCGTGGGGGCCATGATGTGGTCAGCGACCACACGCAAGGGTCGAACAACCGCGTGCTGTACTACAACCTGCCGTGGGGGTGGTGGAACTTCAGCTACAGCTACAGCGAAAGCGAATACCGCTCAACAGCACGGGCTAACAGCTTTGCCTTCAAGCAAACCGGTGACAACCAAAACCACCAACTGCGCGCTGAGCGCGTGGTACACCGTGACGCAGTCAGCAAGACCGCTTTGAACGTCGGGATCGCCCACCTGCGTACCAACAACTACATCGAAGATACCCGTCTGGACGCTAGCAGCAATCGCCTCAGCGATGCGCAGTTCGGCATCAACCATGGCCGGCGCCTGGGTAGGGCTTTCGTGAACCTCGATCTCGGTATTCAGCAGGGCATCGGTGCTTTCGATGCCCAGGACAATGGTCATCCGCGGCCCGGCGAGCCGGTTGCGCGTTATCGCAAATACAGCGCGACCCTCAGCTTCATCCAAGGCTTCGAGCTGCTTGGCGAGCGCCTGAGCTTCAGTAGCCTGGCCAATGGCCAGCGCAGCGAGGATGTGCTGTTCAGCCCGCAACGCATCAGCCTCGGTGGCCTGGCTTCGATTCGGGGGTTCAAGGACCAGTCGCTGTCCGGCGACAGCGGTGGTTACTGGCGCAACGATCTGCGCTGGAGTCGACCGGTCACCTGGCCCTCTTTGCGGCCGATCGTCGCCGAGTACGGCATGGGTCTGGGTTACGACTTGGGTGTGATCCGCAATGACCGCTACAACGGCGACTTCCATGGGCGTGCCAGCAGCCACTCGCTGGAATTGTTCGCCCGGGGCGAGCACCTCGCGGCCAGCGTGACCTTCGCCCGCAGCCTGGAGCAGCCCGATGCGCTGCCCGACAAGGAACACCCGGTGTATTTGCGCCTGGACCTTTTCATCTGACACCTGATTCACGAGAGCACACATGGACGTTCGCCTATTCGCCTTCCTGGCCCGCCAACGCTCGGCCGCCATTCAACCCCGTGAGCGCTTTTGCGGATTGCCCAAGCGTGGCTTGGCCTTCTTATTGGCCAATGCCATCTTCTGGCAGCCGTTATGGGCCCAGGCGGGTGAAGGTATCGTGGTCAGTGCGCCGGGGACGAGCCTTGATCGGGCGGGCAACGGCGTACCGATCGTCAACATCGCCGCGCCCAACGGCAGTGGGCTATCGCACAACCGCTTCAGTGATTACAACGTCGGTAAGCAGGGCGTCATCCTCAACAATGCCACCGGGCGGACCCAGGCGACTCAGTTGGGTGGCATCGTCCTCGGCAACCCCAATCTGAAGGGCAGCGCCGCCACTACCATCCTCAACGAAGTCAACGGTACCAACCCCAGCCAGTTGCGCGGCTACACCGAAGTGGCAGGGCAACGGGCACACGTCATCGTCGCCAACCCCCACGGCATCACCTGTGACGGTTGCGGCTTCATCAACACGCCGCGGGCCACGCTGAGCACGGGGCGACCGGTGATCGAGAATGGCCAGTTGACCCGTCACCAGGTCGACCAAGGCCAGGTCATCATCGAAGGGGCGGGGCTCAATGCCAGCAACGTCGATAGCTTCGAGATCATCACCCGCAGCGCGAAGATCAACGCCCGGATCCAGGCTCGCGACCTGACCATCGTCACCGGGCGCAACGATGTCGACGCCCGCACACTGGCCGCCACTGCTCGCACTGACAACGGCACCGCCAAACCAGAGCTGGCCATCGACTCTTCAGCGCTCGGCGGCATGTACGCCGGGTCGATCAAGCTGGTGGGTACAGAAGCTGGGGTGGGTGTAAAACTCGATGGCAAGCTGATCGCCAGCGGTGGCGATATCCAGCTGGACGCCAATGGGCAATTGCGCATGGCTCAGGTCAGCGCCGCAGGCGATCTGCGCGCCAAGGCTCAGCAGGTCACCCTCGATGGCCCTGCGTATGCGGCCGGTACCGCTGAGCTGAACGCTCGCGGCCAATTGAGCAACAACCAGAGCGTGGCAGCCGGGCGGCATGTCCAGCTCAGCGGCGCGCAGCTCATTAACAGCGGTATCGTCGAGGCCGGGGTCAATGCAGACAACAGTCGTAACACCCAGGGCGATGTAACGCTGACGGCGCAGAATCTGCGCAACAGCGCCAGTGTGGTGGCCAGCCGCAGCCTGCAGGTGAATCAGGCGCTGCAAAACATCACCAGCACGGCGTTGAGCCAAGCATTGGGACAGGGAGGAAGTTTCGGTAGCGCGTTAAAGGACTCGCTGTACAACACGCTAGCCGCCGCTGCGTTCAATGCCGTGGGTAATCTGCACCTGGAAAATGGCAGTGCGCCGAAGATTGCGGCGCACGCGCTGGTAGGCGGGCTGGTGGCCGAGGCCGCGGGCAAGGACTTCGCCAGTGGCGCCATTGCCGCTGGTGCCAACGAAGCGCTGGCGACCGAGTTGAGGCAAGCCGTTACACGGTTGATCGTGCTGCCGTTGAAAGACGCGCTGCAAAGCGCCGAGCGGGTGGCCAATGGTGATTTGAGCCAGGACGTTTCGGTGTCCCGACGTGATGAACTGGGCGAGTTGCAGGCCAGTATGCAGCGCATGACAGTGAACCTGCGCGACCTGATCGGCGGGCTGCGCGACGGCGTGGTGCAGATCGCCAGTGCCGCTGAAGAACTGTCGGCGGTCACCGAGCAGACCAGCGCGGGGGTGAGCAGCCAGAAGGTCGAGACGGACCAGGTCGCCACCGCCATGAACCAGATGGCCTCGACCGTGCAGGATGTCGCGCGCAGTGCCGAGGAGGCTTCCAATGCGGCGGTCAACGCAGGCCATGAAGCGCGGGAAAGCGATACGGTGGTGAATCAGGCCATCGAGCAGATCACCCATCTGGACGTCGAGGTGGGGCATTCGACAGAGGCGATGGCCGGGCTCAAGCGAGAAAGCGACAAGATCGGCACGGTGCTGGATGTGATCAAGTCGGTCGCCCAGCAGACCAACCTGCTGGCCTTGAACGCCGCCATCGAAGCGGCGCGGGCGGGGGAGGCCGGTCGCGGCTTCGCGGTGGTGGCCGATGAGGTGCGCAGCCTGGCACAGCGCACCCAGAGCTCCACCGAAGAGATCGAAGAGTTGATCAGTGGCTTGCACCGTGGCACGCAGCAGGTCGGTGACATCCTTGAGCGCAGCCGCGCGTTGACCAGCAACAGTGTCGAGTTGACCCGCCGGGCCGGCACCTCGCTGCTGAACATCAGCCGTTCGGTGGCGACCATCGAATCGATGAACCTGCAGATCGCCACGGCCTCGGAGCAACAGAGCGCCGTGGCCGAGGAAATCAACCGCAGCGTGCTCAATGTGCGGGAAGTGTCCGAGCAGACGGCAGCGGCCAGCGAGGAAACTGCCGCTTCCAGCGTCAAACTGGCGCAATTGGGCGGCGAGTTGCAGTTGCTGGTGGGCAAATTCAAGCTTTGACCTGTGGGTGACTCGGCGCTGCGTCGTCGTTGAATCAAGCCCCTGAAGCGCGTACCTCAGGGGCTTTGCATTGAATGGACGCGCGGGCAGCACGGGGTTGGCGCCGGTCGTGCCGCGTATCGTATAAGATATCCACACCGTATTGCTTCTGGATGCCGCCGTGCCGATCCTGCCCCGCAAAGCTCCCAATCTGGGTGTCACGCCCTCGACCTCCGAAATCATCGCCGAGCACCTGCGCGAAGCGATCATTTCCGGGCATCTGGCCGAGGGCGAGCCGGTGCGTCAGGACGACATCGCCCAAGCGTTCAACGTCAGCAAGATCCCAGTGCGCGAAGCGCTCAAGCGGCTGGAGGCGGAAGGGCTGGTGGATTTTCACCGCAACCGGGGCGCCTTGGTGACCAAGATTTCCGAGCCTGAGCTGGCGCAGATGTTCGAGGTGCGTGTGCTGCTGGAGGTCAAGGCCATCCGCCTGGCGGTACCGAACATGACCGAAGAGACGTTCCAGAAAGCGGAAGGGATCTGCGCCGAGTTCATTGGTGAGGATGACATCGGCCGCTGGGCCGAACTCAACTGGGCGCTGCATGCGTGTCTTTACGAGCCCGCGCAGAGACCGTTTCTGGTGGGCTTGATCCGCTCGATCCACGACAAGGTCGAACGTTACCTGCGGATGCAGATGAGTCTGTCTGCCGGGAAGGAGCGCGCCGATCACGAACACCGGGACATCGTCGCCGCCTGCCGGAATCGCGATGCTGATCTGGCCGCGCAGTTGATCGAAGCGCACATCAACGGCGTCTGCCAGAGCCTCTACGAGCACTTGCCTCATCGCTGAGCAACCCACTGGCAGGTGATCCTTTCTGTGGCATCGCTTTCCGCGTTGCTTCCTCCCGTAACAGTCCCCCGGGCCAGTCCGGCCCTATGGGGCATCTTCCGTTTTACCTCATAGCCCTTTAAACGCGCGACCTGCGCCGCTTTGCCTGGAGCAGGGCGAAACGCTGGCCTCATTCTTGCTCGGATAAAATCGTATACGAAATACGATATAACAAAAATGGGTGCTCCATCCCCAGGCAGCTGGGGCCGGACGCCGAGCACGAACGATCAACGGAGCGGAACATCGATGACCTCTACGACCTCTGTGGCATCCAAAACGCTTGACCGTACGGCGGACCATGCGCCCGCCGGTATCAAACGCGTAGTGGCCGCCGCCATGGCCGGCGCTGTGGCGGAGTGGTACGAATTCTTCCTTTATGGCACGGCCTCGGCCCTGGTCTTTGGCCAGTTGTTCTTCCGTCAGACCGGCAGCGCGATGGATGGCATCATCGCGGCCTTCGCCCTGTATGCCGTGGGCTTTCTGGCGCGGCCCATCGGTGGCTTGGTGTTCGGCCACTACGGCGACAAGCTGGGGCGCAAACACTTGCTGCAGATCAGCCTGGTGGTGGTGGGCATCACGACCTTCCTGATGGGCTGCTTGCCCACCTTCGAAAAGATTGGCTATGCCGCACCGGTGCTGCTGGTGCTGCTGCGGCTGATCCAGGGCTTTGCTTTCGGTGGCGAATGGGGTGGGGCGGTGTTGCTGGTGTCCGAGCACAGCCCGGACAACCGTCGGGGCTACTGGGCCAGTTGGCCCCAGGCAGGCGTTCCGGCCGGTAACCTGATTGCCACGGTCATCCTGCTGATCCTGTCCTCGAGCCTCTCGGAGGCGCAGTTCCTCGAGTGGGGGTGGCGTGTGGCGTTCTGGTTCTCCGCCGTGGTGGTGCTGATCGGCTACTGGATCCGCAAGCGGGTGGATGATGCGCCGATCTTCAAGGAGGCCCAGGCCCGCCAGCAACATGTCGCGCAGGCCCAGCTCGGAGTTGTCGAGGTACTGACCAAGCACTGGCGCGCAGTGTTGATCGGCATCGGTGCGCGCTTTGCCGAGAACATCCTTTATTACACCGTGGTGACCTTCTCCATCACCTACCTCAAGCTCGTGGTGCACAAGGACACCTCGCAGATCCTGCTGTTGATGTTCGGTGCGCACCTGCTGCACTTCTTCATGATTCCGGCGATGGGGTACCTCTCGGACATCATCGGGCGCAAGCCGGTGTACCTGATCGGGGCGGTGCTGACCGGATTCTGGGGCTTCGTTGGCTTCCCGATGATGGACACCGGCAATGAGTGGCTGATCATGGCCGCGATCACCCTGGGCCTGGCCATCGAGTCCATGACCTACGCGCCTTACTCGGCGCTGATGGCGGAGTTGTTCCCGACCCATGTTCGCTACACGGCTTTGTCGCTGTGCTATCAGGTGGCGCCGATCCTGGCGGGGTCGTTGGCGCCGCTGATCGCGGTCACCTTGCTCAAGGAATACAACAGCTCGACGCCGATTGCCTGGTACCTGGTGGGGGCTGCGTTGATCTCGATCGTCGCGGTGGCGGCGACCCGTGAGACCCGAGGCAAGTCGCTGCGGGCGGTGGATGAGGAGTTGGCCAAACGCTGAGACGCTGGGGCTGCAAAGCAGCCCCCGACTTCAGAACCGATCCAAACGGTAAGGCGCAAGCGCAGGCAAATGCCCAGCCCCAGTGGGCACCGATCCGGTCATGGAGGCGACCAGTTCGGCAGTGGTCGCCGCCTGGGTGAGCCCCAGGTGCTGGTGACCGAAGGCGAGCAAGACTTTGCCGCCGCAGGCTTGGTCGATCACCGGCAGCGAGTCGGGCAGGGAAGGACGAAAGCCCATCCAGGTGCTCGCCGCATCGATGTTCAGTGCTTTCTTGAACAGCCCCTGGGTCAGTCGATGCAACTGCCAGGCCCGCTGCATGTTCGGCGCCCGATCGAGCCCTGCGAACTCCACGGTGCCGGCCAGGCGCAGGCCGCCTTGCATGGGCGTCATGATGAAACGACGCTCCAGCGAGGTGACAGCCAAGGGCAGGCGGTCGTGCTCGTTGGGCAGCATCAGGTGATAGCCGCGTTCGGTGTCCAGCGGTACGCGCTTGCCGGTCAGTTGCTGGGTGAGCTTGGCGGAGTGGGCACCGCAGGCGATCAGCACCTTTCGCGCATTGACCTCGCCATGGTCGGTTCGTAGCACGACGCCGTCCTGATGCACGCGTCCCCCGTCGACGCGTTGACGGGCGAAATGAACGCCGCCGTCCTGGGCCGCTTTTACCAAGGCGTTCACCACCACGTGGGGGTCGATGAAATGACCGGTCGCGGGGAAGAACAGTGCGCCCTGGATCGATTCGGACAATTGCGGCGCCGCATGTCGTACGGCATTGGCGTCCCAGAAATCGACGGGCACGCCCTGGGCCTGCATCTTCTGCTTGAGCGCATCGATGGCAGTGCGCGACTCGGGACGCTCGAACACCAGCAGGGAGCCATCTTCCTTGAGCAACTGCGTATTGCCGGTGGAGGCCAGCAGACGCCGCCAGGCATCCAGGCTCGCTTCGTTGAGGGCGCGCAGGGCTGCGACGCTGTTGCGGTAGGGGCGTTGACGCAGGTTCAGCAGCAAGCGTGTGAACCAGGGCAGGGCCCTGGGCAGGTAACGCCAATCCAGGCGCAGGGGGCCCATCGGGTCCATCAGCATGGCCGGCAGGCGTTTGAGAATGGACACGTCGGCGATGGGGAAGACCTGTTCGGTGGCCAGGTGGCCGGCGTTGCCGAACGATGCGCCTTGGCCTGGCTCATCCCGGTCGAGCACCAGCACCCGATGGCCCTGGCGCGAGAGGGCCAGGGCGCAGGCCGCGCCTACGATGCCGGCGCCGACCACGGCGATGTCATAGACATCGTGACCGTTACGGTGAAGTTCGTCTGAAAGCATCTGCTCAAACCTCGATGATCGTAGATTTTATACAATTATTGTGTTCAGACCGCGCCCTGGCGCAGACGCTCAGGGCAAGGGGTCAGTGGTTCAGACTGTTTTCCAGGACCGCGACGATGCCCTCGCAGGCTTCGCGGATGTGGCGATCCAGCAGACGGCAGGCCGCCTCGATGTCTTTGTTGCGGGCATGTTCCAGCAGTTCGCGGTGCTCTTTTTCGGCTTTCTGGATTTCCCGCGTGTAGAGCAGTTGCATGCGGATGTAGCGATCGCACTTGGTATTGAGGTGCGTGATCATCGCCAGGGTTTCCGGCAGCTGGGCCGGCGAATACAAGGCAGTGTGGAAGGCGAAGTTCAGCTCACTCCAGTTGTCGATGTCGCTGCCGGAATCCAGTGCGGCATCGTATTGGTCCAGCAGGCGCTCTGCTCGGTCGAGTTCGCTTGGCGTCAGTTTCGGGATGGCTTGCTCCAGGGCCCTGCATTCGAGCAGTACGCGCAGGTCGAACAGCTCGCGAATGGTGGCGGTGGAGAGCTCGGTGGTGAATGCGCCCCGGTGCGGGTGGAACTGCACCAGCCCTTCGGCCTCGAGGGCCAGCAGCGCCTCGCGCACGGGGATCCGGCTGACGTCGTAGTCCCGCGCGAGCGCGTCCTGACGCAACTGGGTGGCGCCTTTGAACTCACCGCTGAGGATACGTTTGCGAAGATCGTCCGCTACGTGCTGGGCACGTGTCTTGAAGCTAGCCATAGTACTGTTCGAGAACCCGATTGGAATTTGCATATTGTATGCAAAGGGCAAAAGCGCATCCACCGACGTGCTGTAGGTGGATGCGCCATTGCCGGTCAGCTTACCCGCTGGCCATTGACCAGACGGCTGAGGTTCAGCGGGTTGCCCTGCTTGATGGCCGTTGGCAGGAGGCTGTCCGGGAAGTTCTGGTAGCACACCGGGCGCAGGAACCGCAGGATCGCCGCAGTGCCCACCGAGGTGCTGCGGGCATCGGAGGTGGCCGGGAACGGGCCGCCGTGGACCATCGCGTCGCACACTTCCACGCCGGTCGGCCAGCCATTGATCAGGATGCGTCCGGCCTTGCGCTCCAGCGTTGGCAGCAGCGTGGCGACGGCGTCGGTATCGGCATCGTCCATGTGCACGGTGGCGGTGAGCTGGCCTTCGAGCTGTTCGGCCACTTGCCTGGCCTGGGCCAGGTCGTCGCATTCGACGATCAGCGAAGACGAGCCGAATACCTCGGCCTGCAGAGCGTCGTCACGCATGAAGTCGTGGGCAGTGGTCACGAACAGGTGCGATTGGCATTGGTTGTGGCCTTCGCTCTCGACGCCTTTGGCTTGCAGGCGTGCGCTGGCGTTGGCTGCCAGGGCTTGGACACCATTGCTATAGGCCTTGTAGATACCAGGCGTGAGCATGGTCTGGGTCGGGCTCTTGGCGATGGCGGCGCTGGCGGTGGCGATGAAGTTGTCCAGGGCTGGGCCTTTGACGGAGATCACCAGGCCAGGGTTGGTGCAGAATTGGCCGGCGCCCTGGTTGAGGGAGGCGACGAAGCCTTCGGCGAGCGCGGTACCACGGTTGGCCAGCGCCGACTCGAACAGGAACACTGGGTTGATCGAGCTCATTTCGGCATATACCGGGATGGGCTCACGGCGTGCCTGGGCGGCGTGGGTCAGGGCAACGCCACCACTGCGCGAGCCGGTGAAGCCGACGGCCTTGATGCGCGGGTCGTTGACTAGGCCAATGCCGATTTCGGTGCCCGAGCCGTACAGCAGCGAGAACACCCCCTCGGGCAGCTTGCAATCCTGAACGGCCTGCTGGATGGCGCGGCCAACCAGTTCGCTGGTGCCCGGGTGGGCGCTGTGGGCCTTGACGATCACCGGGCAACCGGCGGCGAAGGCCGAGGCGGTATCACCACCGGCCACCGAGAAGGCCAGGGGGAAGTTGCTGGCGCCGAACACCGCCACCGGGCCCAGGGCGACATGACGCTGGCGCAAGTCCGGACGCGGCAGTGGCTGGCGCTCGGGCAGCGCTTCGTCCACGCGCACATCCAGCCATTCGCCGGCACGGACGGTACGGGCAAAAGTGCGCAACTGGAAGCAGGTGCGACCGATTTCACCCTGAATGCGGGCTTGCGGCAGCCCGCTTTCGGCCACGGCGCGCTGGACCAGCGTGTCGCCGAGGACTTCGATGTTCTGGGCGATGCGCTCGAGGAACGCGGCACGTGCTTCAAGCGAGGTATCGCGATAACGGTCGAAGGCATCCCAGGCCAGGCTGCAGGCGAGCTCGACATGCTCACGGCTGCCGCCATGGTAGGCCGGTTCGAGCGGCTGGTTGGTGGCGGGATCGATAGCATGGACCGCGGCTTGGGTGCCGGCGACGGCGCGTTGGCCGATCAGCAGGTTACCTGAAAGACTCATGGGGTTCTCCTGAGGTCGGGAAAGTCAGATTCCCGCACCAGGCGGGAAGAGGAGGGCGGTGCGCCAAGGGGCGCACCGCCTCAGGGAGGTGACGCGGGGCGGGATCAGACCAGGTTGTTTTCGACCGACCAGCTGGCGTACCAGCGGCGGAACTGGGCGTACTGGTTTTCCGCGTAGCGGCGCTGGCTGTCGCTCAGGACGTCGGTCTCGTTGAAGTGCAGGGTGTATTCCTTGTCGCCGTTCAGGACCATCAGGTGCTTGTAGTACAGCACCAGGTCCACGCCTTCATCGAAGGACGACAGGATCGCCAGTGCGCCTTCGAGCTCCAGGGCCAGGCGACGGGCCTTGGCGTCACCGACCGCGGCTTCCTTGCACAGCTTGATCAGCAGCAACACTTCGCGTGGCAGGGCGTTGCCGATGCCGGTGATGGCGCCGGTGGCGTTGCACTTGACGAAGCCGTGGAAGACCTGGGTGTCCACGCCCGCCATCAAGGTGACTTCTTCATCCTTGGAGGTGATGAACTCGGCGGCGTAGCTCATGGCAGCCGCGCCACCGAACTCCTTGAAGCCGATCAGGTTCGGGTGTTCGCGGCGCAGTTCGAAGAACAGGTCGGCGCGGGTGGCGAAGCCGTAGTGAGGGCTGTTGTAGATCACCGCCGGCAGGTTCGGGGCGGCATTGAGGATGGCCTTGAAGTGTTCCTTCTGGGCCGGGATGGACGAGCCGCGGGACAGTACACGCGGAATGACCATCAGGCCGTGGGCACCGACCTTGGCGGCGTGGGCGGCATGGGAGACGGCTTCACGGGAGTTGACCGCGCCGGTGCCGACGATGGTCGGGATGCCGGCGGCGACCAGGCGGGCCACGCCTTCCTGGCGCTCGGCTTCGGTCAGCAGCGGCCAATCCCCCATCGAGCCGCAGTACACCACGGCGCTCATGCCGATATCGATCAGCTCGCGGCCCTTTTTCACCAGCGCGTCGAAGTCTGGCTTGCGGTCTGGGGTGCAGGGGGTCATCAGGGCAGGAATGCAGCCAGTGAAGATATTGTCAGTCATTGTGGGCTCCTTGAAGCATTCATTCAGGTCGGTCGTGAAGGGTGTACGCGCCGCGGGCGACGCGTGTGGTGGTTACTGGCAGATGCCCCAGGCGAAGGGGTCCTGCTCGTCGATCAGCAATTGACTGTCGGCGGTGACATGGGCGCGGCCGGTGATGGAAGGACGGATGCGTTCGCCTTCCTGTTCATAACGGCCTTCGAAGCGGCTGCCGGTGATGCTGGCCTGGACCCAGGTCTGGCCGGGGGCGAGCTTGCCGTCGGCGGCCAGGCACGCGAGCTTGGCGCTGGTGCCGGTGCCGCAGGGGGAGCGGTCATAGGCCTTGCCTGGGCACATCACGAAGTTGCGGCTGTCGGCCTGCGGGTCGGAGGCGAACAGTTCGACGTGATCGATCACGCCGCCGTCCTCACCGAAGATGCCGTTGGCTTCCAGCGCCTGGAGAATCGACCAGGTGTAGGCAGTCAGCGCTTCGACGTTGGCCAGTTCCAGCACCTGGCCGTGGTCGGACACCAAGAAGAACCAGTTGCCGCCCCAGGCAATGTCGCCGCGTACTTCGCCGTAGCCAGGCACTTGTACCGGGACGTCGTGGCGATAACGGTAGGCCGGCACGTTGCGCACGGTGACGGCGCCGTCGGCATGCAGGGTGGCGTTTACCGGGCCGACCGGAGTGTCGATCTTGTGCTCGCCTGGCTCGATCATCCCCAAGTGATGCAGCGAGGCGACCAGGCCAATGGTGCCGTGGCCGCACATGCCCAGGTAACCGGTGTTGTTGAAGAAGATGACGCCGCAGGTGGCATCGGCGGAAACAGGCTCGCAGTACAAGGCGCCGACCAGCACGTCGTTGCCACGCGGTTCGAGCAAGGTTGCGCGGCGCCATTGATCATGCTCGTTGCGCAGCGCGTCGCGCTTCTGGCTCATGCTCTGGCCAGCGACGGCAGGGAAGCCGCTCATGACCAGGCGGGTGGGTTCACCACCGGTGTGGGAGTCGATGACGTGGATGCTTTTCATTGAAATTATGGATCCTCTGAACGCATCAGCCGGTGGGCTGGGATGGGCGGATTGAAGATTTTATACAATGTAGATTTTATACAATCAAGCCTCTCGTGCATTTCCTTCGCGATGATCGAACCGGCGGGAGCGGGTTTACCCGCGAAGGCGGTGGTGAGTTCAGCCCAGTATGCGCGGGTGAATCCGCTCCCACAGAGACGTGCCAACTCCAGGCGTCATGGGGTTCTTGAGGTGATCAGCTGCGTGTCGCCTGGCGGTACTGGCGTGGCGTGAAGCCAGTCATGGTCTTGAACTGGCGCGAGAACGCGCTGTGATCGGTGTAGCCGCAGCGCAGGGCGATCTCGGTGATCGGAAGGTCCGCGCGCAGCAGCAGGTGCGCCTGTTCGAGGCGCGCCTTGTGGATCATCTGGCGGGGCGTCAGGTGGAAGATGCGCTTGCAGTACCGCTCCAGCTGCGCCACCGAGAGGCCGGCGACGTCGGTCAGGTCATCGAGGGTGATGGGCCGGTGATAGTGCTCACGGATGTAGGTATCCACCGCCGACAGCCGCTGATAGGCCGGGTGGGCCTGGGCGGCCGACTGCAGGTCGACGGAAATGCCGATCAGCCCCATCACCTCGCCGCGGCGGTTGAGAATCGGCCGCTTGTGGGTCAGGCACCAGCCCGGTTCCTGGCTGCCATACAGGTGCACCTCCAGTTGGTCCTGCAGCACCAGGCCGCCCTCCAGGACGCGACGGTCCTGCTCGGTATAGCCCGGCCCGAGCTGCGCGGGAAAGACTTGTGCGCTGGTGCGCCCGAGCAGGGGGGCGAGGGACTTGAGGCCGCAGCGCTCGACCAAGGTGCGGTTGGCCATCAGGTACCGGGCCTGGGCGTCCTTCACGAAGATCACCGCATTGGGGATGGCGTCGAGCATGGGCTGCATCAGCGAGATGCAGGCCATCAGTTCCTTCATGTTTTTCGGCCGATGGGCGGTGAGGCCTTCGCTGAAGGTGGAAAAGTGCTGCTCGGGCATGGTGCTGGTCCTGAAGGGGCGAAGGCGTCGTGGGGCGCTTTCGACAGGGGCTGAGATTGCCGTTCAGGATGCCTCGGGGCGTGGCTCCTGCGTCAAGTCATGAATGCAAATTGTGCAGATATCGTCATCAACGCTGATGAAAACCATCAAGCAATTGTTGCCGCGACCAGTTCAACCTAAAAAAGACAGAGCGTGCCAGACACCTCGTCGAACCCTTCGATCCACTGGCGGCTATAGACCACCCGCCTGTCTGGGACGGGGTTTGGTAACCCATCGCTGAAAACAGAGCGCCGCTCACCGGACATCCGCTGAACGCGCATTCTCGAACCGAGAGGCTGCAACTCCACCGCCTAAGCACACTGATCTCCAACACAGTTTCTGCCTATTTCAATAATCCACAAAAAAGGGCTTAGCTATGTCAGGCCAAGGTAAATTCAAGAAACAACTGTCGCTGATGGACTTGACGTTCATCGGCCTGGGAGCCATTTTCGGCTCCGGTTGGCTGTTCGCCGCCAGCCATGTGTCGGCCATCGCAGGCCCGGCGGGCATCATTTCCTGGTTGATCGGCGGCTTCGCCGTGCTGCTGCTGGGCATCGTCTACTGCGAACTGGGCGCCGCCTTGCCGCGCGCCGGTGGCGTGGTGCGCTACCCGGTCTTTTCCCACGGGCCCTTGCTGGGCTACCTGATGGGCTTCATCACCATCATCGCGTTCTCGAGCCTGGTGGCGATCGAAGTGGTCGCCTCGCGTCAGTACGCTGCGGCCTGGTTTCCGCAACTGACTCATCCGGGGACCAATGACGCGACCCTGGCCGGCTGGCTGGTGCAGTTCGCCCTGCTGTGCCTGTTCTTCGTGGTCAACTACCGCAGCGTCAAGACCTTTGCCAAGGCCAACAACCTGATCAGCACGTTCAAGTTCATCGTGCCGCTGCTGGTCATCGTCGTGCTCTACAGCTTCTTCCGTCCGGAAAACCTCGAGGTCCAGGGCTTTGCCCCGTTTGGCATGTCCGGCATCGAAATGGCCGTCTCCGGCGGTGGCATCATCTTCGCGTACCTGGGGCTGACGCCGATCATCTCGGTGGCCAGTGAAGTGCGTAACCCGCAACGTACCATTCCGATTGCGCTGATTCTCTCGGTGCTGTTGTCCACGGCCATCTATGTGCTGCTGCAAGTGGCATTCCTGGGCAGTGTGCCGACCGAGATGCTGGCCAATGGCTGGGGCCTGATCAACAAGGAATTCTCACTGCCTTACCGCGACATCGCCGTCGCCTTGGGCGTAGGCTGGCTGGCGTACCTGGTGGTCGCCGATGCGGTGATCTCGCCGAGCGGCTGCGGCAACATCTACATGAACGCCACACCACGGGTCATCTACGGTTGGGCGCGCACCGGCACCTTCTTCAAGGTGTTCACCCGCATCGACGAGAAATCCGGCATCCCGCGCCCCGCGCTGTGGCTGACCTTCGGCCTGTCGATCTTCTGGACCCTGCCGTTCCCCTCCTGGGAAGCGCTGATCAACGTGGTGTCGGCCGCGCTGGTGCTGAGCTATGCGGTCGCCCCGGTCTCGGTCGCCGCCCTGCGCCGCAGCGCGCCGGACCTGGAGCGCCCGTTCCGCGTCAAGGCCATGGGGGTGCTGGGTCCGGTGTCGTTCATCATCGCCTCGTTGATCGTCTACTGGTCGGGCTGGAGCACGGTGTCCTGGCTGCTCAGCCTGCAGATCCTGATGTTCGTCGTCTATCTGCTGGCCGGCCGCTTCGTGCCCACCGAGCACCTGTCGCTCAAGCAGCAAGTGCGTTCGTCGCTGTGGCTGGTGGGCTTCTACGCGATGATCATCGTGTTCTCCAAGCTCGGCAGTTTCGGCGGAATCGGCGTGCTGGCCCATCCGCTGGACAACGTCGTCGTTGGCCTGTGCTCCCTCGGCATCTATTACTGGGGCGCACGCACTGGCGTGCCGGCACACCTGCTGCGCCTGGATGCCGATGAAGAGGAAGAACAACCGAACGTCCAGCCAGCCACTAAAGGATTCACCACCGCCCACGCTCGCTGAGTCGCAGGTCGACTCCGCCACGCCTGGCATTTTCACGCACGCACCGCGGCAGCCTTGGGCTGCCGCGGTCGCATTCAGGGAGTAACAGCAAATGAATGACAGTGTCCACATGACGCTCGAAGAGGTCCATGCGCTGGCCGTCAGCGCACTGCTGGCCAACGGTATGTCCGATGCCCATGCCCAGGCCATCGCCGATGTGATCACCCAGGGCCAGCGCGACGAGTGCCATTCCCATGGCCTGTACCGGGTGCTGGTGTGTGTGCGTTCGCTGCGATCCGGCAAGGTCGACCCGGCGGTGCTGCCGACGGTTCATGACAGTGGGCCGTCGATCGTCAAGGTCGACGCCCACAAGGGGTACTCGCTGCTGGCCTTCCAGACCGGCCTTCCTGTGCTGGTGGAAAAGGCCCGCAAGCAGGGCATCGCGGCCCTGGTGATTCGCAACTGCTTCCACTTCTCGGCGTTGTGGCCGGAGGTGGAGGCCATCGCCGCCCACGGGCTGGTCGGCATGGCGATGACACCCAGCCACAGCTGGGTGGCGCCGGCAGGGGGCAAGCGGGGCGTGTTCGGCACCAACCCGTTGGCATTCGCTTGGCCGCGTCCGCATGGCGAGCCGTTCGTGTTCGACTTTGCCACCAGTGCGATCGCCCGGGGTGATATCGAACTGCACGCGCGTGAAGGCAAGCCGATTCCCGATGGTTGGGCACTGGACCGTGATGGCCAGCCGACCAACGATGCCAGTGCTGCATTGGCCGGCGCCATGCAGACCTTCGGTGGGCACAAGGGGTCGGCCTTGGCGGCGATGATCGAGCTGTTGGCAGGTGCATTGATCGGCGATATGACCAGCCTCGAATCCATGGCCTTCGATGACGGCGCCGGTGCTACGCCGTGCCATGGCGAGCTGCTGCTGGCGTTCGACCCCAAGGCGTTTCTCGGCGAAGACCTCGAGGCCGGGTTGCAACGAGCGGAGCACTTGTTCGCCGCCATCACCGATCAGGGCGCACGTTTGCCTTCCCAGCGACGTTTCAGTGCCCGCAAGCGTTCAGTGGTTGAAGGTGTCTGGGTGAATCGACAAGTCGTCGAGGACATTCGCCGTTTACTGTGAAGAGGGACGCTCGGCTCACGCGAACCATTAACCTCTTATTGGATGCGCAAGTAACGTTCGAATAATTGTTTTAGTCGAACGTGACGTGCGTTGCTGTTTGCGTGGATGTTCAGTTAAAAACAATCCAACTGGATAAGTGCGCGTGGGCTGCGCCGAGAAACTTGCCGCTTCTTGTTTTGAAACAATGAAAACGGCGTTTATTTTTTTTGACGATGTGGTTAATATCGCGCCGCCATCAGTACGATGGTGAATTATAAATTAAAGGATTTAGTAATGAAAAAGCTGATCAAAGCCACCGCCGCTGTTGCTGTCATCTCGGGCGTGGCCCTGCTCTCCGGCTGCACCGGCCAAGTCTACAACCAGCCAAAGAACTGCTCGTACGACTACCTGTTCCACCCATCGGTTTCCATCTCCAAAGTTATCGGCGGTTGCGGCCCGATCGACAAGCTGCCACAACAGCAGTAATTTTGGATGTACGGATTACACCTCGATTGGGTGTAATCAGAACCCCCTCTCTTAATGGAGTAGGGGGTTTTTTATTGCCAGTGTGCAACAAGTAGTGGCGTTATGATATTAGTTGCGATCAGGCCATCGAAACTAAGGGCGCAACTTATCTAAGCCAGTGACTTGGCCATCTCGGCAGTGGCCTGCCAGCCCTGCGCTTCATATACCGGCCGGCCAACTTCCGTGGCGTGCAGCACCCCGAAGCCGATCCCGCGCGTGACGAATTCGGCCTCGGCCAATTGCATCAAGGCCGACGCCAACCCCCGTCGCCGGTAAGCAGGCTCGACGAACACATTCAGTACGTAGCCGCGTTGATCCTGACTCGGATGAGCAGGATGGGGCGGCCAATCGATGCTCATCAGGCCAATCGCCGCTGCATTGATCGCCCCGTCCATCAGGGCGAACCCGTAGTAGCGCCCGTCCGTCAGGCGCGGGAGCAACCAGGGCCGAAAGTGTTCGGTCATCACGCACAGTTGCGTGGGGTCCCCGCCGGCCTCCAGGAACATCCGCTCACGGTGTTCACAGATCATTGCATGGTCGTCCAGTTCCAGCCTGCGAGGTGTCAGGCCCGAGAAATCGATGTCGCCAGGAAATTCGTTCATGCGCTGCACTCCGGTGGAGTGGCCGATGCTAGTGCAGGCCCGTGCCGGACGTTAGTGACAGATCGGCGTGAAACGGGCCATACAGTGGGTCATAAGCTGCCTGTGAGGTCATGGGGCAAGTAAAAGGTGCCGCATGCCGCAGGTCGCAAATACGCCAAGGGATATTCAAGAACCGAGCGCAGGCAGCCGATAGATAAAGGCAGGACCCCGCGATTGCGGGGGCGAGCGTGCAACATTAAAAAAAGAAAAGTTACCCAAGGTCTCTGAACATGAACCTGAAATTCCGTCACAAGATTCTGCTCAGTGCCTGTGGCATCGTGGTATTGGCGTTTGCCTTGTTTACCCTCTACAACGACTACCTGCAGCGCAACATCATTCGCCAGAACATCGAATCCTCCGTACAACAGGCTGGTGCCCTGACCGCCAGCAGTGTGCAGAACTGGATGACCGGACGCATCCTGATACTGGAAAACCTGGCCCAGGACATCGCCCAGCAGGGCGCTGGCGAGAATCTGGTGGGGTTGATTGAGCAACCGTCCTACACCAGCAACTTCCTCTTCACCTACCTGGGCCATGCTACCGGCGTCTTCACCCAGCGCCCGGACACGCAGATGCCCGACGGCTACGACCCTCGCCAGCGACCTTGGTACAACGCGGCGACCAGTGCGGGTCATACGGTGGTCACCGCCCCCTACCAGGGCGCTGTCGGTGGCCTGATGGTCACCATTGCCTCGCCGGTCAAGAGCCGGGCTGATGGCACCTTGGTCGGTGTGGTCGGGGGCGATCTCACCTTGGACACCTTGGTGAAGATCATCAACTCGGTGGACTTCGGCGGCATCGGCCACGCCTTCCTCGCCGATCGCAGCGGCCAGGTCATCGTCAGCCCCGACAAGGACCAGCTGATGAAGAACCTCAAGGACATCTACCCCAATGCCGGCCTGAAGGTCGAACCGGGCATGCAGGACGTCACCCTCAATGGCCAGGATCGGATCATCTCCTTCGCCCCGGTCGAAGGCCTGCCGTCGGCGCAGTGGTACATCGGTCTGTCCATCGACAAGGACAAGGCCTACGCCCCGCTCAGCCAGTTCCGCACCTCGGCGATCATCGCCATGCTCATCGCCGTGGCTGCCATCGCGGGCCTGCTGGGCCTGCTCATTCCGGTGCTGATGCGTCCGCTGACCACCATGGGCCGCGCCATGCGGGACATCGCCGAAGGCGAAGGCGACCTGACCCGCCGCCTGGCAGTGCAGCACAAGGACGAGTTCGGTGAGCTGGCCACCTCGTTCAACCGTTTCGTCGAGCGCATCCACGCCTCGATCAGCGAGGTGTCCTCGGCCACCCGCCTGGTGCATGACCTGTCGGAGAAGGTGGTCAACGCCTCCAACGCCTCGATCATCGGCTCCGAGGAGCAGAGCATGCGCACCAACAGCGTCGCCGCGGCGATCAACCAGCTGGGCGCGGCCACCCAGGAAATCGCCCGCAATGCCGCCGACGCTTCGCAGCACGCCAGCGGCGCCAGCGACCAGGCCAACGATGGCCGTCAGGTGGTGGACGATGCGATCAACGCCATGACCGCGCTTTCGCAGAAGATCAGCGAGTCGTGCGAGCAGATCGAAACGCTCAACGCCAGCACCGACGAGATCGGCAAGATTCTCGACGTGATCAAGGGCATTTCCCAGCAGACCAACCTGCTGGCGCTCAACGCTGCCATCGAGGCCGCCCGCGCCGGCGAGGCCGGGCGTGGCTTTGCCGTGGTGGCCGACGAGGTGCGCAACCTGGCTCACCGCACCCAGGAGTCGGCCGAGGAGATCCACCGCATGATCACCAGCCTGCAGGTAGGTTCGCGCGAGGCGGTGCACACCATGAACGAAAGTCAGGTGTCCAGCGAGCAGACCGTGCAGGTGGCCAACCAGGCCGGCGCCCGCCTGGCCAGCGTGACCCAACGCATCGGCGAAATTGACGGCATGAACCAGTCGGTGGCCACCGCCACCGAGGAGCAGAGCGCCGTGGTCGAGAGCCTGAACCTGGACATCACCCAGATCAACAGCCTCAACCAGCAAGGGGTGGAGAACCTCAACGAGACCCTGCGCCATTGCGACGCCCTGAGCCAGCAGGCGGGGCGGTTGAAGCAACTGGTGGGCAGCTTCCGGATCTGAGGCGCGCCCTTCGCGGGTGAACCCGCTCCCACCGGTACCGCGCCGTGCTCAGGCTCGGCGTTGTACCTGTGGGGGATTCTTGGGTGCTGAACACGTCGTGGGAACTGCACGAACCTCTGTGGCGTACCCGCACCGTTGATCGGAATCCAGGCTTCGGCCGAATAAAAACATATTTTGATGCTTAAATTATTCTTGTCAGTCCGATCCTTTTCCTGAGGGTGCTGCCATGAATCTCAAGATCGCTGCCTTGCTGCTGCTCGCCCTGTGCGTTCCGCCAGCCTGGAGCCAAACCCCTGCCACATCCGCTGCACCAGTTGCCGATTCCGCCGCCCTGACCACGCGCTTGGCCCTGCGCGATCTTTGGGGCGAGCATGTGTTCTGGGTCAGGAATTATGCGCTCGCCAACCAGACCGGCAACAAGGCGCAAGCTGAAACCGCCGCCAAGCAGGTGGTCAGCAATGCCACCAGCATCGCCAATAGCATTGCTCCGCTGTACGGCCAGCCTGCCGCTGACCAGTTGCTCAAGCTGCTGGCCGGACACTGGGGGGCCGTCAAGCATTACAGCGATGCCACCGTCGCCAAGGACAAATCCGCTAAGCAAGCGGCGGTGAACGAGCTGTCGAGCAACGCCAAGGCGTTGTCGGCCTTCCTGGCCAAGGCCAACCCGTATTTGCCGGAGCAGACGTTGCTGTCGATGCTGACGGCCCATGGGGGGCACCACCTGTCTCAGATCGACCAGCTCGCCGCGCAGGACTACGCTGGGGAAGCACAGACCTGGCAGATGATGCGTCAGCACATGCTGACACTGGCCGATACCTTGGCCGGGGCGTTGGTCAAGCAGTTCCCGGACAAGTTCTGAACGAGGAGCCACTCGCATGCTGGAAGGACTGGGCCGTACCCAGCAGGACCTGCTCAATGCCTTGCTCTACCAGCCTGACGGCATGAGCATCGATGAATTGGCGCAGGCCCTGGCGATCACCCGTACCGCGGTGCGTCAGCACCTGGCGGCACTGGAGCGCGACGGCCTGGTCAGACGCGGCGCCACCCGGCCCACCGGGCGGCGCCCGGAGCAACTGCATCAGCTGACCGATCATGCACGGGAGCTGTTCCCCCGGCAGTATCCCTTGCTGGCCAACCTGTTGATCGCCGAAGTCGCCGGCCTCATCGGGCCCCAGGCCCTTTCGGCGCTGATGCGCAACCTAGGCCGCAAGATGGCCGAGGACCTGGAGACGCAGGTGGTGGATGAAGCGCGCATTGTGGAGTACATGAACAACGCAGGTTACGAGGCCCAGGTGTTCTTCCGTTCCTCCGGCGAGCCGCAGATCGTTGCCCACAACTGCGTGTTCCATCACCTGGCCAAGGCCCATCCGGTTGTCTGCGAGCTGGACCTGGCGCTGATTGGGGCCCTGGGCGGTGCTGAGGCGGTGCATGAGGAGTGCATGTTGCGTGGGGGCACGGTGTGCCGGTTCTCGCTCAAGCGCGAGGACCCGAGCCAGTGATCAGGGCCGCTATGCGGCCCCTCGCGCTGTGGGTCAGAACGTCTTGCTGACCGAGGCCACCACCGTGGCCGAGCAGACATCCTTGAAGCCGAGGTAACTGGCGCATTCGCTCTCGGAGAGGTCGGTGTCGATGTAGCTGACGGACCAATCGAGCGACAGCATCGTGCGGGTCAGCTTCACCTCCCATTCGTGGTAGTCGTCGCGGCTGGCGCCGTCATTGGCGAACCAGCTCGGGTCCTTGTAGTCGTTGCGCCCGTAGCGCACCAGCAGGTCGGTGTCGTACGGCAGCAGCGTGGTGTAGCCCACGTAGCTGTAGAGCATCGACTGGTCGCCGTTGAAGTTGTCCGAATAGTTGCCGCCCAGCAGCACGCCCCAGGCGCGCAGTTCGGCATGGTACTCGCCGTAGTTGAAGTTGCCCTGGCGCGGGTAAACGTACTTGATGTACGAGGTGTCGAGGGTGACGTCGTCGTTGATCTGCCAGAAGTAGCCGGCGTAGTAGTCCAGCTCCTGGCGCGTACTGCTGCCGAAACCGAAGTCGACGTTCGAGCTCCATACGCCTGCATACAGGCCGCTGGCGTGGGCCAGGGTCAGCGAGCCCTGCAGGGCCGGATCGTTCTGGGTCTGGGAGATGCCGCGGGTGCGGTAGTCGCTGAAAACGCCAGCCGTGGCCTCAAGGCTGAAATCGTCGTTGAGGTCGATGGCATGGGCCAGCGGGGCGCAGGCGAGCAGGCCGCCTGCGATGAGGTTGCGTACGGTCATTCGATGCTTTCCATTTATTGTTGTTGTGCACGGTGTAACGGGGGGCGCTTCGTGGGTGAACCCGCTCCCACAGGGATGCGTGTCGAGTTTGTGGACGCGGGTTTCCCTCCGGGATGCGATCAGCGCTGGTAGATCTGCTTGCCGGCGAACCAGGTCTGCAGCACCTGGGTGTCACGCAGCGCCTCGGGATCGACGTGGAGCACGTCGCGGTCGAGGACGATCATGTCGGCCTGCTTGCCCACCTTCAGCGAGCCGACTTGCTGCTCCAGACGCATGGCGCGGGCGGCATTGAGGGTGTAGGCCTGGAACATGGTTTCTCGGTCGATGGCTTCGTCGGCATTGAGCACGCCCTTGGGACCTTTACGGCTGACGGCCTGGTAGATCGCCTTCCACGGCTCCGGGGTGGTGATCGGCCAGTCGCTTGCGCCAGCGATGGTCGCGCCGGCCTTGTACAGCGAGTGGGCCGGGTAGCTGTGGGCGAAGGCATGCTCATCGACATAGGGCTTGACCAGGTCGAGGTTGGTCTCGTCGGCACTGGCCCAGTACAACTGCATCGAGGCAATCACATCGAGTTGTTTGAAGCGCGGGTAGTCTTGGGCGCTGACCATCTGCAAATGGGTGATCGAGTGCGGGACACCGCTGTGTCGCGCGCGTCGGGCCTGTTCCACGCCGTTGAGTGCCTCGCGCACAGCGCGATCGCCTATGGCATGCACATGCACCAGCCAGCCACGGGCATCGGCGGCATCGACCAGCTCACCGAAGTGCTTCGGGTCCAGCAGCAGTTCGCCGCGTTGGCCGGAGTTTTTGTAGGGCTCGAGCATCGCCGCGCTCTGCGCCGGCATTTCGGCGACGCCGTCGGCGAAGACCTTGATGCCGGGCAGGGTGAGATTGCGTACGCCGAGGAACTGTTGGCGCACTTTGTCCAGTTCATCCAGGTCGGCTGGGCGGGCCTTGGAGTCGGCCATCAGCAGGGCGGCGATGTGCGCCGTCAGTTCACCGCGTTCGGAGAGGTCCTTGTAGACCGGCAGCACGCCCAGCGAGTCGTTCTTCACATCCGCGCCGGGCAGTTCGTTGGCCAGCGGGTCCATCCAGCCGGTGATGCCCAGCTGCTTGGAGTAGTCCAGGGCCATGCGCCCGGCGGTCATCAAGGTGTCGTGGGACAGCGGCGGCAGCAGGTCGGTCACCGGGTAGTAGCTGGCGTCGGCCAGAAACCCGTTGGGCGTGCCGTCCTGGTGTTGGCCAATGGTGCTGCGCGCTTCGGCGGGCAACGCCGCGATGGTCTTGGCGTCGATCTTGGCGCGCTTGAGCAGGGCCTGGTTGGCCCATCCGGTGTGCATGTCGTTGGCGGCCAGCAGGATCGGCTGGTCGGCCCATTCGCCATGGTTGAAACGCTGCTCCAGGGCCGGGATGTCGTCCCAGTAGGTCCCCGGCACGCCACCGACGGCCAGGAACTCGCCACGCACGGCCTTGCCATCTTTGCGCCACTCGCGCAGGCGCTGTTCCAGTTCATCGAGGGGGATCTGCTCGCCCATCAGGTTGGCCAGCTCCAGTTGCAGGCCGCCTTTGATGGCATGGGAGTGGGAGTCGAGCATGCCTGGCATCAGCACCTTGCCGCCCAGGTCGATGACCCGGGTGCCGTCGGCCTTCAGGGCCAGCACGGCCTGGTCCGAGCCCACGGCGACGATCCTCTCGCCCTCGACTGCCACCGCCTGCTGGAGCGGCTGGCCTGGTTCGGCGGTGTAGACCTTGGCGTTGTGAAAGATCACGTCCACTGCCGCGAAGCTGTGCAGGGAGGTGCAGGCCAGGCCCGCGCTGATCGCCATCTTCAGGAGGTGCTTCATTCGATGCCTCGTTCTTGTTGTGATGGAGCCGCAGCCTAGCCAACGCGCAAGGCCGGTTAAATGCGACGACAGGCACAACTTTTTTCGCGATCAGGAAACAATCCCTGGCCTATGATTGCCGTGGTGCAAGCCACAGGCTGCTCGGCGCCTATTCAAATCCGCGCCATTTGCGGGCTTGATGAAAAGGCGCGGATACTCACGCGCTCCCGCCATTGCCTCGCTTGTGCCGAACAGGAAGAAACCATGGACAAAATGACGGCCCTGACCATCTTCGTCGCCGCCGCCGAGCACGGCAGTTTCAGCCGTGCGGCCGAGCAGTTGGGCAAGACGCCCTCGGCCATCACCAAGGCTGTCGCTCACCTGGAGGCCGAGCTTGGGGTGCGCCTGTTCGAGCGCACCACCCGGCGCATGGCGCTCACCGAGGCTGGCAGCCTGTACCTGGACGGCGCGCGCCAGGCCTTGATGCACCTGCAGCTGGTGACCGAGGAGGTGGAGCAGTTGCAGCACGAGCTGCGTGGCACCTTGCGCATCACCGCGCCGCCGTCGTTCGGTCCGGCGTTTCTCAACCAGGTGTGCTTTCGCTTCATGCGCGAACACCCGCAGGTGCGTCTGGAGGTGAACCTCAACGACGCCAACGAAGACCTGATCGACGGTGGTTACGACCTGTCGCTGCGCGATGGCCCCACCGACCAGCCAGAACTGATCGCCCAGCCGCTGATCGAGAACCGCGTGATCCTCTGCGCCAGCCCCGACTACCTGGCCCAGCGGGGTGGGGCCATCACCTTGGAGAACTACGCCCAGCACGACTGGCTGCTACTGCGCCATCCTCTGCTCAATCGCAGCTTCTGGTGGGTCGAGCACGAGGGCCAGACCTTGCGCGTGCGCCAGCCCACGCCTCGGCTGGTGAGCGACAACTTCGACTTCCTGCTTGCCTGCTTGCTCGATGGTCATGGCCTGCAGTTCGTGCCCACCTGGTGCGCCGCGCCCTATTTGGCCAAGGGGCAACTCGTGGAAGTGCTGCCGGACTACTGGCGGGCGTTGAGTGCCTTCGGGCCCTGGGTGCACGTGCTGTACCTGCCCCATCGGCGCAACACGCGCAAGGTGCAGGCCTTCATCGCCTTGTTGCATGAACAACTGCGCAGCCAGGGGCTGTAACCAGGCAGCGGGGCTCAATTGTTCCGCTCAGGCACAAAAGTTGTGCGGGTTGTGGCGATGATCGACCGGGGATGGCTCGCTAGGCTAGCGGTGGTTGCTTGAACACAGCGGCCACTTCGTGCCCGGTCCATGGTCCCGTCACTCTCACGGCAGGTACATGCAACAGGGGGGCGAGGCGGCCTCACTCTTTCCAGAACAGCAACGATGCCTCGAGCCAGCTGTACCAGGAGTTCCCCCGCAGTGAAGATCCATACCCTAGTCACCGATATCCGCACGCCCGCCGAGCGTGGTCGTCAGATCGGCGAGCGCTTCGCCGAGCAGATCCGCCATACCACCCAGCTTTACCTGGACTTCTTCCCGCGAGTGGGCGTGTCCCTGCGCGAGGCGCAGCGCATCGGCGAAAACAGCCTGGCCGCCCTGGAAGCCTGGAGCCCGAACCTGGCAGCCGAGGTGATCGGTATGGCCAGCGGCGCCGACCTGCCGTTGTGGCAGCTGGCAAGCCTTAACGCCCGCACCGAGGTGCTGGCGGCGCGTACCCGTCACAGCGAATGTTCAACCACTGTGCATGCACCGCGTGGCCCGCGTGCGCCGCAGACCCTGCAGACTTGGGACTGGCACGACAGCCTCTGCCCCCACGGCCTGATGCTGGCGCTGCACACCGAGCGTGGCATGAACGTCAAACTGTTCTGCGAGTTCGGCATGCTCGCCAAGCTGGGGGTGAACAGCGCAGGTCTGGGCCTGCATTTCAACATCCTCCATCACACCAGCGACAACGACAGCGGGGGGGTGCCGGTGCATGCGATTGCCCGCCGCCTGCTCGAAGACGCCAGCAGTGTCGAGGAAGCCATCGAACTGGCCCGTTCGGCGCGGGTCAGCGCCTCCACCGTGCTCACCGTGTTCTCGCGCGAGGACAGCAGCCCGCGCGCCGTCAGCATCGAACTGAGCCCTGAGCGCACGGCGCTGGTGCTGCCGCGTGAAGACGGCTGGTTGCTGCACACCAACCACTTCCTCGACCCGCAACTGAGCTTGGGCGAACAGGTCGCCGACCGCGCCGACACTCAGTGCCGCCTGGGGCACCTGGAGCAGGTGATCGGCCAGATGGGCAGCGCCGATCTGCGCGCCCGTGCCGAAGCCATGTGTGGCGCGCAAGGCGACAGCGCACCGATCTGCTTCCACCCGGACATGGCCATGCCCGACACCGAGCGGTGGGAAACCCTGCTGAGCGTGGGGATCGATACCGAGCGCTGCGCGCTGGAATACGTAGCGGGCACGCCGCTGCAACTGGCCAAGGCTGGCTTCGAACGTTTCTGAGCCCACCCGGTGCCGCCTGAGCAGGGCGGCACCCGCTGACAACGAGAACAACAACAATGCATGCGGAACATTCCAACCCTGCGTCGTCCCGGTCTGCGCTGCGGACCTTCTGCGTCTCCGGCATGGGCACTGCGCTGGAGTTCTATGACTTCATCATTTATGGCACCGCGGCTGCGCTGGTGTTTCCCCAGGTGTTCTTCCCCCAGATGGACCACCTGACCGCGACCTTGGTGGCTTTCAGCGCCTTTGGCGCCGGCTTCTTCGCCCGTCCGTTGGGCGGTTTGGTGTTTGGCCACTACGGTGACCGCATCGGTCGCCAGAAGGTGTTGGTCGCGACCTTGCTGCTCATGGGCCTGAGCACCTTCCTCATCGGTTGCTTGCCAAGCCATGCCAGCATCGGCATCGCTGCGCCTATCCTGCTGGTGTTGTTGCGCCTGATCCAGGGCTTTGCCGCCGGGGGGGAATGGGGCGGTGCCGCGCTGTTCGGCATCGAGTCGGCGCCGCCGGGCAGGCGAGGGTTGTGGGGTAGCTTCACCAGCATGGGCATCGGCGTCGGCGGCATCCTCGGCGCAGCGGTGTTCGCCATCGTCAGTGCCGCCTTCAACGACAACCTGGTGGACTTTGCCTGGCGCATCCCATTCTGGCTCGGAGGCACACTGGTGTTGATCGGCCTGTATGCGCGCCTGAAGGCACCGGCACCGGTCGCTGCTCCGGCAGTCAAGCCGGTCCGTGCGCCACTGGCCGAGGCGTTGCGTCAGCGTCCACGTCAGCTGCTGTTGTGCACCGGGATCGCCTTCGGCTATTGCACCATCGCCTACATCGGCAGCACCTTCTTCCTGACCTATGCCACCCAGGTGGGCTTCGGCAGCACCCAAGCGTTGATGTTCGACCTGACCTTGTCTATCGCCATCGTGTTCTCCGCGCCGCTGTTCGGCTACCTGTCCGATCGCCTGGGTCGGCGCACGGTGATGGTGTTCGGTGCGGTGGTCATGGCGCTCGGGTTGTTTGCCTTCTTCGAGCTGGTCGGCATGAAGAGCTTTGGCATCGCCCTGTTCGCCTACAGCCTCACGGGCCTGTTGATGGGCGCTACCCAAGGGCCGATCCCGGCGTTCCTGGGCGAGCAGTTCCCGCGCAGCATGCGCTACTCCGGGATCTCGGCGAGCTATCAGATCGGTGCGGCATTGGGCGGTGGGACAGCTTCGAGCATCGCCACGGCGATCCTTATCCTCACCGACCACAACCCGTTGGGCGTGGCGTTGTATGGGGCAGGGGCGCTGGCGTTGGTGGCGGTCTGTTCGCTGATGCTGCGCGAGACCTCGCGCCTGAGCATGGCGCAGATCGACGAAGCGCCGGCTGGCGTTGCCGGGGAGGCGGTGCTGGCCCGCCATTGACAGCGTATGGCGATCGTTGTGTATCGCCAGACCTGGCCCTTTCGCGGGTAAACCCGCTCCCACAGGTACAGCGTTGTTCTCGAGGGCGCTGCAGAACCTGTGGGAGCGGGTTTACCCGCGAAGCAGGCGGCGCGGTGTAGCGCAGGCGCCGCCAGGGGCTTAGCCGATGACCAGTTCACGCAGGCCATTGGGATGCTCGATGCGCTCACCCGGCAAGGCGATGCGCTGGTTGGCGCGGTAGTCGTGGAAGGCGCGAGCCTTGCCGATCAGCGACAGGTCCAGGGTCACGGCATGGCGGGACTCGCCTCGGCCTGCCTCGAACAGCGTCCTGCCAAAGGGGTCCACTCCCAGGCTGTTGCCAACGAACACACAATCATCCGGCCCGTGGCCGACCCGGTTGGCCACCACGGCAAACACCTGGTTTTCCATCGCCCGGGCCATCACCGACACGCGATGCACGTTGTCCTCGGGCTCGGCCAGGCCATCGGTGATGAGCATCACCTGCGCGTCGAGCGCCGTCAGTGCCCGGGCGGTCTCAGGGAATTCGCTGTCGTAGCAAATCAGCAGGCCAATGCGCACCCCGCGCCACTCCACGGTCGAGAAGCGATTTCCTGGTACCACGATGCCATGCTCCGGCACCCACAGATGGGTTTTGCGGTAGGTGAGCAGAATGCCTTCAGGGGCGATGAACAGGGTGGTGTTGTAGAAGGTGCCATTGGCATTCTCATAAAGCCCCAGCACCACCGCCACATTGCGCTGACGCGCCGCTTCGACCACCGCCTGCACGGCTTCGCCCTCGACAGATTCCGAGAGCATGCCGACGTCTTCCTGGCTGAGAAACCCAGTCAGGTGCGACTCGGGAAACAGCACGACGTCGGTGTCCGGCGCACACTGGGCGATGTCCTTCAAGATGCATTTCAGGTTGTAGTGCGTGTCGCCATCGCGTGTTGTTGTTTGTACCACTTCGATTTTCATGGGCAGTCCATCTCGTTGTGTGCGACCGGCTTGGGGTCGGGTGACTTTTGCAAAGGGTGATGCAAGTATGAAAACAACGACTGTCAAAACAATCACGCTGAGTGGTTAACCCGGGGGTAGGCATGGGCCTGAGTCTGCAGGATCTTTCATGGCATCAGGGCATAGGCCAATGCATCGAGCACCTTGATCGCCCCAGCTTCTGGCGCACGCTGGTCACGCTGGTGGGGGATTTCGTCGAAGTGGACTCTTGGGTCGCCTTGCTGTTCAGCCACGATAGGCCGCTGATCTTCGACCAGAGCCCTTACGACCGCGAGGGTGTCGACCCGTTGGTGAGCGAATACGCCAATGGCCTGTACCTGCTGGACCCGTTCTACCTCAACAGTCGGGAGCGCCCCGTGACTGGGTTGGTGCGCCTGGCCGACATCGCCCCGGAGCACTTCCAGCAGACCGATTACTACCGCCTGTACTTCACCCATAACGTGGTCGCCGACGAGGTCCAGTTCAACGTGGCGGTGGGCGAGGGGCGCACGCTGTGCCTGTCGCTGGGCGGCTGTCGGCGTTTTAACAGTGAGCAGCTCGCCTTGTTGGAGCTCATCCGGCCCTGGCTGATCGGCCTGATGCGCCAGCGCCTGCGTTTCGAGAGCCTGCCGGAGCGGGCGCCAACCACCAAACCGGCGCTGGACTACGCCCATGGCCGTGAAGAAGCGCGCCAGCAACTGGAATCGGTGCTCACTGCGCGGGAGCTGGATGTGGTGCGCTTGATTCTTTCCGGCCACTCCAACAAGGAGGCTGCGGCCAAGCTCGAACTCTCTGCAGAGACAGTTAAGGTTCACCGGCGCAATGTGTACCGCAAGCTGGATGTGAACTCCCAGAGCGAGCTGTTCTCGTTGTTGTTCCTGGCAGGCGAGGCGCTGAGCAGTCTGCGCTCCGCTTCCTAGCTTTTTACGAGTAGCGGGATTCGGGGCCGCACAGCGGCCCCCGGTTTCTACCCCTGCCAACCCACCTGCCGCAGGGCGCTGAGCAACCGCTCGCCGCCCAGTCCCGGCACCAGCACGCCATCGGCGGTGTGCATGTCGACGCCCGCCAGCAGGGCATTGACGATCGCTTCTTCCACCGCTTCGGCCGCCGCCATGAACAACGGCGTGATGTGGTCGTTGTTGAGCATCTGCACCGGCAAGCTGAACGGCGTGCCTTTACGGCCGTACTCGGCCACGGGCAATTGCTGCTCGGCGCAGGAGAACGCTACGAACAGATCGCCACTGGCATCCTCGGTGCCACCGCCGGTGCGGGCGATACCGATGGAGGCACGCTGGGCCAGGCGCTGGCACTGGTGCGGGAGCAGCGGGGCGTCGGTGGCGATGATCACCACGATCGAGCCCATGCCCGGTTCACCGCGGTCGTCGAAGGGCGAAGGGATGCCATCGAGTACCCGGCCCACCGGATAGCCGTCGATACGCAACTCGCGGCGCTGGCCATGGTTGGCCTGGACTAGCGCTCCGACGGTCCAGCCGCCTTGCTCGGACGACAGCTTGCGCGATGCGGTACCGATGCCGCCCTTGAACTCATGGCAGATCATGCCCGTGCCGCCGCCCACCGCCCCCTCGGCGACCGGGCCGGATTCGGCGCGGGCCAGGGCTTCGTTCACCTGCTCGGCGCCGACGTGCTGGCCCCAGATATCGTTGAGCAGGCCGTCGTAGGTTTCCATCACCACCGGCATGCACCAGTACACGGCAGGGTCGGCCAGGGCGTCGCGTTCGGCGGCGATCAGGGCGTCACGCACCACTCCGACGCTGTGGGTGTTGGTGATGGCCAGCGGCGTAGTGAGCAGGCCGGCTTCGCGGATCCACTCAAGCCCGGTGGCGTCACCGTTGCCATTGAGCACATGGACCCCGGCAAAGCACGGCGCCAAGCGGGCTGCGCCAGGGCGCGGCTGGATCACGGTGACGCCGGTGCGCACCTGCTTGCCGTCGTGATCCGCAATGAGGGTGCTGTGGCCGACACGAACACCGGGCACATCGGTGATGGCGTTGAATTGGCCGGGGGTACCCAGGCCCAGGGTGATGCCAAGTTTACGCGCGCGCATAGGGACTCCTGTTGTTCAGAGTTTCTGGAAAGTGGGGCTGAGCTTGCCGTAGGTGCTGTAGAGGATCACCGAGACCGCCAGTATGCCGAGAATGATCAGGGTGTCTCGGACCGAGGCGTCGAGCAGGCCATTGAGCAGTAGGTAACCGGCGCCCATTGCGGCCAGCAGTGCCGGCATCGGCCACAGGGGCATGCGATACGGGTGGTCGCGATCGGCCCGCAGCACGCGGCTGAACAGGGCGCACAGCGCCACGGCCAGGTAGACCATCACCAGCAGCAAGACGGTGAAGGACGTCAGTTCCTCAAGGTTGGAGCTGAAGGTCAGCGCCGCCGAGGGCACGCCGAGGAACAGCGTGGCCAGCCAAGGCGACTCCCAGCGAGAGTGGATGCGGGTGAACAGACGATTCAACGAAGGTGTCCACAGCTGGTCGCGGCCACTGCTGAAGATCACCCGGCCAGACTGGATGACGATGGCGATGATGGCGTTGAACACCGAGAGGAAGATACCGGCACTGACCAGCCGCGACAGCGTTTCGTTGCCATGGGCGGTGAGCAAGTAGCCGATCGGGTCGGGGCTGGCAAGCATGTCTTGCAGCGATGGCGCGCCGAGCAGCAGGGCGCCGATCGGTATCAGCTCGATCGCCACCACCAGCGCCAGCGACCAGAGCACGGCGCGGTGGTTGCTGCGCCCCCCGTCCTTCATGTCCTCGGCCAGCACCACCGCGCCGCCGAAACCGTTGTAGGAGAACAGTGCGGTGCCCATCGCGGCGATCACCAGGGTCCAGGGCGCGGCGGTGAGCAGGCCGTGATCGATGTGCTGGGGTTGGGTCAGCACGCTGAGCGGCTGGCTGATGTTGCCGAAACCGAGCACCACGATCACCAACAGGGCGGCGACTTCGCACAACAGGAAGACGCCGGTGACCCAGGCATTGACGCGGATATTGAGAATACCCAAGCCGTAGCTGGCGGCGACGATGGCCAGGGCGACGGTCTGGGTGTCGAATTGGGTGCCCAGGGCACTGTTGAGGTAGGTGGCCGCGCCAGTGGCGAGGACCGGCGGGATGAACAGCAGCATCACCATCACGGTAAGGAAGGTGGCGTAGCCGGCCAAGCCACCGAACACCCGCTTGGCATAGACATACTCGCCGCCCGCCGAGGTATGCGCGCGGCCAAGTTCGGCATAGCACCAGGCGAACATCAACGCCAGCAGGGCGGCCAGGACGAAGGCCAGGAAGGCACCACTGCCGGCCTGGGCGATGGCAAAGGGTGCGATGACGAACACGGAACTGGCCGGTGTGACCGCCGAGACCGTGATGGCGACCACATCGAGCATGCCCAGGCTGGGCTTGAGTGCACTGTCGTGCATGTCGTTCTCCTCGAATTGTTATTGGTGGTTGAGGCAGTGACGAAGAAGGGGAGCGCGCCCTCGACGCGGGGCGTGGCATGGGCTGCAATCTAGGCGTGACGGGGCGTGCAGCCAATTACCCTATTGGGGTACGCCCACTTGACGCGCGGACGGGAAAGACGGGAAATCCCATCACCTATTCAGGGGAGCCTGCGGATGCACAGCCTGTTTCATGAAGTCGGCATTCACGCCAACCTTGGCCGCACCATCGAACAGATCGGCCAGCCACGTCTATGGAAGCAGTTGATCCTGCTCCTGCACCGCTGGCTGCCGTTCGACAACGCCCTGGCCGTCTTCTACCCCAGCAACGCTGCCCCGGTGGTGCTTGAGGAGTACGACGCCACGCCCCAGGACGGGCCGGCGGCGATGCCCCTGTACCTCAGTGGCCTGTATCAGCTCGATCCGTTCTTCCAGGCCTGCCAGGATGGCGTGTCCAGCGGCTTGTACCGGCTCGACGAGGTGGCGCCGGACCAGTTCCACCAAAGTGAGTACTACCTCAACTACTTCCATGCCAACGTGCTGGAGGACGAGGTGCAGTTCATCCTCCAGTTGCCGGGGCAGGGGGCGTTGTCGTTGTCCTTGGGCATGCGCCGGCCGTTCAGTTCGGAGCAGTGTGGGCAATTGGCGATGTTCTGCCCCTGGGTGCTGGCGCTGATGCAGCAGCACTGGCAGTTGCGCAGTCAACGCCTGATGCCGGCGGGCGAGCCGGTGGCGGCCCAGGTGCGTGATGCGCTCAGCCATTTCGGGGCGGGGGTGTTGTCGGAGCGTGAGCTTGAGATCGCCCGGTTGGTCCTGCGTGGCTATTCGTCCAAGGCCATGGCCGAACGCCTGGCGATCTCCCCGGAAACCGTCAAGGTTCACCGTCGGCACCTGTATGCCAAGCTGGATATCTCCTCGCAGCCGGAGTTGTTCTCACTGTTCTTGCAGTCGTTGGGGCACGACCCGGAGCATCCTTGAGATCTCCGGGGACGTGGCAGGCAACGCGATCGCAGTGCGGGACGGGCGATCCCAAAGGCGCCCTCAGGGCTGTTCAGCAAATAGCGTTTTGGCCTCGGCAAAGCACTGCTCGGCAATCGCCGAGCGCGGCTCGCTGCGGCGCAACAACAGGCCCACCGGGCTGTGGATGCTGGCGTCGGCGATGGGCAGGATGCGCAAGTGCTCGGACAGCTCTTCCAGCCCGCAGTCAAGCGGCATCACCGCGCAGCACAGGCCGGTGTTGATGGCCTGGATCAGTTGGAACGTGGAATCGCTCTCCAGCACCGCAGCCGGTTCCAGGCCCCGGCTGCGCAGGCTCAGATCCAGCGACTGGCGATAGTGCATGCCCTTGCTCAGCAGGCCCAAGGGCAGGTTGGCCAGCGCTTCCCAGCGCAGCTGCGGTTCGTCGAAGGCGAAGTGCCGGGTGTCGTGCAGCAGGCCCATGGTGGTGGTGCCCAGTTCGATCACCTCGAAGAAGCTGGCATTGACCTGATCCAGGTAGCAGATCCCCAGGTCCAGTTGGTTGCGGCTCAGGCCATCGATGATCTGCTCGGAGCTCAGCGAACTGACTTGAAAATGCAGCTCCGGGTACTTCTCGCGCAAGGGCAGCAGCAAGTGCATCGGGTTGAAACTGGCCAGCGGCACGGTGCCCAGGCGCAGGCTACCGACCACTTGGCCCCGGCAACTGGCGGCCTCGGCCTGCAGGCCGTCGTGGGCGGCGAGCAGGGTGCGAGCCCAGGCCAGAATGCGTTCGCCGGCCTCGGTGAAGCCCTCGAAGCGCTGGCCACGCTTGACCAGCACCAGGTCCAACTCGTCCTCCAGGTTGCGCAGGCGCATGGACAAGGTCGGCTGGGTGATGTGGCACAACGCAGCGGCCTGGCCGAAGTGGCGGGTCTGGTCGAGGGCAATGAGGAATTTGAGCTGTTTGATGTCCATGACGCGGCCTGGTGAAAGCGGAATGAGTTGACCTTAACCAAGTCTTGGGCGGTTTGCCATCTTCAGGTGGTAGGGGCGGGTTTTTGGGGGTGTTTATTACTTGTGTAAAGACAGGCTCTATATGTAAGTTTTTGTATGCTTAGTGTGGAGTGGTAGTGTTTTTCTTGTTGATTATTTTATGTTTTTGTAGGATGTTTCTTTGAATTTATAATATTTTGAAAAGCAATTTAAGTTAGTTACACTCTGGGTTTGTCGTGATAACAATTGGGGCGTTTTATTAGTCTCTTTCATGACTGACGAGAGTGAAGTGCAAATGGATTTTGTACAGGCATTTGCTTCCCAGCAGCGCCGTTTGTTCACGCTGACCACTGCCTGTTGCGATGAACATACCCTGTTGCTGGAGCAGTTCTGCGGCAGCGAAGGTCTGTCCACGCTGTTCAGCTTCGAGTTGTCCGTGCTGTGTGAGGACGCGTGCCTCGAACTGAAGGCCTTGATCGGCCAGCCCGCGAAGTTGGCCATCGAGCTAACGGACGGCGGAGCTCGTTACATCCACGGTCATATCACCCAGTTCGGCCTACAGGGCAGCGATGGTGGCCTGGCCCATTATCGAGCGACCTTGAGCCCCTGGTTGTGGATGCTGACGCGGCGTGTCGATTCACGCATCTTTCAGGAGCACACTATCGAAGCGGTCCTGCGCACGGTTTTCGCCCATTACGGTACCTTGGCCACGTTCGAGTTTCGTCTGCTACGACCGCTAAAGTCCTACAGCTACATCACCCAATACCGTGAAACCGACCTGGACTTCGTATTGCGTCTGATGGAGCAGGACGGGCTGTTCTTCTATTTCGAGCACACGGAAAACAGCCACGTTCTGGTTATCACCGACCATTCCCCTTCTCTGGAAAGCTTGCCCGAGCAAGCGCAGATCCGTTACCACGGCGCGAGCCTGACCGAACCCACCGACGCCATTACTCAATGGCGCAGCCACCGCGAACTGCAGTCAGGCAGGCTGGCCTTGCAGACGTTCGACTACAAGCAGCCTCGCACTCGGCTGCCCGTTCAGATGGACACCTTGAACGAGCAGGGCGAGGCGCCGGGTTACGAGGTCTATGAGTTTTTCGGGGCGTACAGTCATGGCCACCCCGAGGATGGCGACCGGCTCGCCCGCCACCGTCTCGAAGTCATCGAGGCGTGGGCGAAGACTTTCAGTGGCACCAGCCATTGCCGGGCGATGCGCCCTGGCTATGCCTTCGAACTGACCCAGCATTTCGATCACGACCGTGATCCGCCGGCGGACCGTGAATTCCTCGTGGTGTCGGTCACTCACCGGGGGCGCAATAACTACCTCTCGGACACGCCCGCCGACTACAGCAACGACTTCGTCTGCATCCGCAGGAAGATCCCGTATCGACACCCCATCACCGTGCCGCGCCCCACTCTCACTGGACCGCTCAGCGCCATCGTGGTCGGGCCGCAGGGCGAGGAGGTGTTCACTGACGAACTGGCGCGCATTCAGGTCCGATTCCCTTGGCAGCGGGCGAACAGCCTGCCCGAAGGCACCACCTGGGTCCGTGTGGCGATGCCCAGCGCCGGCGGTGGTTTCGGCCATCAATTCGTGCCGCGCATCGGCCAGGAAGTGCTGGTGAGCTTTCTCGGTGGGGACATCGACAGACCCGTGGTCACGGCGGTGCTGTACAACGCTGAACAGACCCCGCCACGCTTCAGCAAGGCATCGGGCCTGCCGGGCAACCGCGCGTTGTCGGGCATCCAGAGCCAGGAACACAAGGGGCGCGGCTTCAATGAATTGTTGTTCGATGACACGACTGGCGCATTGCGCGCTCGCCTGGGTACCACTCATCACGCGACAGCGCTGAACCTAGGCAAGCTCACCGGTCCACGCAGCGATGGCCGTGCGCAGCCTCGCGGCCAGGGTGCCGAGCTGCGCACCGATGCCGCGATTGCCCTGCGCGCCGCACAAGGATTGCTGTTGACCACCTGCGCACGTCATGACGCCGCACAGGCGCAACTGGACCGGGATGAGTTGCTGCAGTTGCTGGCCGAGTGCGGCGAACTGTTCAAGGCACTGGGCCAGACTGCCGCCGCGCGCGGCGGTGAAGCGGTGGACAGTCAAGGCGAGGATGCCCTGCGTCAGGCGCTGCAGCAGTGGCCGGCCCCAGACAGCGAAAGCTCGGGGGCTCCACTGCTGGCAATGGCGGCTCAGGCAGGAATCGCCAGTGCGACACCTGGCTCGCAGGTGCATTACGCCGGAGCAAATCATGACATCACTGCCCAGGATCACCTGCAGCTCACCAGTGGTGCTGCCTTGCGCCTGCAGGCCGGCAAGGGCGTGAGCGCCTTCGTCCAGGAGGGCGGTATCAGCGCGATCGCCAACCGGGGCAAGGTCCAGGTCCAGGCCCAGGAAGACGACATCATTCTCAATGCGCAAAAACACCTGCGTTTCTCGGCCTCCGAAGGCGAAGCCGTCATGACCGCACCAACTATTCGCCTGGTGGCCGACGACGGCAGCTACATCAGGATCGGCGCCGGCATCGAAATCGGCACCTCGGGCAAGGTCACGGTAAAGGCCAGCGAGCACGACTGGACCGGTCCGGACACCGACAGCATCCAGGCACCGGGCTTCAGCCGCGATCCCGCGGCCCAACGTTTGATGTTCCGCTACCCAGGGCATATCGAGAACAGTGTGCGCCTGGCGGTCGACCATGCCTACCAGATCGCCCTCGAAGATGGCAGCGCCGTGCAAGGCCGCACCGATGGTCGTGGTCATACCGAACGTGTCGAGCGTGACCAGATGCACCAGGCCCAGATAGCGGCGAGGCGCGAAAACGGCGCGAAAGGAGATGGCCAATGAGCGATTCCGAGTACTACACCGTGGCGCAATGCGTGAGCCGGCTTATCCCTGGCTTCGATGGCGTCCGCACCCTTGAGGTGCCTGCCGACCTGCCGGGGGTGGTGATCTTTCTGCATGGGGTGAATGACCCGGGGGCGTCGTATGAGGCGGTGGAGGAGGGGTTGTGCCAAGGGGTCAACGAGCGGCTGGACCGGCCGGACCTGAAGGCGGGACGATACGGAGCGGATTATGAGAAGGCCAAGCAGCTTGCCCCTGAAGCGCGAGGCAGTGACGATCTGAACGCGCTCGATGATCCTGACACCTACCTCTACCGGCGCGACACGTCTGACCCCAAGACGCGCAGCCTGATGATTCCTTTCTACTGGGGATACCGCGCTGAGCCAGGGGAGATCAAACGGGACCAGAACCATGACCCGGTCAAGTTGCGCGATCAGTACCTGGACGTTTTCGACAACCGGTTGGACCGGCATTTCGCCAAGGGCGGTGGTTTCTTCGCCAACGCCACCAACAATCTGCTGGAGATGTACGGCAAGGGCTTCGGTGCCTTCAAGCGCCATGGGGCGCAACTGGCCTTGCCCAATACCCTGTTCATGGGCAAGGGCCCTCATCGGCGTTATTTCGTGCTGGCCGCCACCCGGCTGGCCATGCTCGTCAGCGAGATCCGCCGGGTATCGCCGGACGAAACCATCAGCATCATCGGGCATAGCCAGGGCACCCTGATCACCTTGTTGGCCCAGGCGTTGTTGATCGACAAGGGCCAGCGCTGCGCGGACACGCTGATCATGGTGGATACACCCTACAGCGTGCTGCCCAGCGTCACACCCACAGGGCACGACACCCTCGCCACGCTGATGCGCATCGTCGCGGCGGTGACCGAGACGCCCCACACCCAGCCGCCCTTGCCTGAGCTCAGGGCCCTGTGGACCTACCGTGGGCGCACCGGCCCCCTCTGGTCGCCGACCGAAGGCACGCGCCAGGACAAAGTGGGCAATCTCACGGTGTTCCCCGAGCGCGACAATCGCGGCAAGGTGTACCTGTATTTTTGCCCGGAGGACACCACCGTTGCCCTGGATGACGTCAAGGGCATCGGCACCTACGGCGTGCCAGATACCTTGCCGGATGGAACGCCGGCGATGCTGGCGCTCCAGCCCTTGCGCTTCTACCAGCGGTTATGGACCAGGCGCCACCGTAACGGGAAGCCGGTACGGGTGGGTGAAGCGGCCAAACCGGAAAAGCTGCGTGCCAAGGGAGAACACCGTTACCCCGGGAACAACCTGATCGTGGGGCTCGCTTCCCAAGGGGGCATTGCCGAAGATGAAGAGCGTTGGATCAATGCCGAGCCGCTGATTCCGCCCCATGCCCCGCAGATGTTTGGGGGCGAGGCGCAACCTGGGTCATCTGCCAAGTCGGGGCTCGATAGGCCCGACGATGTGAGCGTCAGCAATGCCCTGGGTAACCCGGTGGCGCGCTTTCAGTGGCGAAAAATCTCCACCTCGGCGGTACGGATCGACTTGGAGAAAGCCCGAGCCGCCTGGAACGAGGGCAAGGAACCAGGTGACCAGACTGAAGCCCTGAAACAAGTGCGCCAATACGGCAATGTGACGCTGGGGACTCCTGATCATTTCGACATCCTGCGCGAGGAAACGCCCAATGAAATTCGGGCGCGCATGGCGGTTGCGCGCGATGTGCTGGAGACGAACAGCTACCACTCGGCAGTGTTGCGCAGCCCGGAGAACCACCGTTGGGTGACGGCCATGGATATTGCGGTGGGGCAGGCACATTGCCTGAATGATCCGCAGCTGCGGGAGGTGTTGGTGGCGATTGCGGATTGGAAGCTAGACAGTGAGCGATTTGATGAGGTTGTCAAATTGCCTGGTTGGAAAAAACTCAGTGGTGAAACAAAGGCCTTGGTAGAAGCGTGTCATTTCTATTATGTGGAAGGTGAATTTCCTTCCACTGACTTGGTGTCTCTTACGCCTCCGTCCTTAATGACTGGACTCGATAAAGAAGGAACGCGTGGTGAAGGGAGATAAGGTAAACGATAGTGCGCGTCCCTCTCTCGGACCTTATTTTTGGTTGGCCGGCGTGCTGTTTATGCTTTGGTTCGGTTTCTTGATGACCGCTTACCCAAAGGTACAGGAATTCAACATGGTACAGCGTGATATTAAGCCGCTGCTGGCTTTGGGCGTTTCAACCGCTATCGGTATCGTAGCATTGGTTTTTAGCATCCATTGGTGGCTCAATGCCTTGGCGAGCGAAAAGGCCAAGCAAGCTGCCTATAGGCGCGAGCTTTTGGCTGCGCTCGCGGAGCAGGAGTCAGCGCCCGCACACACGTTTTCATTGGAAATACGGGGTGCAGGGGTGGCGATTCACCGAGATGCTCAGACTAGAATTTGGAAGTTTATCAAGGATAAGAATAATAATTTCGCGTCGATATACTCACGCGATCCCAAGTCGTATGAAGCGTCCTTAACATCGAGACGGAGCTCTCGGAATATAAAGTCTCGCTTGGCATTTAAGCACTCGGCAGGGGAATCAGTCGCTTATTGGCCTATCCCCGTTTTCAGTATAGGTCCCCCTAAGCAGCCATCTGATACAGGCGCTGCGGCTAATATTTTGGGTGGACGAAATGCCGCCACCTTGGGGGTAACACTTTTTTTGTGGCAAGAGGCTGAGGACACCACCCATGCACAACACATGATTGAGCGGCTGTTTACGTTCTTTGATGCCAACGTGAAGGTGCCACAGGCGTTGATAGTAAGTGAGGATGGTGACATTAAACGCAACAGTTTACGCGTGGCAGGCACGCTAGGATTGCAAAATGGCCACGTCGTGCCGACCGTATACGAGAACGCGGCGGGATTACTGCTTGCCCGGTCAGATCGCGTGGATCGGTACATTCGTTTTTCCGCTGTCGATGAAGCCGAGAACAACCAAAACAAAAACACGGACTTGGGCAAGCTCTGGGCCTTTTACTGGAAGTACTCGCCTCAGTTCAGAAAGGTATATGAAGAGGCCAAGCGTGCGGAGGGGATCGAGCGGCCCTATGGCCCAGGCACCATGTCCACCGCTTATTGGCAATCCAAACTCCCCGAACTCTGGCAAACCATCAGCAACCGAGGCCCCGGTCATTTCGAGCCGTCCCCGTGGTTGCCCATCCGCTGGGCCCAACACCAGGTCAAAGAGTTCGACGCCTCGCCAGTACTGGGCTATCTGCACCGCCCGATCAAAGTCCTGATGCAGGATGAAAACGGCAAGCGCCTGAAGCCCGCGTTGCAGGCCAGGGCATTGCAAGCCGGTTGGTTGCAAGCGCTGGAAACCTTGCCCAAGGGCCATGAGCCCGTGCGGGTGTTCTACGACACCACCCATAACCTCGAAGCGGAAATCGCCCTCACCAACGCCCTGCATGCACTCAACACCGACGGCCACGGCCTGGACATCGGCAACGTGGAAGAGGGCTATGACATCGGCCGACGCCTGGGAAATACCGGTGTCAGCGGTGCGCTGGTGCAGATCAACCTGGCGACCATCGCCAGTTACCTGGAGGGTGGCACGAGTGCGGTGGTGTATGCCGGCGCTGATGGCAGCCTGACGGTGCAGATGGTCCGCCCACCGGATGAAGCGCGCAAAGCGAAGAACCGCAAGACGCGTGGCCAGGACCCGTTCAGCTACGGTTCTCCCGGATGAGCGCGCCTGTTTGCCTGGGCGACCCTATCAGCAGCGGTGGTCGTGTAGTGGCCTGCCAACTGGCCGGCTCCCATACGCTCAACGGTCAGACGCCGGCCGTGGTCGGTGACAAGGCCAGGTGCCCCTTGCACAAGGGGGAGTTCGCTTTTATCGAAGGGCACCCGAACCGACGCTTGAACGGCATCCCCGTCGTATTGCAAGGGCACCGATTGGCCTGTGGTTGTCAGGGCATGGCGAGCCACGCGCTGACACTGTTGACGCATTCACCTTGATGGCGTTGGGGTCTGATAGACACCCTCGATAATGCGGTTTGCCATATCGATTGGACGCCGCCCGGGGCTAGGCTCTAGCGTGGTGGGACAATGCCCTACGCAGAGGAACCCAAGGTGAGTGTGAAACCGGATGCGGTGTTCGTACCGCTCAATGTCGCCGTGCTGACCGTCAGCGATACCCGCACCTTTGATAACGACACCTCGGGCGAGCTGCTTGCCACCCGGGCGGTGGAGGTCGGGCATCGCCTGGTGGCGCGAGCGCTGCTCAAGGACGATCTCTACAAGATCCGCGCCCAGGTCGCCCAATGGATCGCCGATGATCAGGTGCAGGTAGTGATGATCACCGGCGGCACGGGATTCACCGGGCGCGACAGCACGCCGGAGGCGGTGGAGTGTTTGCTGGACAAGCGCATCGATGGCTTCGGTGAATTGTTCCGGGCGTTGTCGATCCTCGATATCGGCACCTCGACCGTACAGAGCCGGGCCCTGGCCGGATTGGCCAACGGCACCTTGGTCTGCTGCTTGCCAGGCTCGACCGGAGCCTGCCGCACGGCCTGGGAAGGCATTCTGGTGGAGCAACTGGACGCGCGGCACCGGCCGTGCAATTTCGTCCCACACCTCAAGGCGGTGGGGGCCTGCGAAAGTCGGGGGTAGACAAGCGGCTGGCTGGCGCCTGTGGAGTCGGGTGAACCCGCTCCTACAGGGTGCCGGGTGTGGTTCACGACAGTGTTCAGCTCGGCCGGCATCAGCACCAGCGATAGCGTTTCATGCGCTGTATCGGGTATGTGCAATTGACACTTGTGGGAGCGGGTTTACCCGCGAATGCGGTGGTGAATCCACTGACGTATTCGCGGGTGAACCCGCTCCCACAGGGTGTGTGGCGTGGTTCACGACAGTGGTTCAGCTCAGCACATGATCGACTGGCACCAACGCCGGTGGTAGCGGCTCGTGGCCCAGTGCCGAGAGCACGTCGCGCTCGACGGTGCGTACCAAGGCATCGGTCGGCAGGTCGTTTTCGTCGCGCCCGAAGGGGTCTTCCAGCTCGTTGCCGATGGCGTCCAGGCCGAAGAAGGTGTAGCTGATGATGGTGGTGAACGCCGGGGCCAGCCAGCCCAAGGGTTCGGCCAGGGCGAAGGGCAACAACAGGCAGAAGATGTAGCTGGTGCGGTGCAGCAGCAAGGTGTAGGGGAAGGGCATCGGCGTGGTCTTGATCCGTTCGCAGTTCGCCTGCACCTGCGACATCCCCACCAGGCGCTGTTCCAGCAAGGTATAGCGCCATTCACTGATCTGCTTGTCGTGCGCCAGGCGCGAGCACGCTTCGCCGATCTCTCGCAGGATGGCATCGCAAGGGTTGTAGGAGCCTGCGCGTGGTGCTTCGTCCAGCCAGGGGCCGGCGGCCCGCAGTTCGTCTTCGTTGCGCAGGCGCGCGTTCAGGGCATGGGCAAAGCCACACAGCCCGCGAAGCAGCCGGGCGCGCAGGTGTTCGTCATCGATCGCCTGGCTTTGGCGGATGAACGAGCGGATCTCGATGAGCAACTGCCCCCAGGCCTTTCGGCCCTCCCACCAACGGTCGTAACAGACGTTGTTGCGAAAACTCATGAAGATCGACAGCGACAGGCCCAGCAGCGTGAAGGGCGTGGCACTGACCGGGTAGAAGAACGCCGGGAAGTGATGCTCGACCAACACGATCAGTGCGGCCAGCACGGTCACCATCAGGCAGCGCAGGGCGATGCGCTTGACGATCGACCCTTTGAGGGTGAAGAGCACGCGCAGCACATCGGGGCGGGGATGGACGATCATGGTGTTCCAGAGGCGGCCGGTCAGCCGCCGGTCATGTTCATGAAACGCAGGATCTGCACCTCGCCGCCGACCTCGAAGTGGTGGCGGTAGGGCTTGAGCTGCATGGCGTCGCGAATGGCCTGCTCCAGGCGCTCGGCGTCGCCTGGGTGGGCGCGCAGGGTCTGCTTGAGGTCCATCGAGTGCTCGTTGCCCAGGCAGAGCAGCAGGCGGCCCTCGACGGTGAGGCGTACGCGGTTGCAGGTGGCGCAGAAGTTGTGGCTGTGGGGCGAGATGAAACCGACCCGGGTTTGTGGTGCTTCGGCCAAACGCCAGTAGCGGGCCGGACCTTGGGACGATTCGGCCGATTCGACCAGGGTGAAATGCTCGGCGATGCGTGCACGCACGTCGTCGCTGGAGCAGTAGGATTCGCCGCGTTCATGTTCGCTGATCACACCCAGGGGCATTTCCTCGATGAAGGAGATGTCCAGTTCGCGATCGACGGCAAAGCGCACCAGGTCGACGATTTCATGGTCATTGCGGCCCTTGAGCACTACGCAGTTGAGCTTGGTGCGGCGGAAACCGGCGCTGCGCGCGGCGTCGATGCCGGCGATCACCTGATTCAGATCGCCCGTGCGGGTCAAGCTGCGGAAACGTTCGGCATCGAGGCTGTCCAGGCTGATGTTCAGGCGCGATACGCCAGCGTCGAACAGCGGCTGGGCCAGGCGGCCCAGTTGTGAGCCGTTGCTGGTCAGGCACAGTTCGCGCAGGCCTGGCAGGGCGGCGATGCGTGCGCACAGCCCGACGATGCCTTGGCGTACCAGGGGCTCGCCACCGGTCAGGCGGATCTTGCGGGTCCCCAGGGCGACGAAACGCTCGGCCACCTGGTACAACTCCTCGAGGCTGAGAATCTGCTGGCGTGGCAGGAACTGCATGTCCTCGGCCATGCAGTAGACGCAACGGAAGTCGCAGCGGTCGGTCACCGACATCCGTAGGTAGTCGATACGCCGATTGAATCCGTCGATCAGTGCCCGGGTGTTTTCTTCCACGATCGTGCTCTGCAGGTTGGGTGAAGCGGCGCGGCGCCGCAGACTCATTCCAAGCTATAACCTGTGCGCACCCCCGTCAAATTGCTTTCCCCGACCAAACGATCAGTCTCCTCTATCATGGCTACAGGCCTCGAAATACAAGGCCTGCGAGTCTTGATCGAAACTGTTTATCACACTGTCAGGCATATCGATTGGACGCGCTGGGGCCACTCTTCATAGGCTGAAAAAAAGCCGGACATCCATTGCCGGTGCATTTTTCAAGCGCCCGAGGACCCCATGAGCGAAGACAACCACATCAGGGATTACAATGGCCCCGCCGCCGGCTGGGGTGCGCTCAAGAGTGTGACCAAGGCCTGGCTGGGCAGCGAGAACGCCTTCAAGAACCTGCGCATGATGCTCAAGACCAACCAGAATGGCGGCTTCGACTGCCCTGGTTGCGCCTGGGGCGAGTCGCCGGAAAGCGACATGGTCAAGTTCTGCGAGAACGGCGCCAAGGCCGTCAACTGGGAGGCCACCGGGCGTTCGGTGGACCCGGCGTTCTTCGCCCAGTACAGCGTCAGCGCCTTGGCCGAGCAAAGCGACTACTGGCTCGAGTACCAAGGCCGTTTGACCCACCCCATCCGCTATGACGCGGCCACTGACCATTACGTGGAAACCACCTGGGATGAGGCCTTCGCGCTGATTGCGCGGCACCTCAATGCCCTGGAATCGCCGGACCAGGCCGAGTTCTATACCTCCGGCCGGGCGAGCAATGAGGCGGCGTTCCTGTACCAGCTGTTCGTGCGCGCCTTCGGCACCAACAACTTCCCCGACTGCTCGAACATGTGCCACGAGGCCAGCGGCGTGGGCATGTCCAGCACCTTGGGCGTGGGCAAGGGCACCGTGGTCTTCCACGACCTGGAAGAAGCTGACGCGATCTTCGTCATCGGCCAGAACCCTGGCACCAACCACCCGCGCATGCTCGAACCGCTGCGCGAGGCGGTCAAGCGTGGCGCCCAGGTGGTGTGCTTCAACCCGCTCAAGGAGCGGGGCCTTGAGCGTTTCCAACACCCTCAGCACCCGTTCGAGATGCTCAGCAACGGCTCCGAGCCGACCAACACCGCGTATTTCCGCCCGGCCTTGGGCGGTGACATGGCGGTCATGCGTGGCATTGCCAAGTTCCTGCTGCTGTGGGAGCGCGAGGCCCAGGCCAAGGGCGAACCGGCTGTCTTCGACCATGCCTTCATCGCCGAGCACACCGATGGTGTGGACGCCTACCTGGCGGCGGTGGATGGGACGTCCTGGGAGCACATCGTCCAACAGTCCGGCCTGAACCTGGCCGAGATCGAACTGGCCGCGCGCATGTACCGCAAGGCCGAGCGGGTGATCATGTGCTGGGCGATGGGCGTGACCCAACATCGCCATTCGGTGCCGACCGTGCAGGAGATCGTCAACCTGCAGTTGCTGCGCGGCAACGTCGGCAAGCCAGGCGCGGGCTTGTCACCGGTGCGTGGCCACAGCAACGTGCAGGGCGACCGCACCATGGGCATCGACGAGAAGCCCCCGGCGCGCCTGCTCGATGCCCTGGAAAAACGCTTCCAGTTCAAGGTTCCCCGCGCCCATGGCCATAACGCCGTGCTGGCGATCAAGGCCATGGAAGAACAGCGCGCCAAGGTGTTCATCGGTCTGGGCGGCAACTTTGCCCAGGCCACACCCGATACCCCGCGCACCCACGCGGCGATGCGCAACTGTGCGCTGACCGTGCAGATCTCCACCAAGCTCAACCGTTCGCACCTGGTGACCGGCCGCGATGCGCTGATCCTGCCGTGCCTGGGCCGTACCGAGATCGACCTGCAGGCCGAAGGCCCGCAAGGCGTCACGGTCGAGGACACCTTCAGCATGGTGCATATCTCCCACGGCCAGCTCAAACCCCGCTCGCCACACCTGCGCTCGGAGCCGGCAATCATTGCCGGCATGGCCCAGGCGACCCTGGGCAAACACCCGATCGATTGGGCGTGGGCCGTTGGCGACTATGCACGCATCCGCGACCTGATCGCCGATGTGATTCCAGGTTTTGCCGACTTCAACGCGCGTCTGGCACAACCGGGAGGCTTCCACTTGGGCAACGCGGCGGCCAGGCGCGAGTGGAACACCGCCGCCGGCAAGGCCCAGTTCACACCCAGCGAATTGCCGGAACAACTGGTCAACGCCCAGGTCCTGGCGCGTGGCGACAAGCCGGACCTGATCCTACAGACCCTGCGTTCGCACGATCAGTACAACACCACCCTGTACGGCCTGGACGACCGCTACCGGGGCGTGTTCGGCCTGCGTGAGGTGGTGTTCGTCAACGAGGCCGACATCCGCCGCCTGGGCTTCGAGCCTGGCGAGCACGTGGACATCGTGTCGCTCTGGGAAGATGGCCGCGAACGACGAGTATCGGGCTTCCGCCTGGTGGCTTACGACCTGCCTGAAGGCCAGGCGGCAGCCTACTACCCGGAGACCAATCCGCTGGTGCCGCTGGACAGCTATGGCGAGGGGACCTACACCCCGACGTCGAAGTTCGTGGCGATCAAGTTCGAGAAAGCGAAGCCGGGGAATCGGATCGAGGTGAGCTGCGCGCAGGGATGAGTGCGTAGGGGCTGGGCGGCCCATTCGCGGGTAAACCCGCTCTCACAGGGACCCCGCCAGCCCCAGTGCCCGCGGCGTCCCGCGATTGGGGCGCGCAGCGGCCCTGGCATTCATCGGTGCACGGGATACGCCGTGGTGTATTTCATCTGTTCCATGGCAAAGCTCGAGGTGATGTTCGACAAGCCGTCGGTGCTGGTGATCAGCTTCTTGTAGAAGCGGTCATACGCGGCGATATCGCCCACCACCACCCGCAACATGTAGTCCCAGTCGCCGGACATGCGATACACCTCCATCACTTCCTCGAACCCCGTCACCACCTTGGCGAATTGCTCGAGCCAGGCGCTGTCATGACGCTGGGTCTTGAGCTGGACGAACACGGTCAGCCCCAGGCCCAGCTTCTCGGGGTCGAGCAAGGCGACGCGGCCACGGATGAAACCCTCGTCCTCCAGGCGCTTGACCCGCTTCCAGCAGGGCGTGGTCGAGAGGTTGACCGCTTCGGCCAGGTCCTTCAGGGAGATGGACGCATCGCGCTGGAGCAGGGTGAGGATGTGTTGGTCGAAACTGTCCATAGCGGTCTTGGGCGCACGTTGAGAAAAAGTTTCTCGAGATTAGCGCGCTTGGAGAACCACGAGAATAGCCAGGCAGCTCCAACGATAGATTCATCCCTCGCTCGGCGATGGGCAGCGGATATGCCATAGTGGCGCCTTCCTCCCTCATCATCGTCAATGGACCCGACCATGTCCGACAACAAGCCGCGCAATTTCGCCACCCGTACCATCCACGCCGGCGAGCAGACCAGTGTCGCCGACAACGCCATCTTCCCGGCCATCGTCACCTCCAGCTCGTTCATCAAGCGCGGCCTGGATGATCATCCCGAATACGCCTACAGCCGGGTCAGCAACCCGACTCGCCATGCCTACGAAACCTGCGTCGCAGCTCTGGAAGAGGGTGTGGGCGCGGTCGCCACCGCTTCGGGTGTCGGCGCCACGGCCACCGTGCTGGAGCTGCTGTCCAAGGACGCCCATGTGGTGGTGATGAACGGCGTGTACGGCGGCACCTTCCGCCTGTTGGAGGACTACCGTAGTCGCACCTCGGGCCTGACCACCACCTACGTCGACCTGAACGACCTGGAGGCCGTGGCCGCTGCCATCCGCCCCGAGACCCAGCTGATCTGGATCGAATCGCCGACCAACCCGTTGCTGCACCTGGTGGACATCCAGGCGGTATGCGCGCTGGCCCGTGAACGCGGCATCCTCACCTGCATCGACAACACCTTCTGCTCGCCCTGGAACCAGCGGCCGATCACTTTGGGTGTCGATCTGGTGATGCATTCGGCGAGCAAGTACATCGGCGGCCACTCCGACCTGATCGGCGGCGTGGTGGTGGCGGCCAACGACGAGCTGCTCAAGCGCCTGCGCCGGATCAGTATGGCCGTGGGGGCGATCCAGGGGCCGTTCGACTGCTACCTGGCCTTGCGCGGGCTCAAGACCCTCGACGTGCGCATGGAGCGCCAGTGTGCCAATGCCCTGCGCGTGGCCCAGTTCCTGGAAGGGCATCCGCAGGTCGAGCAGGTGTACTACCCGGAGCTCGAAAGCCATCCGCAGCATGAGCTGTGCAAGCGCCAGATGCGTGGCGGCGGCGCGGTGGTGGCGATGAAGATCAAGGGCGACCGGGCCGCAGTCAACCGCCTGGTGGAGGCACTGTCGATCTTTGTCCTGGCCGATTCGCTGGGTGGGGTGGAGAGCATGATCAACCACTCCTGGACCATGTCGCACAACTCCCTGAGCCCCGAGCAGAAGGGGCAGATGGGCATCAGCGAAAACCTGTTGCGCCTGTCGGTGGGTATCGAGGATTACCGCGACTTGATCGAGGATCTGGATACCGGGCTCAAGGCATCGGCCGGGGTCTGACGGTAACCGCTTGGGTCAACTGCCTGGGCACTTTCGCGGGTGAACCCGCCCCCACTGGCTTGCGCTGAACCTGTGGGGGCGGGTTTACCCGCGAATGATTTTAAAGGGGAGGTCATCTGGCGGGATGAACGATCCGTTCGATCTTGTCCTTGATCAGCAGCCGCTCCTTGCGCAGGCGGTTGACCGCTTCGTCTGCGGTACCGTTGCCTTCGGCGGCCACCACTTCCTTGTCCTTGGCGTTGTACTCCTTGTGCAGTTGATGGAGCGTCTGGTCCTTGTCGATCAGCGCCTGGAAATCGTCAGCGGAAATGTGCAGGTCAGCGAGCAGATCATGCGGGACTGGCATTTCTTCACCTCGGGTCAGGGGTTGGCAAAAAGTCCTGAACCTTGAGGATAGTCGCCTTTGCCCGGTTGCGGGACTGGAGTAGGCTGTGGCCCACCTGCCATGACCTGGAACCCGCGCCATGCCTCATCTGAACCTGGAATACAGCGACAACCTGGCCGACCTGAACGTCGATCTGCTGCTGATGCGCCTGAACCACACCCTGGTGGGCAGCGGTCAGTTTGCCGACGAGCTGGATATCAAGAGCCGTGCCCAGGCCTTCGCCCAGTACCGGGTGGGCACCGCACCGGTCGAGCGGGCGTTTGCCCATGTACGTCTGGCGATTCTCAGCGGGCGGTCGGCAGAGGTGAAGAAGCAGTTGTCCGCGAGCCTGCTGGAGGTGCTGCGCGATGTGATTGCCACCCGAGAAGGGCTGGATATCCAGCTGTGCGTGGAGGTCCAGGATATCGAGCGTGAGCCTTACGCCAAGCTCCACCTGGCCGCCAAGTAAAAATGAAATTCATTTAATATTAAAAAGATATCAACCAACCCTTTGTTGGCGTCTTTTTCACAAAATATTGATGGTGCGCTTTCTAGAGTTCGGCCAACTTCCCCGGTGCCCCGCCAGGTGCGTGGGCCGATCTTAATTTTTGACTGCGAACATCACCTTGAACATCAAAACACTGCGGGCCGAATGGGTCACGTTGCTAGCCAGTCTTTACCTGTTGATCGGGTTCAATACCGCGCTCTGGGCACACTTGGAATCCGTCGTGCCCCCCGGCATGGTCGGGGTGTGGCTGCTGCTGGCCTTCGCTGTGCTGATGCTGTTCGCGTTCAACCTGCTGTTGACGCTGGTGGCGTTCAAGTACGTGCTCAAACCGCTGTTGATCGTGTTGTTCATGAGTGGCGCGGGCGTTGCCTATTTCATGAACCAGTACGGCGTACTGATCGACACGGGCATGTTCCGCAATATGGCCGAGACCAATGTCGCCGAAGTGCGCGACCTGCTCTCGATCAAATTCGCACTTTACATCGGCTTGCTCGGCGTCCTGCCGTCGGTGCTGCTGTGGAAAACAAAGATCGCCTACCGGCCCTGGCATCGCGAGCTGTTGGGCAAGCTGGTGGTCAGTGGTGCCTGCGTGGCGGCCCTGGGCTCGGTGGCGCTGGTCAACTACCAGGGCTTGTCGTCGCTGTTTCGCAACCACCACGAGATCCGCCTGATGCTCACCCCGAGCAATATCGTCGGCGCTTCCTTCGGCTATGTCAGCGAACGCCTGGGCAGTGCCGCGCGGCCGTTCCAGTCCTACGGTGAAGACGCCAAGCGCGACACTGCCGCCTGGCAGCACCACGAACGCAAGTCGCTGACCGTGCTGGTGGTGGGGGAGAGCGCCCGAGCCGAGAACTTCGGTGTGCTGGGTTATGGACGCGATACCACGCCACGCCTGAGCCAAGAACAGGGTCTGCTGGCCTTCAGTGATGTGCATTCGTGCGGCACCGAAACCGCCGTGTCGGTGCCGTGCATGTTCTCTGGCATGCCACGCAAGGACTACGACGCTCGGGTGGCCAAGAACCGCGAAGGGCTGTTGGACATCCTGCAGCGCGCAGGCCTGAGCGTGCAGTGGCGCGACAACCAGTCCGGGTGCAAGGGCACCTGCGACCGGGTGCAGTTCGTCGATGTCAGCAATCTCAAGGATCCCACGCTGTGCGCCGATGGCGAGTGCCATGACGAGATCCTTCTACAGGGTCTGGGTGAGCTGATCGACAACCTGAGCCAGGACACCGTGCTGGTGCTGCACCAGATGGGCAGCCATGGTCCGGATTACTACAAGCGCTACCCGACCAGCGCCAAGCGCTTTACCCCGGTGTGCGAGAGCAACGCCCTGAACCAGTGCGACCAGCAGGCCATCGTCAACAGCTATGACAACACCCTGGCCTACACGGATCAGGTGCTGGGCTCGCTGATCGATCTTTTGCGCAGCCGCCAGGACAAGGTCGACACCGCGATGATCTATCTGTCCGACCATGGCGAGTCGCTGGGCGAATACAACCTGTACCTGCACGGCACACCCTACATGCTGGCGCCCGAGCAGCAGCGCCATGTGCCGCTGCTGGTGTGGTTCTCCGACAGCTATCGGCAGGATTTCTCCCTCGACACCGACTGCCTGGGCCGCCTGCGCGACGCGCCGCTGAGCCAGGACAACCTGTTCCATTCGATGCTTGGCCTGTTGCAGGTGCGCACCGAGGTCTATCAGCAATCGATGGATCTGTTCGCCAGCTGCCGGCCCTGGATGACAGCCGACCGTTGATCAAACCAAGGATGGCGCAGGTTTCACCCCTAATGCCCGCGCCGTATATACTGCGCGCCATTATTTGTGGGAGAGCCTTGTGGGCATCGAAATACACTGGATCCGAGATGACCAGACCCTGGCCGAACACTGCCGGGGCTGGCGCGAGCTGCCCTTCGTGGCCCTCGATACCGAGTTCATGCGGGTCGACACGTTCTATCCCAAGGCCGGCCTGATCCAGGTCGGAGAAGGCAACCGGGCTTTTCTGATCGACCCCTTGTTGATTCGCGATTGGCAGCCGTTGGCCGATCTGCTCGAAGACAGCGGCGTGGTCAAGGTGCTGCATGCCTGCAGCGAAGATTTGGAAGTGCTCCTGCGCCTGACTGGCAAGCTGCCGCAACCGCTGTTCGACACCCAGTTGGCCGCCGGCTACTTGAATATCGGCTTCTCCATGGGCTATTCGCGCCTGGTGCAAGAAGTGCTGGGCATTGAGCTGCCCAAGGGAGAAACCCGTTCGGACTGGCTGCAGCGGCCACTGTCTGAAACCCAGGTCAGCTATGCCGCCGAGGATGCCGTGCACCTGGCCGAGCTGTTCAGTGCCTTGCGCCCGCGCCTGTCGGACGACAAGTACGCCTGGGTGTTGGAAGACGGCGCCGAGCTGGTTGCCCAACTGCGCCGCGAAGTCGAGCCGCAGGCGCTCTACCGCGACGTGAAGCTCGCCTGGAAGCTGGCGCCGCAGCAACTGGCGGTGCTGCGCGAGCTGTGCGCCTGGCGCGAGCGTGAGGCCCGCAGCCGCGACGTGCCGCGCAACCGCGTGCTGCGCGAGCACTCGCTGTGGCCGATGGCCAAGAGCCAGCCGGACAACTTGTCGGCCCTGGCCCGGATCGACGACATGCACCCGCGCACCATCCGCCAGGACGGTGAGTTCCTGCTGGGCCTGATCAAGCGCGCCGCAAGCCTGCCGGCCGACCAATGGCCCCAAGCCCTGCCCGAGCCGCTGCCGATCGAGGCCTCCGGCATCCTCAAACGCCTGCGCGCGGTCGGCCAGGCCGAAGGTGAGCGTCTGGGTATCGCCCCGGAACTGATGCTACGCAAGAAAACCCTCGAAGCCTTGCTCAAGAGCGGCTTCCCCAATGGCCCCTATCAACTGCCCGATTCGCTGCGCGGCTGGCGTCGCGAGCGCATGGGCCAGGCCCTGCTGGACAGCCTGGCAGGTGCCGGAGAATCCTGATGAAACGTATTTGCTCGATCTACAAGAGCCCCCGCAAGAACGAAATGTACCTCTACGTGCTCAAGGCCGAGGGCCTGGAGCGTGTGCCCGAGGGCCTGATGCCCTTCTTCGGCACCCCGGTGCATGCCTTCGACCTGGTGTTGACCCCCGAGCGCAAGCTGGCCCGTGAGGACATCGCCAAGGTCCTGGAGAACCTCGACAATCAGGGTTACCACTTGCAGATGCCGCCGCCCGAGGATGACTACATCGAGCACCTGCCTGAAGAGCTGCTGCGCCGCAACGACCCGGCCTGATCCCGGCCCGGTCCCCATCGTTCGCCAAGCGGCCCGTCTACCGGGCCGCCTTTGTCTTTGCCAAGGTTGTTTTCTACATGCGCGTTCTGATCGCTGAACAGGATCATGCCAACTATGCCCGCCTGCTGGGCGAGGCGGCGCCAGAGCTGGATATCGTGACCAGCGGCGACTCCGCCGAACTATCGCGTCTGGCGCCTGACTGCCCGGTATGGCTGGGCCAGCCCGACCTGTTGGCCAGTCTGTTGCGTCAAGGCCACGCGCCTCGCTGGATACAATCCACCTGGGCCGGTATCACGCCGCTGCTGGCCAAGGGGCTGTCGCGCGATTATCGCCTGGCCCGTGCGGTCGGTATCTTCGGCCAGGTAATGGCCGAATACATGCTCACCTACATGCTGATTCACGAACGCGACGTGCTGGCGCGCCTGGTCAGCCAGGTCGAGCGCCGTTGGGACGATCGCCCAGGGCGCTCCTTGGAAGGGCGTCGGGTGCTGGTGGTCGGTACGGGCGATATCGGCCAGCGGGTGGCCGAGTTTCTCGTGCCGTTCGGCGTGACCTTGTATGGCGTTGCCAGCAGCGCGCGCGAGCAGGCGCCGTTCGTCGAAGTGGCGGGGCTCGAGGCGTTGCCGCGCATGGTGGCGCAGGCCGACTACGTGCTCAACCTGCTGCCGGATACCCCTCAGACCCATGATCTGTACGACGCTGCGTTGTTCAAGTGCTTCAAGCCCAGCGCGCTGTTCATCAATGCCGGGCGCGGTGTGGCGGTGGTCGACGCCGATCTGGTCGAGGCCTTGAAGCAAGGCCATCTGGCCGGTGCGGTGATCGATGTCTGCCGACAGGAACCGTTGCCCCAGCGGCATCCGTTCTGGACGGCCTGGGGGTTGCTGTTGACCGGGCACAGCTCGGCGCCCACCTCGCCTATGGCGATGGTGCGGTTGTTCGTCGAGAACATGAAGGCGTATGAGGCAGGGCAGGGATTGCGCGGGGAAGTGGACTTCGCGCGCGGGTATTGAACCGACCGACGCACGACCTGTAGGAGCGGCCTTACGCCGCGAAAAGCTGCTCCTACAGATGCCGTTTTCCGTCGGGTGGTGATCAGAGGCTGAAGTCACCCTCGGCCGCCAGCTCGCTCAGCGGCCGACGTGGGCTTGGCTCTTCACGTGCCTGTAGGGCTTCGGCCAGGCTGGCCTTGTCGCCGAGCTTGCCGATCGCAATCATTGCGTGCAGGGCATAGCCCTCGGGAATTTTCAGCGCTTCGCGGGCCAGTTCCTGGTCGAAACCGGCCATACCATGGGTGTGCCAGCCGCTGATGCTGGCTTGCAGCGCCAGGTGGCCCCAGGCGGAACCGGTGTCGAAGGTGTGCCACAGGGCCGGCTTTTCCTCGCTGGCACCGGGGGCGGCGAAGGTGGTCTTGGACATCACCAGCACCAGCGCCGAGGCCTGTTGCGCCCAGCTGCGGTTGAACTCGTTGAGGATTTCCAGGTAGCGCGCCCAGTGTGGCGTGTCCCGGCGGGCATACAGGAAGCGCCAGGGCTGTGAGTTGTAGGCCGAAGGCGCCCAGCGCGCGGCCTCCAGGAAGCTCAACAGCGTCTGTTCGCTGATCGGCTCTGCAGTGAACGCCCTTGGCGACCAGCGGTTGATGAACTGCTCGTTGATGGCGTAGTCGGCGATGCGTGGGTTGGCGCTCATGCGTGCTCCTGCAGATGGACGGGAAAGCGCGCACGCTACTGCGTCTGATCGGCACTGACAAGCGGTCTGGCTTTGCCCCGGGACAGGCTCTAGACTGGCGCCGCCGCGCGCCGCGGATTCAAGTTCAATGCAGGAACATGTGTGATGATCGCCGATACCGCGCCTTTCTGGCGGCGCAAGACCCTTGAGCAACTCGATCCGCAAGAGTGGGAGTCGCTGTGCGACGGCTGCGGGCTGTGCTGCTTGCAGAAGCTTGAGGATGAGGACGACAACAGCGTCTACTACACACGCATCGCCTGCAAACTGCTGGACCTGACCACCTGCCAATGCAGCGACTACCCGAACCGCTTCGCCCAGGTGCCCGACTGCATTCAGCTCACACCGGGCAAAGCCGACCAGTTCAAGTGGCTGCCCACGACCTGCGGCTATCGCCTGGTCAGCGAAGGCAAGGACTTGCCCGACTGGCATCACCTGGTCTGCGGGGATCGCAAACAGGTGCATGAGCAGCGTATTTCCCAGTCCGGGCGCATGCTCAGTGAGCATGACGTCGATGAGGACGACTGGGAAGACCACCTCATCTTCCGCGCCGGTTGATCACGCCGCGCTTTTTATCTTTCGCTTCAGGGAACAAGGAGTTTCTGCATGCGTTGCCATCTGTTGTGGGTTCTGGGCCTTGTGGCCTGCACGCCGGCCTGGGCCAAGAAGGTCGACCTGGATTACCAGGTGCGTCTGCTGCCCGCGAGCGGGCAGGCCGAGGTGCACCTGACCCTGGCCGATGGCAGTGTGGTGCGCAGCCTGGACTTCGACTTGGGCAGGCACGGCGCCTACAGCGATTTTCATGCCGACGGCCAGTGGCAGGTGCAGGGCGAACGGGGGATCTGGCGCCCGGCGTCGGGCAAGACCCAGCTCAGTTATCGCGTGCAGCTCGACCAGAAACCCCGGGGCGGCGCCTATGAAAGCCGCATCACGCCGCATTGGGCGGTGTTTCGCGGAGATCAGCTGGTGCCGCCCGCGCGCCTGGACCAGCAGGACGGTACCGAGTTGGTGGCCCGCCTGGCGTTCGAATTGCCAGCCGGCTGGAAGAGCATAGAGACCGCCTGGCCGCGTATCGGCAAGCAGAAGTTTCGCATCGACGATGTCTCGCGCCTGTTCGACCGCCCCACCGGTTGGATGCTCGCCGGCAACCTCGGCAGTCGCCGGGCGCGGCTGGGCGAGACGGAGGTCACCGTGGCCGCGCCGCAAGGCCAGGGCTTGCGCCGGATGGACACACTGACGTTATTGACCTTCGTCTGGCCGCAGGTGCAGGCCGTGTTCCCGCGCAATCCGCCCAAGCTGCTGTTGGTAGGCGCGCGGGATGAGATGTGGCGGGGGGCGCTGGGCGGGCGCAACTCCATCTATCTGCACAGCAACCGGCCCTTGATTGGTGAGAGTGGCGCCAGCCCTTTGCTGCGGGAGTTGGTTCAGGTGTTCGCCCAGATCAACGACCGCGAGGGCAGCGACTGGCTCGGCGAAAGCCTGGCGGACTACTACTCGACCGAGCTGCTGCGCCGGGCAGGGGGTATCAGCGACGACCGTTATGAGGCCTGGCAGGCGCGTCTGCACAAGCAGGCAGCCAAGGTCACGCGTCTGCAGGGGGAAAAGGCCGACACTGCCCAGGTCGCCCGAGGTGTACTGCTGCTCCAGGCCCTGGACCGTGAGATCCGCCTGCACACCCAGAACAAACGCTCGCTGGATGATGTCACCCGCGCGTTGATGCGCCTGTCCAGCGTCAACACCGCAGAGTTCATCCAGCTCAGCGAGAGCGTGCTGGGGCGGCGCTCCGACGTGCTGGACAGCAAGGTCCTACGCTGACTTTTTCGCGGGTAAACCCGCTACAGGTCCAGCGACGACAGCCAGAGCAGCGGAAAACCTGTGGGCGCGGGTTCACCCGCGAATGCGTCGGCCCTGGCAGCTCAGCCTTTGGCCTTGAGCGCCCTCAACTGCTCCGCGCTGCGTTCGATATCGTCGCGCAGGCGCAGATATTCCGCCCTGTGACGTTGCCACCACGCCTTGGTCGAACAGTGCCCGCTGATCCCGCGGGCCAGGGCCATGCCGCCCACCGCGATCTGCAGCAGCCCGAGCGCGCCACCGTGGCGCAGGCCCTTGCCGATCATCAGCGCGCCGCCCGCCAGGGAGCTGGCGCGCTCCCAGCCGTGGACATTGCGGGTATGCACAAGCAAAGGGGTATCACGCATGGCTTGGTCTCCGTGTGGGGTGTATGCAACTGACCCGCTACGGCTGCTGGCCGTTCAGTCCGATTGCCAGGCGGAACCTGTTGGCAAGGGATTAACTGCGAGCAGACACTGCCCCTGCAAGGGCGGCGTTCATTTGAACTTGGGCCCGGAGCGGGTATTGAGCCCCTTGGCCAGGCGGTCATACAGCACCACATTCACCGTGGCTGCCAGGTTCATGCAGCCCTGGGTGGGGATGTAGATGGTCTCTTCGCACCACGCCCGCACCTCGTCACTGAGGCTGCCGTCTTCGGGGCCGAAGATATAGAGGGCGCGGTCGGGATGGGTGTAGTCGGGCAGGGGGCGGGCGCCTTCGACCAGTTCCACGGCCACTGGCGTGCAGCCCAGGGGGATGATGCGTTGCAGGTCGTCGATGCCGATCAGTGGGATATCGTAGTGCACGCGCTTGGTGTCGGTGACGAAGTCGCGGGCGCGCTCATAGCGCTTGCCGGTGTAGAACACCGAATTGACGCCGTAGCAACCCGCTGCGCGCATCACCGAACCTACGTTCTCCGCTGACTTGGGATTGAACAGGCCGATGCAGCTGTACCGTTTGTTTGCCACGTGCCGGGGCCCTTCGCAAAAAAAGCGCGATTATACGGGCTCACCGGCGGCAACGGGGGCGATTCGACGATCAGTCTTTCTTGAGCAGGCTCGCAAGGCCGGCGAACGGATTGTGGGTCGCCTTGGCAACGCTCGGGGTGCTGGTGGAGCCTTCGCTGAAGTATTGCTGGTCGGTGTAGCGTGAGTGTTCGTTGTCGTGGCAGTACAGGCACAACAGCTCCCAGTTGGAGCCATCCTGGGGGTTGTTGTCGTGGTTGTGGTCGCGGTGATGGACGGTGAGCTCGCTCAGGCGCTTGCCGGAGAACTCACGGGCGCAGCGGCCACAGACATGCGGGTACATCTTCAGGGCCTTGTCGCGGTAGCCCATTTCCTTGTCGCGCTTGGCGTCGGCGAGGATGCGGTCGAGGCGGGCAGTGGCGGCGGAGGTGGAGGCCGAGCTCATGGGTATTACCTTTCTTGTAATCAAGCGGATGACGGTTATACCGTTGAGTCTAGCGCGCCTGTGTTGTCCTCGGACAGGCGAAAACGCTGGATTGGGCATAGCCTGTAGGTAGGTTTTAGACAGGAGGTTGCTGATGTTCCCTGCGATCCTCGCCGCACTGATCCTTGCTGTCGCGCCCTTGGCTGAGGCTGCGGGCCAGCAACCGCGGATCACCACGTCGGTGCCTGGCGCGCCGGGGACGCCGACGCCGACCCCTTATCCCCAGATCACCCCGAGCACGCCACCCAAAGCCGGCGACAGCCAGCCAGGCGCGCCGCTGCTGCCGCCGATGCCGCTGCCCGGCCCGCGCAAGGACCAACCCTTGCCGGGGCTGCAGCCAGATACGCCCAAGGCGCCGGCCAAGGCGCAAGAAGACTAGGGCCGCTGCGCGCCCCCGAGTGGATCCAGGGGGCTTCGTGGTTACACCACCCCCAGCTCGTTGAACACGAACGCATACTCCAGCGCCACATCGCGCAGCCCCTGGTAACGGCCGCTCATGCCGCCGTGCCCTGCACCCATCTCGGTCTTGAGCAGCAGCAGGTTGTCGTCGGTCTTGCAGGTGCGCAGGCGGGCCACCCACTTGGCCGCCTCCCAGTACTGCACGCGGCTGTCGTTGTAGCCGGCGACCACCAGCATGGCCGGGTAGGCCTGGGGCTTGAGGTTTTCGTAGGGGGCGTAGGCCTTGATCCGCTGGTACACCTCCGGCTCCTGCGGGTTGCCCCATTCGTCGTACTCGGTGACGGTCAGCGGCAGATCCGGGTCGAGCATGGTGTTGAGCACGTCGACGAACGGCACCTCGGCGATGGCGCAACGGAACAGCTCTGGACGCTGGTTGAGCACCGCGCCCATCAGCAAGCCGCCAGCGCTGCCGCCACTGATGGCCAGGTGTTCGCGGTCGGTCACGCCCTCTGCGATGAGGTGTTCGGCACAGGCGATGAAGTCATCGAAGCTGTTCTGCTTGTGCTCCTGCTTGCCGGCCCGGTACCAGGCCTCACCCAGCTCACCGCCGCCGCGCACATGGGCGATGGCGAAGGCCACGCCCCGTTGCAGCAGGCTCAGGCGGGCGTGGGAGAACCAAGGGTCGAGGCTTTCGCCGTACGCACCATAGCCATAGAGATAGAGCGGCACGCACTTGTCCAGATCCTCCCGGCGGCGCACCAGGCTGATCGGCACCCGGGTGCCGTCCTTGGCCACCGCCCACAGGCGCTGGCTGACGTAGTCGTCAGCGTCGAACTCTCCCAGCACTGGGGTCTGCTTGAGCACGGCCTGGGCGCCGCTGGCCAGGTCCAGCTGGCGTACTTGGGCCGGTCGGTTGAGTGCTTCGTAGCGTAGGCGCACGCGCGAGCTGATGAATTCGAGACTGTCCTGGACGTACAGGCTGTAGGCGGCATCTGGCAGTTCGACGCGGTAGGGCGGTAGATCGCGTGGACGTACTTCGATGATCGGCAGGCCGCCTTCGCGCAGGCTCAAGGTCAAGGCGCTGGCGTTCAGGCTCAGGCCTTCGAGCATCACATCGTCACGGTGCGGGACCAGCACTTGCCATTGCTCGCGGGTCGGCACCTGCTCGGCCGGCGCCTGGAACAGGGCGAAGTTGATACCGTCCTGGTTGCTGCGGATGAACCAGCGCCACTGGCCGTCGAGTTGGCCGTGGTCGGGGTAGTACTCGTGGTCCTCGACCCTTGGCGCCAGGGAGGTGAACGCCGCTTGCGGAGTTGCGGCGTCCAGCACCCAGGCTTCGCTGGTGGTCTTGCTGTTGAGCAGCAGCACCAGCTGGCGCTCGGAGCTGGTGCGGTAGCAATGCAGGAAGAACCGCCCGTCGGCTTCCTCGAACACACTCTGGGCGGTAGCTTCGCCGAGGGTGTGGCGGCGCAGGCGCCAAGGGCGGTGGGTGTCGTCCAGCTCGGCGAAGAACAGCGTACGGCTGTCGTTGGCCCAGGTCATGCTGCCGTCGCAGTCCTCGAAGGGCAGGGGGGTGACCGCGCCGCTGGTCAAGTCCTTGACGTACAGGGTGTAGATTTCATCGCCGCTGGTATCGAGGCTGTAGGCCAGCAGACGGTGATCGGGGCTGACGTTGAAGGTGCCCAGGGCCAGGAAGCCGCCAGCGGCCAGCACGTTGGGGTCGAGCAGCAGTTCTTCGTGGCTTTCATCGACGGTATTGCTGTCGTCCGCCGGGCGCGGGCAACGGTAATGGCGCGGGTATTCGTCGCCTGCGGTGGTGCGGGTGTAATACAGATACGGGCCCCAGGGGGAGGGCAGCGACAGGTCGGTTTCCAGGATGCGGCCTTTGATTTCCTCGAACAACTGCTCGCGCAGCGGAACCTGGTCGGCCAGGCAGGCCTGCTGGTAGGCATTTTCCGCGTTCAGGTAGTCCAACACCTGGGGGGTGTCGCGCTGCTGCAGCCAGGCGTACGGATCGGGTGCGTTGTCGGCGTGGGCAATGGGCGGCTGGGGCGTGTTGGGCATTGGCAGTCTCATGGCAAGGGGCGGCCCGTACGGGATTGCCCGTGAAGAGGGCGTCACGGTCCAAAAGTGTTTATCATAGGCGTCTCTTTACCTGGCTTGCACGAACACCATGACCGAGAACGACTATACGCTCGCCTGGGGCCTGTACGCCCTTGCCGCCCTGGGCTGCCTGTGGGTGGGTTTCAAGCTCACTGGCTGGATGTGGCGCTGGCTGCGCGAACCGCTGCGGGTGATCCTGGCGGTGCTGCTGCTGACGCCCACCATCGTTGATCCGGTCAAGGAAAGCTTCGCGCCGGCCATCGCCATCACGGCCCTGGACGTGGCCTTCAAGGTCGGCAACAACGCCTGGCGCGCCGTCTCGGACCTGGCCATGTATGGTTTGATCGCCTTCGTCCTGTACGGTTTGTTCGTGGTGGTGCGCTGGCCGCTGGAAAAACGCGCCCGCGAGCGTCGGGCCAACGCCGATGCCGCCGCCAAGCGCCAGGCCGCCGAGGATGAGCAGGTGATGGTCGATGCGCCGGTCGCCGCCGACCGTCGCGACCGCTACCGCGACGACCCGCTGCCGGCAGCGCCTGCTGGCACTGGCCGTGGCCGGGTCGAGCCACGTTTGTAGGCAGAGGCATCGAGCATGTGCGAACTGCTAGGCATGAGTGCCAACGTCCCCACCGACATCGTCTTCAGTTTCACCGGCCTGATGCAACGCGGTGGGCGTACCGGCCCGCACCGCGACGGTTGGGGCATCGGTTTCTACGAAGGGCGTGGCCTGCGGGTGTTCCAGGACCCGGCCGCGAGCAGCGAGTCGGAAGTGGCCAACCTGGTGCAGCGCTATCCCATCAAGAGCGAAGTGGTCATCGGCCACATTCGCCAGGCCAACGTCGGCAAGGTGTGCCTGTCCAACACCCACCCGTTCGTACGTGAGCTGTGGGGGCGCAACTGGTGCTTTGCACACAACGGTCAGTTGGGCGATTTCCGTGGCCGGACCACGTTCTACCGCCCCGTGGGCGACACCGACAGCGAGGCGGCTTTTTGCGATTTGCTCAACCGCGTGCGTGAGGCCTTCCCGGAACCGGTCGAAATCGAACAGCTGCTGCCAGTGCTGGTCGAAGCCTGTGCCGGCTACCGCGGCCTGGGGGTGTTCAACTGCCTGCTGAGCGACGGTGACTGGTTGTTCTGCTTCTGTTCGACCAAGCTTGTGCACATCACTCGGCGTGCGCCGTTCGGGCCGGCGCGGCTTAAGGACTTCGACCTGAACGTCGACTTCCAGGCTGAAACCACCCCCAACGATGTGGTCACGGTGATCGCCACCGAGGCCCTGACCGAAAACGAGACCTGGCACCGCTACGAGCCGGGTCAATGGGCCCTGTGGCGGCATGGCGAGTGCATTGCTCACGGGCAGAGCTAGGGAAGCCATTGCATGTTCAGAGGTTACCTGCGGTTGCTGTTGTTCACCGTCGGCTTGCTGGTCGGTCTCCAGGTTCCGGGGCTGATCAAGGACTACAGCCAGCGGGTCGAGGCGCACCTGTTCGAGTCGCGCGAGGCGCTCTCGGGTTTCGAGGAGACCGCCCAGCGCTTCTTCAAAGGTGACTTGCAAGCCCTCATCCGCCATTACCGCACCAGCGATGATCCGGTATTCAACAGCGATGCCAACAGCATCGAAAGCCTGCTGATCCGCAACCAGTTGCTGGAGAATGAGTGGCAAGCGCTGCAAGGCCCATGGCTGAGCCGAACCTGGCATGTGCTGGTGCAGGCCGATCCGCAACTGCGGGAAGAAACCCTCAACGGCTACAGCTACCAGATCCTGCTGGTGCCCGAGGCCATTGGCTGGGGCCTGGGCGCTGGGTTCGTGCTGGCGCTGGTGGTCGAGAGCCTGCTGGTCGGGCTGGGTTGGGTGGTGCTTGGCGGGCGGCGCAAGGCGGTCAGAGAGAGCTGGCGCTAGGATCCATTAGGGCCGCTTTGCGGCCCGCAGGCTCCCACCGGGCTCGCGTCGCTCTTAAGACTTACGCGGTCCTTGTGGAGTTTACCCGCGAAGAAATCACTGCAGTCGGCTCAGACCAGCACGATCCGCTGCTCCCCTGCATCCTGCGCATAGCGTTCCAGCACCTGCCGGCACAGGCTCACCACTTCTTCCACCAACGCCACACCGGTCTGCCAGGCCACCACCAGTTCGAGGCTCGGCGGCGGCTGCAACCCACCGAGCAGCACCAGCTCGCCCCGGGCAAGTTCGGCATCGACCAGCGCCGGGGGCAGGGCGCCGATGCCAAAGCCATCGCGCAGCAGGCGGGTGATGGCTGCCACCGAATTCAGGCAGTTCAGACGAGGTGTCTCGGCGCCGGCGGCCTGCAGCAGGCTCAGGACTTCCTGATGGGGGCGCGAATTTTTCGAGAAGGTGACGATGCGCTCGTGGGCAAGCTCGGCGAGCGAGGCGTAGTCACGCTGCTGGGCCGAGCCTGCGGCGACGATCCAGCCCATGGGGTAGCGTGCCAGGTCCAGGCTGCGGATCGACTCCTGGCGCAGCAGATCGGTCTGAAGGATCACATCGAGAAAGCCCTTTTGCAGCTGCTCGCGCAGGTTCAGTGCGGTGTCGGCCACCAGCTCGATCTCCACCTGCGGGTAGCGTTCGGTGAGTTCGGCCACCAAGGCGCTCATCCAGGTGTGGATCACCGTGTCCATCACCCCGATGCGGATCCGCCCGACCTTGGTCCGGTCGCTGTCCAGCGACTGTTTCATGGCCTTGGCGGTATCGAGCATGCGCTCGGCATATTCAAGCACCTTGCTGCCCTCCGGTGTCAGGCTGACCCCGCGCGAATCGCGCAGCAACAGCTTCACGCCCAGGTCTGCCTCCAGAGCGGCGATGCGGCTGGACACCGAGGCCTGGGTGGTGAAGAGCTTCTCTGCGGTGAGACGAAAGCTCTTGAGCCTGGCGACCCAGACGAAGGTTTCGAGGAAGCGAAGGTTCATGATCAGTTTTTCTTGTTCCAGACCGACGGTTTTTATCGTTGGACGCCTGGCGCGCAGCCTCTGGACAATGATGCCCAGGCCGCGACGCAAGACGTCGCCCGTAGAACAATACCAACAAGCCGAGGCAATCATGAACCCAACCGGCATGCCGCAGGTATCCCCCCCGCCGTCCAGCGGCCCCTTTGCCTTTGCCGCAGTGTCCTATGGCGTGGTGATCCTTGCGGCCCTGAGCCTGCCTGAAACACGCGGCAAAGAACTCCAGGCACGGTAAGGTGGACACATGAACAACGACAAGAGAGCTCGACCGATGAAACGCCTGCTACTCAATTGCGACATAGGCGAGAGTTTCGGCAATTGGCGCATGGGCCTGGACGCCGAGGTGATGCCTTACATCGATTGCGCCAATATCGCCTGTGGCTACCACGCAGGGGACCCGTGCACCATGCGCCGCACCGTGGCCCTGGCACTGAAGCACGGGGTGACCATCGGCGCCCATCCGGCCTATCCGGACCTGGTCGGTTTCGGGCGCCGCTCCATGGCCTGCAGCAGCGATGAGATCCGCGACCTGCTGCACTACCAGATCGGCGCTCTGGATGGGATCTGCAAAGTGCTGGGCAGCCGCGTGGCCTACGTCAAGCCCCACGGCGCGCTGTACAACGACATGATGGCCGACCCGCTCAAACTGCGCGCGGTGCTCGAGGCCGTGGCGGCCTATGACCCGGGCTTGCCGGTGATGCTCATGGCCACCGCCGACGACAGCGCTGCGCGCGCCCTGGGCGAGGCGATCGGGGTACCGCTGTGGTTCGAGGCCTTCGCCGACAGGGCCTATACCGCCAGCGGTCACCTGGTGTCCCGGCGCTTGCCCGGCGCGGTGCATCACGACCCGACCTTGGTGATCGAGCAGGCCCTGCGCCTGGCCCGTGGCGAGGCGTTGGTCGCCGATGACGGCAGTGCCGTGCGTCTGGATGCCAGCACCCTCTGTGTACACGGCGACAACGACAGCTCCGTGGCAGCCGTGCGGCAGATCCGCCAGGCGCTCGATGCCTTGGTGCAGCGATGAATCCACGTATCGAGGTGGTGGCCATCGACAGCCTGATGGTGCGCCTGTTCGACGTCATCGACGAGGCCAACATGCCGTGGATTCTGGCCGCCAGCCAGCGCTTGCGCACGGCTTTCGGCTCGGGTCTGGTGGACCTGGTCCCGTCCTACACCACGTTGATGGTGCAGTTCGAACAGGCGCCAGGGCAGGCGCGGGCGCTGATCGGTCAAGCACTGGCGGGGTTGCAGCCGGATGCGGGCAATGCTGGGCGTCGGCACGAGATTCCGGTGTGGTACCACGCCAGCGTCGGGCCAGAACTGCCGGTGCTGGCGGCCCGCAGCGGCTTGAGCGAAGCCGAGGTGATCCGCCTGCACAGCGAGCGGGAGTATCCGGTGTTCGCCCTCGGCTTCGCGCCGGGGTTCGGCTTCATGGGGCTGGTGGACGAACGCCTGGCCAGCCCGCGCCTGAGTACCCCGCGCAAGCGCGTGGCGGCGGGCAGCGTAGGCATCGCCGAGCGCCAGACCGCTGCCTACCCGGCCGTTTCGCCGGGCGGCTGGAACCTGATTGGGCGCACCCCGGTGCGCTTGTTCGACCACGCACGTGAGGGCTACAGCCTGCTGCAGCCGGGTGATCGGGTGCGCTTCGTGGCGGTGTCTCACGAGCAATTCATGGCATTGGGCGGCGACGACAGCCCGTTGGAGGCCCAGGCATGAATCGATTGACGATCGAGGCCAGCACCGCGCTGTGCCAGTTGCAGGATGCCGGGCGCTTCGGCGTGCGCCACCTGGGGGTGACCCAGGGCGGGGTGTTGGATTGGGTGGCGATGTATTGGGCCAACTGGTTACTGGGCAATGCACTGGATGCGCCGGTGGTCGAAGTGACCTTGGGCGGTTTGAGCGTAGTGGCCGACCAGGACTGTACGTTGGCCCTGACAGGCGCCGATCTGGACGCGCGTCTGGACGACCAGCCCGTGCAGCCGTGGCGCAGTTTCCGCCTCGCCAAGGGCCAGCGCTTGAGCCTGCGTCAACCGCGCCACGGTGCTCGGGCCTACCTCGCTGCGCCTGGCGGTTTTCAGGCAGAAGCGGTGCTGGGCAGTTGTGCGACGGTGGCCCGCGAGGGGTTGGGGGGTGTCGATGGCCAAGGTTCGGCGCTCGGCAAAGGCCAGGTGCTGCAGTTCGCCGAGGGCTCGCCGGCCTTGCGCGAGGTACCGGATCCGCTGCGCCCGGTCTATTCGCACACACCAACGCTGGACTTGGTGGTGGGCGCGCAGATCGGCGCGTTCAGTGGCACCAGCCTGTTCGAGGCGTTCAACCGAGACTGGACCTTGGACAGCCGCGGCGATCGCATGGGCATTCGCCTGTTGGGGCCGCAGTTGGTTTACCAGGGGGCGCCAATGATTTCCGAAGGCATCCCGCTGGGGGCAGTGCAGGTGCCGCCGGATGGGCAGCCGATCGTGCTGCTCAACGACCGGCAGACCATTGGTGGGTATCCGCGGCTTGGAGCGTTGACGCCACTGGCGCTGACGCAATTGGCGCAGTGCCTGCCCGGGGCGGTGGTACGCTTCAGGGCGGTGGTGCAGGATGAGGCCTGGCGGGAACAGCAGGCTTACGGTCGGCGTTGGCGTTGAGGTTTCTGAAGGCTGCTGTGCCGCGAAAGGGCCGCACAGCGGCCCCCCGGGCACTCGCTACTTGGACAGGTACCGCATTCCGTCTTCCAACCCCTGCAAGGTCAACGGATACATCTTGTCTTCGATCAGCTCGCGCACCAGGTGCGTGGACGCGGTGTAGTCCCACGCCTGCTTGGGGTACGGATTGATCCAGATGATCTTCCTGAACTTCTCCATGAAGCGCTGCATCCACACGTAGCCGGCTTCTTCGTTCCAGTGCTCAACGCTGCCGCCCGGCTGGGTGATCTCGTAGGGCGCCATGGCGGCATCGCCGACGAACACCACTTTGTAGTCATCGCCATACTTGTGCAGCAGGTCGAAGGTGGAGAAACGCTCTGAGGTACGGCGCAGGTTGTTCTTCCACACCGACTCGTAGACGAAGTTGTGGAAGTAGTAGTACTCCATGTGCTTGAACTCGGTCTTACAGGCCGAGAACAGTTCCTCGCAGACCTTGATGTGGGCGTCCATGGAGCCGCCGATGTCGAACAGCAACAACAGCTTGACCGTGTTGCGCCGCTCCGGGCGCATCTGGATGTTCAGCAGCCCCGCATCCCGTGCGGTGTGGTCGATGGTGCCGTCGATGTCCAGCTCCTCGGCAGCGCCTTCGCGGGCGAACTTGCGCAGCCGACGCAGGGCCAGCTTGATGTTGCGCGTGCCCAGTTCGACTTGGTCGTCGAGGTTCTTGTATTCGCGTTGGTCCCAGACTTTGACCGCCTTGCCCTGACGCTTGCCGGCCTCGCCGACGCGGATGCCTTCGGGGTTGTAGCCGCCGGAGCCGAACGGGCTGGTGCCGCCGGTGCCGATCCATTTGTTGCCGCCGGCGTGGCGTTCCTTCTGCTCTTCAAGGCGCTTCTTGAATTCCTCGATCAGCTTGTCCAGCCCGCCCAGGGATTGGATCTGCGCACGTTCCTCGTCGCTGAGCGAGCGTTCGAACTCCTTGCGCAACCAATCTTCGGGGATCAGCGCCTCCAGGTGACGGTCCAGGTGCTCCAGGCCCTTGAAGTAGGCGCTGAAGGCCCGATCGAACTTGTCGAAATGCCGCTCGTCCTTTACCAGGATAGCCCGGGCCAGGTAGTAGAACTCGTCCATGTCGGCGAACACCACCCGCTGCTGCAGGGCATTGAGCAGGTCGAGCAGTTCGCGCACCGACACCGGCACCTTGGCCGCGCGCATTTCATTGAACAGGTTGAGCAGCATGGGGCGGCTCCTGTCAGCGGTTGCCGCGCCGGCTCATGAAGGCCAGGCGCTCGAGCAATTGCACGTCCTGCTCGTTCTTGACCAGGGCACCCGCCAGCGGCGGAATGGCCTTGGTAGGATCGCGTTCGCGCAGCACGGCTTCGCCGATGTTGTCGGCCATCAGCAGCTTGAGCCAGTCGACCAGTTCGGAGGTGGAAGGCTTTTTCTTGAGGCCCGGCACCTTGCGCACATCGAAGAACACATCCAGCGCTTCACTGACCAGCGACTGCTTGATGTTGGGGAAGTGCACGTCGACGATGCGCTGCAGCGTGTCGCGGTCGGGGAAGGCGATGTAGTGGAAGAAGCAGCGGCGCAGGAAGGCGTCCGGCAGTTCCTTCTCGTTGTTGGAGGTGATGATGATGATCGGACGCTGCTTGGCCTTGATGGTCTCGTCGATCTCGTAGACGTAGAACTCCATCTTGTCGAGTTCCTGCAGCAGGTCGTTGGGGAACTCGATGTCGGCCTTGTCGATCTCGTCGATCAGCAGGATCACACGCTCGTCAGCCTCGAAGGCTTCCCAGAGCTTGCCCTTTTTCAGGTAGTTGCGCACGTCGTGGACCTTGTCCACGCCCAACTGCGAGTCGCGCAGGCGGCTGACCGCGTCGTATTCGTAGAGGCCCTGGTGGGCTTTGGTGGTGGATTTGATGTGCCAGGTGATCAGGCGGGCGCCGAAGGAGGCGGCGAGCTGTTCGGCGAGCATGGTCTTGCCGGTGCCCGGCTCACCTTTGACCAGCAGCGGGCGCTCCAGGGTGATGGCTGCGTTCACCGCCAGCTTCAGGTCGTCTGTGGCGACGTAGTCGCGGGTACCTTCGAACTTCATGAACCGATCCTCTGCGGGGTGTCATCGAGGGCCTTTTCGCGGGTACAGCCGCGAAAGGGATAACACATGATTGTCATTTGTTCGCGACTATAAACCCAGGCCCGCTGGGTGGAAACGTAGACCGGTCATTCAGTCTCTGAACGGTGCGTCACCTTCTGGGTCAGTCGGAATCAGGCGGTGGTTGCTCGTAACGTGCATTGAATGCCTGGATAAAGCCGTTGCGCAGGATCTGCAGGAACGCCTCGAAGGCGCTGATGTTGCGCTGATGCACGCTACCGCGCAGCTCCACACGGGTGGCGAACTGGTTCTTGGGCTGGTTCTTGAGTACCGTCTCGCTGGCGCCGACCAGGGCTTCCCAGATCGAACGGAAGAGCCCCTTGTCCTTGTCTTCCACGTCCTGCTGCCAATTGAACACATCCACATCCCGCAACAGCGGCTTGATATAGCCATGCAGGCGCCCCTTGTCGGCCTGCGCCTCGATCACCAGGTCGCCATGGCCTGCATTGAAGTCGAACTTGCCATAGGCACTGGCGAAGTCATTGAGTCGGCGCAATTGGATATCGGTCGCACGTAGACGAAACTCGAAATCATCGAAATCGCTGAAGGGGTCGAAGGTGGCGCGGCTTTCCACCCGGGCATCGCCCAGCAGGCGCGCCGTGCCGTCGAAGTTAGCGTCGCGGCGGCCTTTTTCGTCGCGCACGTTGGTCAGGTTGCGGATGTTGGCCTGCAGCTGGGTGGCCTTGAGGTCGACCGGCGGTTTCGAGTTGAAGTTGCGAAAGGTCAGGATGCCGTTTTCGATGCGCACCTCATTGAGGGTGATGGGCAGTAGCTTTTCCAACTGTTGACGCCAGTCGGTGCCCTGACCCGTCTGGGAGTTCTGCTTGTTGCCACCGTCGACGAAATTGAGCTCGGGATGCACGAAGAGGACTTCAGCCACCACGGCATGGTCGTACCACAGTGAGCGCCAGCTCACCGAGAGATCGATCAACGGTGCATCGAGAAACGGCACTGGCACCTTGCCGGTGGTCTTGACGATCTTCAGGTCGTTGATCTGGTAAGCCCCGCGCCACCAGGCCAGGTCCACATCGGCGATCTGCCCGCGATAGTCGCCCATGTCCGCGAGGCGGTCGTTGAGGTAGGTGCGGACCAGGTAGGGCAGGGCCAGGTGCAGGGCCAGCAACAGCGCGACCAGGCTGGCCAGGCCAATCAGCGGCCAACGATAGCGAGCTTTCATCGAGGGCTCTCCGGGGCGGGTTGTGCGGTTGACCGCCGTGAGCCCTGGGGAGTTCGAACGGGCTTTACTGCCCCCCGGGGCAGGCTTACCCTTGAAGCTTTCCCTGCTCCTACAAAGTTCAAGGACTCCTGCCATGAGCCGTATCTACGCAGACAACGCCCACTCCATCGGCAACACGCCGCTGGTGCAGATCAACCGCATCGCTCCACGTGGTGTGACCATCCTGGCCAAGATCGAAGGGCGCAACCCGGGCTATTCGGTCAAGTGCCGGATCGGCGCGAGCATGGTCTGGGACGCCGAGAGCAGCGGCAAGCTCAAGCCGGGCATGACCATCGTCGAGCCCACTTCGGGCAACACCGGTATTGGCCTTGCCTTCGTCGCCGCCGCACGCGGCTACAAGCTGATGCTGACCATGCCGGCCTCCATGAGCCTGGAGCGACGCAAGGTGCTCAAAGCGTTGGGCGCCGATCTGGTGCTCACTGACCCGGCCAAGGGCATGAAGGGCGCGATCGAGAAAGCCAACGAAATCGTCGCCTCCGACCCGGCCACCTACTTCCTGCCTGGGCAGTTCGAGAACCCGGCCAACCCGGCGATCCACGAAAAGACCACCGGCCCCGAAATCTGGAACGACACCGATGGCGCCGTGGACGTGCTGGTGGCGGGCGTCGGCACCGGTGGCACCATTACCGGGGTTTCGCGTTACATCAAGCACACTCAGGGCAAATCGATCCTTTCGGTGGCCGTAGAACCAGTGGCCTCGCCCTTGATCAGCCAGACCCTGGCCGGCGAGGAGCTCAAGCCCAGCCCGCACAAGATCCAGGGCATCGGTGCCGGTTTCGTGCCGAAGAACCTTGACCTGTCCATCGTCGATCAGGTCGAGACCGTCACCGACGACGAGGCCAAGGCCATGGCCCTGCGCCTGATGCAGGAGGAGGGCATCCTCTGTGGCATCTCCTGTGGCGCGGCGATGGCCGCTGCGGTGCGCCTGGCCGAGAAGCCGGAGATGCAGGGCAAGACCCTGGTGGTGATTCTGCCGGACTCGGGCGAGCGTTACCTGTCGAGCATGCTCTTCAGCGACCTGTTCACCGAGCAGGAAAACCAGCAGTAAAGCGCTGCCTGGGTGATGCCTGGGGCTGCGCTGCGCCCCAGGTTTTCTGCCACACCGCTGATCCGGCGCAATGCCACGGCGCACTCTTTGTTGCACAATCCTGAAAACTGCACTGCGTCCCTGGATGTTTTTACCTGGGGCAGATGGGTTTATGATGGCCGGATGATTTTAAATGGAGCAGGTCACGGCCTGGTTTCTTCTCCAAGGAGTGTTGCATGACCTTTTCCTTTGCCGCCAAGGCGGGTGTCCTGCTGGTGTTCTTTGGCAGCGTGCTGTTCGTGCACCTGCGCGGCAAGGCGCGCCTGCCTGTACTGCGTCAGTTCGTCAACCATTCGGCGCTGTTCGCACCCTATAACAGCTTGATGTATCTGTTTTCCGGTGTACCGTCCAAGCCGTACCTGGACCGCCAGCGTTTCCCCGAGCTCGATGTGCTCAAGGATAACTGGCAAGAGATCCGTGAAGAGGCCATGCGCCTGTTCGATGAGGGCTACATCCGCGCCGCGGAAAAGGACAACGACGCAGGCTTTGGCTCGTTCTTCAAGAAGGGCTGGAAGCGCTTCTACCTGAAGTGGTACGACAAGCCGCTGCCTTCGGCCGAAATGCTCTGCCCCAAGACCGTCGAGCTGGTCAGCCGCATTCCCAACGTCAAAGGTGCCATGTTCGCCTTGCTGCCCGGCGGCAGCCACCTGAACCCTCACCGCGACCCGTTTGCCGGTTCCCTGCGTTATCACCTGGGCCTGTCCACGCCGAACTCGGACAATTGCCGCATCTACGTCGATGGCCAGCCCTATGCCTGGCGTGACGGTGAGGACGTGATGTTCGACGAGACCTACGTGCACTGGGTGAAGAACGAGACCGACGTGACACGCGTGATTCTGTTCTGCGACATCGAGCGTCCGCTCAGCAACCCACTGATGACCCGTATCAACCGCAAGGTCAGTGCCTTCCTCGGACGCGCCACCGCGCCGCAAAACACCGATGACGAGCGCGTGGGTGGGATCAACCAGGCCTATGCCTGGAGCAAGCGCTTCAGCAACAAGATCAGCACCCGCGTGAAACAGTTCAAGCGTGCCAACCCCAAGGCCTACCGCATTCTGCGGCCGGTCCTGGCGGTGGTGGTGGCGTATCTGCTGTACCGCTGGCTGTTCTGATTCACCTGCCATTTCGCTCCCACAGGTACAGCGCCGCTCTCAAGGGTAGCGGTGGGCCTGTGGGGCCGCGAAGAGGCCTTACCTGCCAATACAAAAGACAGCTATTGCCCGGTTCTGGATTCGCCGTTATATTCCGAAACATTCTCTTCTCCGAAGACCCGATCATGCCTGCCATCCCTTCCCTCACAGCTGTCGTCCTCGCGCCTGTCGCGGGCGTGGTTGTGCGTGGCAGCCAGCAGCCGGCCATGATCAGTCATTACCCACCACCTGTCAGTGGCGTGGTAGGCGGCGTAGCTCCGCCTCCTTGCGCAGTGGTGCTGGGCTGATCGGCCTCTGGCCGCTCCCCATCGCACTCGCAACCTACTGAACACGGTCGGCTACTTCCCTCGCTAGCGCGACAGCCCGCCGTTCGGCTCATTTGCCCTATACAGGTGGCAATACATGTCTGTTTTTTCCAAAGCATCCGTGGCCTCGGCGGCCACGACCAGCCTGTTCGTCCTGCTGTGGAGCAGCGGGGCGATCGTCTCCAAGCTTGGTCTGGCTCAGGCCAGCCCCTTCGCCTTCCTACTGCTGCGCTCGGCCTTGGCACTGGCTGGCCTGCTGCTGGTCAGCCCACTGCTGGGGCTGCGCTGGCCGCGCAGCCGGGGTGCGGTCCTGCGTGCCCTGGGCACCGGCTGCGTGTTGCTGGGCGCCTACCAGATCTTCTATCTGTTGGCGCTGAACACCCACGTCACCCCCGGTATCATGGCTACGGTCATGGGGGTTCAACCGATCCTTACCGTGGTGCTGATGGAGCGCCAGCGCTCCTGGAGCCGGCTGTTCGGGCTGGGCCTGGGGCTTGGGGGCCTGGTGATGGTGGTCTACCAGGGCCTCAACCTGGGCGGGATCTCTCTGATGGGCATGTTGTTCGCCCTGCTGGCGCTGGCCAGCATGACCTTTGGCTCCATCTTGCAAAAGCGCATCACCGACAACCCCATGGGCACTTTGCCGTTGCAGTACCTGGCCGGTTTTGCCTTGTGCGCGGTGTTCGCGCCTTTTCAGCCGCTTGAGGTGCAGTGGGATGCAAGCTTCATCGGTGCGCTGGCATGGATGGGGCTGGTGGTCTCGTTGTTGGCGACCTTGCTGCTGTACCGTCTGATCGCCCGGGGCAACCTGGTCAATGTCACCAGTCTGTTCTACCTGGTGCCGGCAGTGACTGCCGTGATGGACTTCCTGATCTTCGGCAATCGGCTGGCGCCGCTGAGCCTGCTGGGGATGGGGTTGATCGTCGTCGGGTTGTTGTTCGTGTTCCGCAAGCCTGGGTTGCGCACGGCTGAAGCCTGATACATCGAAGGGCCGCTTTGCGGCCCTTTTTCTGGAGATGGCGCTATACGTCATTCATCTGTGCGGGCGGGCTTGGCTCGCGACGGCGGCAGAGTCCTGTTTTTTAGCCGGGCGTAGCACCAGCCACAAGGCCACGCCGATCAGCATTCCGCCATACAGGTGCGCCATCGACAGCGGTTCATCCAGCAGCCAGGCACCCCACAGCACGCCGAACACCGGAATCAGAAAGGTCACGGTACTGGCCTTGACCGGTCCGATCTCGGACAGCAGTCGGAAGTACAGGATGTAGGCGAACGCTGTGCACAGCAGGCCCAGGCCCAGCAGCGACAGCCACACCGGCCAACCCCCCCAGCTGGCCGGTGGCTGGGTGAGGGCGCTCCAGGCGAACACCGGGGTCAGCAGCAAGGTTGCGCCAAGCATGCTGCCCAAGGCCGACAACCGGCTGTCCAGCTCGCTGACCCAACGCCGTGCAAGGAACCCGGCAAAGCCATAGCAGGTTGTCGCGGCCAGGCAGGCCAGGGCACCTTGCAGTAAAGCAAGATCCAGCGCCACCGGACCTGCACCGCTGAGGATGCCGACGCCCAACAGCCCCAGGAAAATGCCGCACAGCTTGGCCAGGGTCATGGGTTCGCGGAAGAACAGTACGCCGATCAGTACGCCCATCAGCGGTGTGGTGGCGTTGAAGATGGCCGAGTAGCCGGCCGGCAGCACCTGCGCTGCTACCGAGTAGAAGGTGGCCGGGATCCCGGAGTTGATCATCCCCAGTACCAGGCAGGCGCCAAGCTTGCCGTTGAAGTCCCAGCGTACCCGCGCTGCGGCAAGAATGACGATCAGCCCCAAGCACGCGATCGAGACGCGAAAGAACGCTGTCGGCACCGTGCCAAGTTCCGGCGCAATGATGCGCATGAACAGGAAGCTCGCTCCCCAGACGGCGGCAAGGGTCAGCAGGCGGGCAAGGGCGATGGGGCTCACAGCGGTCTCCAGCAATCGGCAAGGGCGCGAGTGTACGCCATCGAATGAGCGTGGTTCTTGTCCTTTCTTGCTGTGTGAATGTGCTCAGGGACAGGTTTGCCGCGAAAAGGGCACGACACAAGCAGGTGCAACTAAGCTTGCGTGTTGAACCCCACATGGAGTCCCTTGCATGTCCCAGTCCTGGCCGGCGGCCCAGATCGCCCGGATGATCCTCGATGGCTTCGACGATTACCGCGAGCACTTCCGGCGCATCACCCTGGGCGCACGCGAGCGTTTCGAGCGGGCGCTGTGGCAGCAGATCCAGCAGGCTGCGGCGGCACGCATCAATCTCTATGAAGAAAAGGTCGTCGAGGTCAATGGCTGGCTGCGTGATGGCTTTGCCGAGGCGGTGCTGCTGGATGTGGAGCAATGGCCGCTGGTGAAGAGCGCCTATATCCGCCTGATCGACCCGCGCCTGGACGATGAGCTGTCCGAGACGTGGTACAACTCGATTTTCTGTAGCCTGTTCAGTCATGACCTGATCAGCGATGGCTGCATGTTCATCCACACCACCCGGCCATCGATGCGCGGGCATGAGCGGGCAGCGCAGACCCGCACCTATCAGCCTGAGGGCAGCGTCCGCAGCCTGTTGCGGGCGATCTTTGCCGATTACTCGTTCAGCGTGCCTTACGGCGATCTGGACGGGGATGTGGCACGTCTGGAGCAGCAACTGCGCGAATGCTTGCCGGACTGGGTCTGCAAGGATCCTTCGCTGGCCGCCGAGCTGTTCTCGCCGGTGCTGTACCGCAACAAGGGCGCCTACTTGGTGGGCCGGCTGTATACACCGGACGAGCAGTGGCCGTTGGTGATTCCGCTGTTGCACCGTGAGGGCCATGGCATCGAGGCGGATGCGGTGATCACCGACGAGGCCGAGGTGTCGATCATCTTCTCCTTCACCCGCTCGTATTTCATGGTCGATGTGCCGGTGCCGGCGGAGTTCGTCAATTTTCTCAAGCGCATCCTGCCGGGTAAGCACATCGCCGAGCTGTACACCTCGATTGGCTTCTACAAGCACGGCAAATCGGAGTTCTACCGCGCCCTGATCAACCACCTGGCCAGCACCGAGGATCGCTTCGTCATGGCGCCAGGGGTACGCGGCATGGTGATGAGCGTATTCACCCTGACCGGCTTCAATACCGTGTTCAAGATCATCAAGGACCGCTTCTCGCCTTCCAAGACCGTGGACAGAGCGACGGTGATCGACAAGTACCGTCTGGTCAAAAGTGTCGACCGGGTCGGGCGCATGGCCGATACCCAGGAGTTCGCCGATTTCCGCTTCCCCAAGGCCAAGTTCGAGCCGCAGTGCCTGGCCGAGCTGCTGGAGGTGGCGCCCTCGACCGTGAAACTTGAAGGTGACACGGTGCTGATCCGACACTGTTGGACCGAGCGGCGCATGACCCCGCTCAATCTTTACCTCGAACAGGCCAGCGAAGCCCAGGTGCTCGAAGCGCTGGAGGACTATGGCCTGGCCATCAAGCAACTGGCGGCGGCGAATATCTTTCCCGGTGACATGCTGCTCAAGAACTTTGGCGTCACCCGCCATGGTCGGGTGGTCTTCTATGACTACGACGAGATCAGCTTTCTGACCGAGGTGAACTTCAGGCATATCCCGCCGCCGCGATACCCGGAAGACGAGATGTCCGGTGAGCCGTGGTATTCGATCGGGCCGCACGATGTGTTTCCCGAGGAGTTCCCGCCGTTTCTGTTCGCCGATATCGGCCAGCGACGGCTGTTCAGCCGGTTGCATGGCGAGCTGTATGACGCCGATTACTGGAAGGGGCTGCAGGCGACGATCCGTGAGGGGAAGGTCATCGATGTGTTTCCGTATCGGCGCAAGGTGCGGTGAGCTTTTGTGGGGGGCTTTGCGGCCCATCGCAGGCTGTCGCCAGCCCAGGCCCTGATGGGGAGGCTGGCGACAGCGCAAAGGGGCTACCCCTTCATGCACTTGAGCGCGCTGAAGTCATTGCGCACCTTGGTTAGCCGCTCCTGGAGAAACTGACGCTGTCCTGGTGTGCTTTGCTTCATCAGGTCCACCAGCAGGCTGCGGGCCTGCTGTTCGGCGTTCTGGAAGGCGATGCGGTACTCCGGGCTCCACAAGCTCTCCTTGCGTTGCAGTAACTGTGCAATGCGTGGCTCGAAGCTTGGGGTGTCACGTTGCGTCAGCACCAGCACCAATTGGTGCTGCCAGTGGGCGCGGTTGGCAATCCATTGGCGATTCTGGTCTCCCAAGGCCTGGGACCAGGTCAACACGCGCAGACGTTGAGGCGCGTTGAGTTCGCCCAGCCAGGGTTCGAGGCGTTTTTCCATGCGTTTGGCGCGATCGTTGATCTGCTTGGGTAGCGGCGTTTCGACATAGTTGGCCTGGCGCTCGCGGATGTCATCACGAAAGGCTTGGCGCATTTGCGACACCTGCTCGTCGCTCATATCGCGCAGCAATTGCGTGGCGGAGGGGGTGATCGCCTCGGCGACCCGGCCGACGGCCTGGCGGGCCTCAGCGGTGCGCTGGCGCAGCGCCTGGTCGGTGACCTGGTCGGTCATGACCATTTGGCGAATCTGGTCGAGCCACTCCAGGTAGCCGGGTAGTTGCGTCCGGCAATGCCAGGCCAAGTGTTGCTTGAGACGCTCGTCGAGCCAGGTTTTCTGCTGGCGGTTCATGTTCAGGTAATCGTTCAGGGACCAGGGTACCAGCACGTCGAGGTTGCGATAGGCCAGGTCGATGCGGCTGCAGGCGGCCACGGTCAAGGTCAGGCACAGGACGAAGATGAACATGGGACGTAGGGTGACGGGCATGGGCGGATCCTTGCTGGAGCTTGCCAGGCAGTAGACGCAAGGGGCGCTCCGTCGGTTCCTGGGTATGGACGGCCAGGCGGCGAAGGCTGTTCAGGTGTAGAATAGCCGCCTTGTCTTGAGGATCTTCGTAAATGGCTTTGCTTGGGCGTTACAACAGTTTGCAAATCGTGAAATACACGGACTTCGGCCTGTACCTGGATGGCGGTGCGGACGGCGAGATCCTGCTGCCCAAGCGCTACATCCCCAAAGACGTCGACGCCGAGATCGACGACTGGCTCAACGTGTTCATCTACCTCGACAGCGAGGACCAGCTGATCGCCACCACCGAAAAGCCCAAGGTGCAGGTCGGTGAATTCGCCAGCCTCAAGGTCAAGGACATCAACGGCGCGGGCATCTTCCTCGACTGGGGGCTGTCCAAGGATCTGCTGATGCCCTATTCGGAGGAGTTGCGTCCGCTGAAGGTGGGCGAGTATTGCGTGGTGCACGTCTACCTGGACAAGCGCACCCGTCGCATCACCGCCACCGCGCGCCTTGACCGCTACCTGGATCGCACCCCGGTCGACTACCAGGCCGGCCAACCGGTGGAGCTGCTCGTGGCCGGGCAGACGCCCATGGGCTTCAAGGCGATCATCAACAACCGCCATTGGGGCTTGATCCACAAGAATGAGGTGTTCAAGTTCCTGCGTTCGGGCATGCACGAGAAGGGCTACATCAAGGAAGTGCGCCACGACGGCAAGATCGCCCTGAGCCTGCAGCCGGTGGGCAAGGTCCTGGTCGACAGCCTGCCTGAGCAGATCATGGCGCGCCTGGAGGCGGCCGGTGGGATGCTCGAGGTGTGCGACAAGAGCGACCCTGAAGTGATCAGCCGACTGTTCAATGTCAGCAAGGGCAACTTCAAGAAAGCGATCGGCGCCCTCTACAAGCAGGGTCGCATCGTCATCCTTGACGATCGCATCGAACGGGCCTGATCAGGCCTGCAGGAAGGGCGTGAAGTCCAGTTGCTCGCCACCTGGGCGGGTATCGCGCAGCAGCGAGTCGCGGTCGGCGCTCAGGGCCAGGCTGATGGTCGAGCGCCGTTTGCCTGGGTGACGGACTTCCATCTGCTCCTGATGCGCGCGCAGGAAGTTGGTCGGCACCTTCAGATGCTGGAGTTCATCGGTCTCGGGAGTGTGCAGCAGCAGGTTGACCCAGTCGGGCTGGCCTTTGCGCAACAGCGCGGTCGGCACATCGAACCACCACAGGTTGCGTTTGCGGTCCAGGATCGCGAGCAGGGTGTTGTCGCGGTTGAGCACCGGCCGCTCCAGCGCTTGGTTGCGGCGGGCGATGGCGGTGGGTTTGTCGAGTTTCATGCAGGTTCCTGCGGGTTGACGCGAGATAAGGCCTGGTATTGTGCGGGGCCGGCTGCGGGCAAACAAGCCTGGGGATCGGTTCGCAGGGCTGAAAGAGCAGGGCGGTAAGGGCGGACGGCACGCTGTAGCTGTTTTCTTTTATTCGCCAGGCGTTGAGCTGCAACGGGTCCGGTGTGGTCTATTAGACTTGCATCATTGAAAGGGCCTGCCCGATTGGCCGGCCGTCATCCGACACGATCTGCAGCGAAAGGAGACGCTATGTTTTTCCCCAACCTGCGCGGTTTGCCTCTGCACCGCGTGCTGGTGCGCACCGTCCGAGAATTTCTCGATGACGAAATGTCCACCTATGCGTCCGCGCTGGCCTACCAGATGCTGTTTTCGCTGTTTCCCTTCCTATTGTTCCTCATCGCCCTGATCGGTTTCCTGCACCTGCCGGACTTCTTCTCCTGGCTGCGCCTGCAGTCGGAGCTGGTGCTGCCGCCCCAGGCCTTGGAGCAGGTCAATCCGGTGATCGACCAGTTGCAGCAGTCCAAAGGGGGGCTGCTTTCGGTGGGTATCGTCATCGCCCTGTGGACGGCCTCGGCCGGCGTGCGCCTGATGATGAGCGCGATGAACGCCGCCTACGACGTCCCCGAGGGCCGACCTGTCTGGAAGCGCCTGCCACTGTCGGTGATCTACACCATCGGTATCGCCGGCATGCTCTTGGCCGCTGCGGCGTTGATGGTGCTGGGGCCGCAGGTCATGGAGTGGATCGCCGCCCAGGTGGGCATGGAAGAGGTGATCGTCACGGTCTGGACCATCCTGCGCTGGCCGGCGATCATCATTCTGATGATGGTGGCGGTGGCGCTGATCTACTACGTCATGCCCGATGTTAAGCAGGAGTTTCGCTTCATCACCCCAGGCTCGGTGCTGGCGGTGGTGGTGTGGATCATCGCCTCGCTGGCCTTCGGTTACTATGTGAAGACCTTCGCCGATTACAACGCCATGTACGGTAGTATCGGGGCAATCATTGTCTTGCTGTTGTACTTCTACATTTCCGCCGCCGTGCTGTTGCTCGGCGCCGAGATGAATGCGGTGATCGAACATATGTCGGCCGAAGGCAAGAACCCTGGCGAGAAGGAAGCCGCAGGTCATACCTCCAAGGAGACATTGACCGTGCTCGGCCATGAACACCCTGTCGAGCCCCAGCCGAGTGAGCCGAACCCCCGATGATCCGTGACATCCTCAAGATGGGCGACGAGCGTTTGTTGCGCATCGCCCCGCCCGTACCGGTGGACCTGATCGGCAGCGAGCAGTTGCAGGCGCTGATCGATGACATGTTCCAGACCATGCGCCACGTGGGCGGTGTGGGCCTGGCAGCGCCGCAGATCGGCATCGACCTGCAACTGGTGATTTTCGGTTTCGAGCGCAGCGAGCGCTACCCGGACGCCGAACCCGTTCCACAGACCATCCTGCTCAACCCGGTGATCACGCCCTTGTCCGAGGAGGTCGAGGACGGCTGGGAGGGCTGCCTGTCGGTCCCGGGGCTGCGGGGCGTCGTGCCGCGCTTCAAGCACATCCGCTACGAGGGCATCGACCCCCAGGGCAATCCGATCAACCGCTTCGCCGACGGCTTCCATGCCCGAGTGGTGCAGCATGAATGCGACCACCTGATCGGCCGGCTGTACCCCTCGCGCATTCAGGACTTCAGCAAGTTCGGCTACACCGAGGTGCTGTTCCCCGGGCTTGATGCGCCCGACGACTGACCGCGTACCATCGCCACCAGGCGCTTGCTGCGCTGGTAACGGGCCAGTCGTGAGGCCAGCGCGTCGGGCAGCGTGCCTGTCGGGGTGAAGGCCTGGCGCTGGTAGAAAGCCTCCAGTTCAGGGTGACAGAACAACCACGTCGGCCCACAGGCGGTTTGCAAGGCCGCCTCGATCAACTGCGATGCGACCTGCTGGCCACGCCATTGTGGCGCAACGAACAGGCCCGTGAGCCATCGCCCTTCGGCTACAGGGCTCAGGCTCATGCCCGCGACGATGCCTCCCGCCCGTGCCACCCACCATTGGCCATCCCCCGCGGCGCGCATGCGAGAGCCGTGCTGGCGGTAGAAGTGATCGAGCAGCTTGCGTTCAAGGCTGCCCAAGGGACTGCAGTGGAGCGGATTCATGGTCGTGGGCATAGGCGTGCGGGAGGGGCTTTTTCGCAGATTGTTACCGTGTGCGCAAGAGTGATTGTCCGAGTTCGGGGTTCAACTATTTCAGGCGGGGAGTAGACTTTCAGACATCCCCGGCAGTACGAAGCGGGATCGGTACTTCGTGTCATCTTCGCAGTTGATGACAACTTCTCCGCGCCATTCACGGCATATGAAGTCAATCGAGTTGATTGCTTTTAAGGCCAACCTCTCATGAAAGCTTTACTGATTCTCGCACTGGTCGGTATGTCCTCGTTCGCCTTCGCCGATGAGGTCAAGACCGCCGCCACCACCCAACCTGTGGTCGAGCAGTACGACTATTCCACCAACCTGGATATCAAGCGGGTGATCAGCCTGTCGACCATCCCCAACGTCTGCGAAGTGGTGCCTGCCACCATGACCTACGAAGACCATCAGGGGCAGGTGCACACCATCCAGTATCGCGCCATGGGCGAGGGCTGCAGCCAGGGCTGAGACTGTCGATGGACAGATAAGGTTTACCTGGGCATCAGGTCGGGCTTAGGATCGGATCGACCTTTCTTTGATTAAGGATGATCGTCCATGTTCGACCTGCCCGCCCTGCGTGAAGCCGCCGACTTCGTCCGTCAGCACGTTCCTGCCACCGCGCAGCATGCCTGGCCCTTGTTGGCCGAGCGGTTGGGCTGCAAGGTTTGGGTCAAGCACGAGAACCACGCGCCGACCGGTGCCTTCAAGGTGCGTGGTGGGCTGGTCTATGTCCGTTCGCTGTTGGCCACCGGCAAGCCTGTGCGCGGGCTGGTCACCGCCACCCGGGGCAACCATGGCCAGAGCATGGCGCTGGCGGCGCGTCAGGCCGGTGTGCCGCTGGTGATCGTGGTGCCGGAAGGCAACTCGCGAGAAAAGAACGCCGCCATGCGCGCCCTGGGGGCCGAGCTGGTGGAACATGGTGTCGATTTCGACGTGGCCCGAGAAGAAGCGGCCAGGCTTGCCGAGTCGTTGGGCTACACCATGGTGCCTTCGTTCCACCCGGAGCTGGTGCGCGGTGTGGCCACCTATGCATTGGAACTGTTCGATGCGGTGGCCGACCTGGATTGCGTCTACGTGCCGATCGGCATGGGGTCTGGGATCTGCGGGCTGATCCAGGCGCGCAACCTGCTGGGCTTGAAGACACAGATTGTCGGCGTGGTCTCCAGCGCCGCCGATGCCTATGCCCAGAGCTTCGAGCAGGGGCGGATAGTCACCACCGAGACCGCCGACACCTTCGCCGACGGCATGGCCTGTCGAGTCCCCCACCCCGATGCTTTGACCTTGATCCGCGAACATGCTGCACGCATCGTGCGCGTCACCGACGACGAAGTCGCCCACGCCATGCGTCTTTACCATGAAGCCACTCACAACACCGCCGAAGGCGCCGGCGCGGCCGCCCTGGCGGCCTTGATGCAGGAGCGCGCGCTTCAGCCCGGCAAGCGTGTGGCGGTGGTACTCAGTGGGGCGAACATCGACCGTGAGCGCTATGCGCGGGTGTTGCTCGGCGCTTGAGGGCAGTCAGGGCAGGTCGGCAGCGCGAAAGATCTGAACAAGCCATGACGCGCTCAGGCACAATCGCCTTCCCTTGAACCTGCATGACCGAGTCTCCCATGCCCTTTTCGAATGGATTCCTCCTCAGCCTGTCCCTGTGCCTGGACATCGGTGTCGCCAACATCGCCATGATCACCCTGGCCATGCAACGCGGTTTCATGCAGGGCGTGTGGCTGGGGTTGGGGACGTGCGTGGGCGATCTGATCTACGCCATCGCCGCGCTGGCGGGCATGACCGTGCTGCTGCAGTTCGAAGCGGTGCGTTGGACCTTGTGGCTGGGGGGCTCGGCCCTGCTGGTGTGGTTCGCGCTGAAGATGTTGTTGGCGGCCTGGCGCGGCGGGCACCTGGAGGCCAGTGGGCAGGCGGTGGTGGAGCCGGCCTGGCGCGAGTTTTTGCGCGGGATGTTCCTGGCTATGTCTTCGCCCAGCGCGATCCTGTGGTTTGCCGCAGTAGGCGGGGTGCTGATTTCTCGCTCCGGTGCCGGTGGGCCGCTGGAGGCCGGACTGTTCCTGGGTGGCTTCTTTGCCGCCGGGGTGGTCTGGTGCCTCGGCCTGTGCGGTATCGCCAGCCATGGCGGGCGCTTGCTGGGGGACCGATTGCTGACGTGGTCGTACCTGCTGTCGGCGGCGATCTTCTGCTACTTTGCCGGGTATGTGGTTCTTTCGGGATATCGTGAGTTCATCCTTGCAAGCCCGGCATTGTGATTTATCACCGCTCCCGCCCCGGCAGCTGAATTGCCAAGCAGCAGTGGGATTCTGGGAGCGTGTTCGCGGCTTCGATTTTTTCTCCTCCCCCTGTCGATTTCCCCGATCACCGTTCGACCAGTCATGAAGGCGCCGGATTCATACCGCGCTGCCCACTGATGACCGATCGGAGGAAACCCGATGAATACCGCCCAAACCGAAATCAGCCAGTTGATCGAACGTTGGATGCAGGCCGTGCGTGATCGCGACCTGGATGCGATCTGCGCGCCCTATGCCGACGACATCGTGGCATTCGATGCCATCAAGGCGTTGCAATTCAAAGGCAAGGCCGCCTACCGGGCGCACTGGGAGATGTGCATGAGTTTCTGCACAGGGCCCATGGTCTTCGAACAGGCGCAACTGACCGTGCATGCCGACGGCGACCTGGGATTGGCCCATTGGCTCAACCGCTGCGGTCCTTCCGATGACGAGCGCCAATGTGGCTTCATCCGCGCGACAGTGGGCTATCGTCGTAGGGATGGACAATGGCAGGTCATACACGAGCACTGGTCGGCACCGTTCGACATGGAAACCCAGAAAGCCCTGTTCAACCTCCAGCCTTGAACCTGCCGCTCATCGGCAACCGCACCTTTGCGCAGCATTGGAGATGACCATGAAATACCTGTGCCTGGTCTATTGTGACGAGGGGCTGCTGCACAGCCTGCCCGACAGCCCCGAAGATGCCGAATGCATGGCTTACGCCGAGTCGCTGCAAGGGGCCGGCCGAATGCTCGCAGCCGAGGCGCTCAAGCCTGTGCAGACCGCCACGACGGTACGCGTGCGGGGTGGGCGCATGAGCCTGACCGACGGCCCATTTGCCGAGACCAAGGAGCAATTGGCAGGCTTTTACCTGGTCGATGCGCGCGACCTGAACGAGGCATTGAACATCGCCAAGGGCATCCCGGCGGCGCGGGTCGGTAGCGTTGAAGTGCGACCTGTACGCGAGCTGCAACCCTGACAACGGAGAACGACCAGCATGAGCCTTGCACAACCCGGCCCGCCACAGTCGCCACACGAGTTGTCCATCACGCGCTTGATCGACGCCCCCGCGGCCAAGGTGTTTCGCGCCTGGACCGAGCCACAGTGGTTGACGCAGTGGTGGGGGCCCCATGGCATGACCACCCCTGAATGCGAATTGCAACTCTGGGTAGGGGGGCTGTTCCGTACCCTGATGCGGGCCCCCGATGGTACCGAGTACCCCAATCAGGGGGTGTTCCTGGAGATCGTCGCGCCGCGGCGATTGGTGTTCACCGATGCATTCGGGCCAGGCTGGGTGCCTTCGGACAAAGCGTTCATGACGGCCGTGATGACCTTCGATGAAGAACAGGGCAAGACCCGATACACCGCGCGTGCCTTGCACTGGAACGCCGCCGACTGCCGGGCCCATGAGGAAATGGGCTTCTACCAGGGCTGGGGCGAAAGCCTGGACCGGCTGGTAGAGGTGGTGACCCAGCGGATGCCGGACTGATGCTCGATGCCCAGCAGGTGCGCCGGGAGGTCGAGGCGGTCTATCGGCGGGACTCTCGACGTATCCTGGCGACCCTGATTCGCCTGTTGGGCGACTTCGATCTTGCCGAAGAGGCGCTGCACGATGCCTTCTTCATTGCCGTCGAGCGTTGGCAGCGCGATGGCATCCCGGACAATCCGCGAGCTTGGCTGGTGTCTGCGGGCCGCTTCAAGGCCATCGACGCCTTGCGCAGGCGTGCCCGCTTCGACCGTTCCCAGGCGGACCTGGTCATGTTGTTGGAAGACGAAGGCCAGGGCCCCGAGGAGGAGGAAGACCTGGTGGATGACCGCCTGCGGTTGATCTTCACCTGTTGCCACCCAGCCCTCTCGGCCGATGCCCAGGTACCGCTGACCCTGCGCGAAGTCTGCGACCTGACCACCGAGCAGATCGCCCGCGCCTTTCTGCAGAGCCCGGCGACCATTGCCCAGCGCATTGTGCGCGCCAAGGCCAAGATCCGCGATGCGCGCATTCCCTATCAGGTCCCGGCGCTGGCTGAGTTGCCAGAGCGCTTGGAAAGCGTTCTGCGGGTGGTGTACCTGGTGTTCAACGAAGGGTATTCAGCGTCCACAGGTAATGATGTGGTGCAGCGCGAGCTGTGTGACGAGGCGATCCGTCTGGGGCGCCTGCTCGCCCAACTGTTGCCGGATGCCGAGGTGCTCGGGCTGTTGGCGTTGATGCTGCTGCAGGCCTCGCGTTTGCGGGCGCGCAGCGATGCGTCGGGGGAGTTGGTGGTTCTGGACCGTCAGGACCGCAGCTTGTGGGACCGTTCGCAGATCGCCGAAGGCTGCCAACTGGTACAGCAGGCACTGCGCAGCCGGCAGTTCGGTGCCTACAGCGTACAGGCCGCCATTGCTGCGGTGCATGCCGAGGCCTCAAGTGCCGAGCAGACGGACTGGCAGGAGATCGTAGGCTTGTACGATGTGTTGCAACGGCACTGGCCGTCACCGGTAGTGGAGCTGAACCGGGCAGCGGCATTGGCCAGGCGTGACGGGCCGAGGGCGGGGCTGTCGGCGATCGAGGCGATTCTGCGGCGTGGCGAGCTGCTCGATTATCACTTGGCTCATGCTGCCCGGGCTGAGCTGCACCGTCAGCTGGGCCAGGACGAGCAGGCCCGCGAAGCCTGGCAGCAGGCGCTGGCGCTTACCCGACAGGGGCCGGAGAGACGGCACATCGAGCGGTGCTTGCGGGAGTTGGATCGCTAGGCGGCGCTGGCGCAGGTAAACCCGCGTTCAGGGCTGTGCAGGCCCTGTAGGAGCGGGTTCACCCGAGAAGACGTACTGTCGACGGGCTCGATCAGCTGGCAACGAAGTTCGGCGGGCTGACCAAATCGACGGTCTGCTGCTTGCGCGGAGCCAGGATCTCGGCCACGCCTTCGACCACCAGCTCGTCGTTCTGGTTGTAGACGTTGGTGGCGATGCGCACCTTGAACTTGGGCAGCTTCTCGAGAATCTCCAGGCGCACGGTCAGGGTGTCGCCGATCTTCACTGGCTTCTGGAAGCTCATCTGCTGGCCCAGGTAGATGGTGCCGGGGCCTGGCAGGGTGCAGGCAACGGCGGCACTGATCAGCGCGCCGCTGAACATGCCATGGGCGATACGCTCGCGGAACATGCTCTTGGCGGCGAATTCGGCGTCCAGGTGTACCGGGTTGTGGTCACCGGACATCGCGGCGAACAGCTGGATGTCGCGCTCTTCCACGGACTTTTCATAGCTGGCTTTCTGCCCGACTTCGAGGGCTTCGTAGGGCGTGTTGGTGACCTGGGACATCGGGGCTTCCTTAAAGGGCGGACGAGGAAGTGTACATCATTCACTGCGGGCAGGGCGGCCAAGGGCCAGCGCCTGTTCCAGCCAGCCGAGGATATCGGCGGTGACCTCGTCACGGTTGGTTTCGTTGAGCACTTCGTGCCGCGCCGCGGGGTACAGGCGCAACTGCACATGGCGATTGCCGGTCGCGCGCAGGGCGTCGGCCAGACTCTTCAGACGCTTGCCGGCACTGACCGGATCACATTCACCGCCGATCACCAGAATGGGCAGGTTCGGGTCGATCTGCTCAAGGTTCCTGGGTCTGCTGATCTGTGCCAGGCCCTGGAGCAGGTCGACCCACAACTGGTTGCAGCAGCGAAAACCGCACAAGGGGTCGGCGATGTATTTGTCGACTTCGTCGGTATCGCGGCTGAGCCAGTCGAAGCGCGTGCGGTTGGGCTTGAAGGCTTTATTGAATGAACCGAAAGACAGCCATTCGATCAATGCGCTCTTGCCCAGGTACCCCTGGCGCCATGTTTCCAGGCGTGCGATCAGCGCGGCGGTGCGGTAGAGCAGCGGCGGTTGAAAGTTGGAACCGCTGAGCACCGCGCCCTGGAGGCTGGCGCTGTGGTGCAGCAGATAGGCCTGTGCGATGTAGCTGCCCATGCTGTGGCCGAACAGGAACAGCGGCGTACCGGGAAACTGCTGGCCGATGTGCTGGGCCAGCAGCCCCAGGTCGTTGACCACGGTGTGCCAGCCATGATGACGAGCGAACAGGCCAAGATTGCCAAGCTCGGCCGTACGGCCATGGCCTCGCAGGTCCGGGGCGAGCAGGGCGAAACCTGCGTCGGTCAGAGCATGCCCCAGGCGCTGGTAGCGGCCGGCGTGCTCGGCCATGCCGTGGGCCAGCAGCACCACGGCCTTGACCGGCGTTGTCGGCAGCCACTGATGGACATACAGGCTGCAATGCTCGCTGGCAGGCAGCCAGAAGGCGTCATGGGGCATGGCGAGTCCTTGGCTCATGGGTTGCAGACAGTGTATGCCCAATGGACCCGATTGCAGGAAGGGCACAAATAAGATTCACAATGTTAATGGCGGCACTTGGCGTATATGCCGTCTCTTGCTTACCTGCTAACGTCGATTCGACGCCTTCCTGCCCGCTCGCGAGCCTGGGGCAGGCAGGTCAGGGACAGCGCATGGCAGAGGAACAACAATAAGATGCAAGCCGACTTCTGGAATGACAAACGCCCTGCGGGCGTGCCTTCCTCCCTCGAAATCACTGCTTATCAATCGGTCGTCGACGTGTTCGAGCGCTCCTGCAAGCGCTTCGCCGATAGGCCGGCCTTCAGCAACCTGGGCGTGACCCTCAGCTACCGCGACCTGGAGCGCTACAGCGCTGCCTTCGCCACGTGGTTGCAACAGCATACCGACCTCGTTCCGGGCGATCGCATCGCGGTGCAGATGCCCAACGTCCTGCAATATCCCATCGCCGTGTTCGGCGCGATGCGCGCCGGACTGATTGTGGTCAACACCAACCCGCTCTACACCGAGCGCGAAATGCGCCATCAGTTCAAGGATTCCGGTGCCCGCGCACTGGTCTACCTGAACATGTTCGGCCAGCGGGTGCAGCAGGTGCTGGGCGACACCGGCATCGAATACCTGATCGAGGCGAAGATGGGCGACCTGCTGCCGGCCGCCAAGGGTTGGCTGGTCAATACCGTGGTCGACAAGGTGAAGAAGATGGTGCCGGCCTACCGGCTGCCGCAGGCCGTATCGTTCAAGCAGGTACTGCGCCATGGCCGGGCAGGGCTGCCCGAGCCGGTGCCTCTGAGCCTCGATGATGTCGCCGTCCTGCAGTACACCGGCGGCACCACCGGCCTGGCCAAGGGCGCGATGCTCACCCATGGAAACCTGGTGGCCAACATGCTGCAGGTACTGGCGTGTTTCTCCCAGCATGGCCCGGATGGGCAGAAGCTGATCAAGGACGGCCAAGAGGTGATGATCGCCCCGTTGCCGCTGTACCACATCTATGCCTTCACCGCGAACTGCATGTGCATGATGGTCACCGGCAACCACAACGTACTGATCACCAATCCCCGCGATATCTCCGGCTTCATCAAGGAACTGGGTAAGTGGCGCTTCACCGGCTTGCTCGGTTTGAACACCCTGTTCGTCGCCCTGATGGACCACCCCGGCTTCAAGTCCCTGGATTTTTCCGCGCTCAAGGTCACCAATTCCGGAGGCACGGCCTTGGTGAAGGCCACGGCAGAACGCTGGGAGAGCCTGACGGGCTGTCGCATCGTCGAAGGCTACGGCCTGACCGAGACCTCCCCGGTCGCCAGCACCAACCCCTACGGCTCGCTGGCGCGCCTGGGGACGGTGGGTATCCCGGTGCCGGGTATCGCGTTCAAGGTCATCGATGACGAGGGCAACGAATTGCCCTTGGGCGAACGGGGCGAGTTGTGCATCAAAGGGCCGCAGGTAATGAAAGGCTATTGGCGCCAACCCGAGGCCACCGCACAGACGCTGGATGCCGACGGCTGGCTCAAGACGGGCGATATCGCCGTGATAGACCCCGATGGCTTCACCCGTATCGTCGACCGCAAGAAGGACATGATCATCGTCTCGGGTTTCAACGTGTATCCCAACGAGATCGAGGACGTGATCATGGGGCACCCCAAGGTTGCCAACTGCGCGGCCATTGGCGTGCCCGACGAGCGCTCCGGCGAAGCGGTGAAGCTATTCGTGGTGCCGAGGGAGGCGGGTTTGAGCGTTGAGGAGCTCAAGGTGTACTGCAAGGCAAACTTCACGGGCTACAAGGTGCCTAAACACATTGTGTTGCGCGAGTCGTTGCCCATGACCCCGGTGGGCAAGATTTTGCGTCGCGAGCTGCGGGATATCGCCTAGTTTTCATGCAGGCTCTTCAAACGGCAGGTTAGGGTGGTTAGCAACCGCTCTATCCTGCCGCTTTCGGCTTTAATTGCGACACTTTGGTTAAATACTCTAAAAATGACCGGTACATTTCTTTGAGTCATTTTTGTGACCGCGTGGGCCAATTTGGGCTCTAGGCGACCCCTGGCAAAGCTGTTACTCTCGGCGCGTTTTCAGATGATCCGGTTTGCAATGAGCCGTCATCCCATATCAATAATAAACGCGTAATGCGTGACGAATTCGCTGTTGCTGAAGGAGCGGGCTTCCATGATCGAAAATTTTTGGAAGGATAAGTACCCAGCCGGGATAACGGCGGAAATCAATCCTGACGAGTTCCCCAACATCCAGGCGGTGCTCAAGCAATCCTGCCAACGCTTTGCCGACAAACCGGCCTTTAGCAACCTGGGCAAGACCCTTACCTATGGGGAGCTGTACACCCTGTCGGGCGCTTTTGCCGCTTGGCTTCAACAGCATACCGACCTCAAGCCCGGTGATCGGATTGCCGTGCAACTGCCCAATGTCCTGCAATACCCCGTGGCCGTGTTCGGTGCCATGCGCGCAGGGCTGATCGTAGTCAACACCAACCCGCTCTACACCGCGCGCGAGATGGAACACCAGTTCAACGACTCTGGCGCCAAGGCCCTGGTGTGCCTGGCCAACATGGCGCACTTGGCCGAAAAGGTGGTGCCCAAGACCCAGGTCAAGCACGTCATCGTCACCGAGGTGGCCGACCTGCTGCCACCGCTCAAACGCCTGTTGATCAACAGCGTGATCAAGTACGTGAAGAAGATGGTGCCGGCCTACAACCTGCCTGGCGCTGTACGCTTCAATGATGCTCTGGCACTGGGCAAGGGCGGTGCGGTGACCGAGGCCAATCCGCAACCAAACGACGTCGCCGTGCTGCAGTATACCGGCGGTACCACCGGGGTTGCCAAGGGCGCCATGCTGACTCACCGCAACCTGGTGGCCAACATGCTGCAGTGCCGCGCCCTGATGGGTGCGAACCTGCAGGAAGGCTGTGAGATCCTCATCACCCCGTTGCCACTGTACCACATCTATGCCTTCACCTTCCATTGCATGGCGATGATGCTGATCGGCAACCACAACGTGTTGATCAGCAACCCCCGTGACCTGTCGGCCATGGTCAAGGAGCTGGGCAAGTGGAAGTTCAGCGGCTTCGTTGGCCTCAATACCCTGTTCGTTGCCCTGTGCAACAACGACGCCTTCCGTGCCTTGGACTTTTCGGCCCTGAAAATCACCCTCTCTGGTGGCATGGCCTTGCAGTTGAGCGTGGCCGAGCGCTGGAAGACCGTTACCGGCTGCGCGATCTGCGAAGGCTACGGCATGACCGAGACCAGCCCGGTCGCGGCGGTCAACCCCGCCGAGGCCAATCAGGTCGGGACCATCGGCATTCCGGTGCCGTCGACCCTGTGCAAGGTGATCGATGACAGCGGCCGCGAGTTGGGCCTGGGCGAAGTCGGTGAGCTGTGTGTCAAGGGCCCGCAAGTGATGAAGGGCTACTGGCAGCGCGAAGAGGCCACCGCCGAAATCCTCGACCAGGACGGTTGGCTGAAGACGGGCGATATCGCGGTCATCCAGCCCGATGGCTACATGCGCATCGTCGATCGCAAGAAGGACATGATTCTGGTTTCTGGCTTCAACGTCTATCCGAACGAGCTCGAAGACGTGCTCGCCAGCTTGCCGGGTGTGCTGCAGTGCGCGGCGATCGGTGTGCCGGACGAAAAGTCAGGCGAAGTGATCAAGATGTTCATCGTGGTCAAGCCGGGCATGACCCTGACCAAAGAGCAGGTGATGGAGCACATGCGCGCCAACGTCACCGGCTACAAAGTCCCTCGCCATATCGAGTTCCGCGATGCGCTGCCGACCACCAACGTCGGCAAGATCCTGCGCCGCGAACTACGTGACGAAGAGCTCAAGAAGCAGGGCCTGAAGAAGATCGCCTGAGGTCATCGAGCCAGGGCTGCCTTGCGGCCCTTTGCGTCTGCAGCTTCGGATGCTGGGGCCGCCACGCGGCCCCAGAAGATCAGCGCAGTTTCTCGAGCATCTGGTAGTACCACATTCCCGCCGCCAACAGCGGATTGCCCAGCAAGTCCCCCATCGGCACCTTGATGTGCTTGCACGCCGCGAAAGTGTCGAACTTTTCCAGTGTCCCGGTCAGCGCCTCGGCCATGATTTCGCCCATGATGTGGCTGGTGGCGATGCCGTGCCCGGAGTAACCCTGGCAGTACCAGACGTTGTCCGACAGTTTGCCCAACTGCGGAATGCGGTTGACCACGATGCCCATGGCGCAACTCCACTTGAACTCGATCGGTACGCCTTTGAGCGCCGGGAAGGTGCGCTCGATGCACGGGCGCAGTTCGGCTTCGATGTCTCGCGAATCCTTGCCCGAATAGTTGGCGCCGCCACCGAACAGCAGGCGCTTGTCGGCAGTCAGGCGGTAATAGTCGAGGACGAAACGGCAGTCGTACACCGCCAGGTCCTGGGGGTTGATCTGGTCGGCCAGCTCTCCCAGTGGCGCGGTGGTGACGATGCCGCCCATGGCCGGGAAGATCTTGCCTTTGAGCTGGCGCTTTTCCAGCTTGTGATAGACATCGCCGGCCAGCAGCACCTGGCGCGCCTCGATCCGGCCGCGGGCGGTGACCACCGCCGGACGCGGCCCATGGACAATCTCCAGCACCTCGGAGTTCTCGAACACCAGCGCGCCCAGGCCATGGGCCGCCCGGGCCTCGCCCAGGCACAGGTTGAGCGGGTGCAGGTGCAGGTTGCGGCGGTTCTTGAGTGCGCCCAGGTACAGCGGGCTTTGCAGGTGTTCGCCGACCGCATGGCGATCGAGCAGTTGCACCAGGTCGCCCATGCCACGGCGCTGGGCTTCATCGTAGCTCGCTTGCAGCTCATTCATGTGAGACGGCTTCATTGCCGCGTGCAGGTGCCCGCGCTTGAGGTCGCAGTCGATGCCGTAGCGCTGCACCCGGCGCTCGATGATCTCGTGACCCCGCCAACGCAAGTGCCAGATGAAGTCATCCACCTGCTCACCCAGGCGATTGCGCATCTGCGTGCGCATGGCCTCATCGCCCGACAGGCTGCCGGTGACCTGGCCGCCGTTGCGTCCGCTGGCGCCCCAACCGATGCGGTTGGTTTCGACGATGGCGACTTTCAGGCCGCGCTCGGCCAGCTCCACGGCAGTGGCGACGCCCGTGAAGCCACCGCCAATGATGGCGACGTCGACCTGCTCGGTCCCCGTCAGGGTCGGGTATTGGGTCGGGTCGTTGAGGGTGGCGGTGTAGTAGGACGGCGCGCGTTGGGCCGGTCCATTGTTCACTGCTGCATTCATGTTCGTTCCTTACTGTGAATAGGGGCTCAGGCCTGGTGCAGGTACCAGCGCCAGTCCTGTTCGCCGACTTCGGCCATGAACTGGCGGTACTCGGCGCGCTTGACCTTCAGGTAGACGCCGAGGAACGCCTCGCCGAGTGCCTCCCGAGCCCAGGCCGAGTGTTCCAAGGCGTCGAGGGCGGTGAGCCACTCGGTGGGCAGATGTTCCTTGGCCTGGGCATAGCCATTGCCTTCGACCGGTGCGCCGGGGTCGAGCTGTTCGCGCACGCCCCGATGGGTGGCGGCGAGAATCGCAGCTGCAGCGAGATAGGGGTTGGCGTCGGCACCACAGATGCGGTGCTCCACATGCCGGCTATTGGCAGGCCCGCCCGGCACGCGCAGGCTCACGGTGCGGTTGTCCACGCCCCAGGTGGGCGCCAGCGGCGCATAGCTGTTGGCCTGGAAGCGCCGGTAAGAGTTAGCGTTGGGGCAGAACAGCAACAGCGACTCGCGCAGGTGGCGCAACATGCCACCCACCGCCTGACGCAGCAGCGGCGTACCGGCGGGGTCATCGCTGGCGAACAGGTTGCGGCCTTCGGCATCCGCCAGGCTCAAGTGCATGTGCATGCCGGTGCCAGCCAGGTGGGCGAAGGGTTTGGCCATGAAGCAGGCCTGCATGCCATGGGCATGGGCGATGCCCTTGACCAGGCGCTTGTAGCGCACGGCCTGGTCCATGGCCTGCAGCGCATCGCCGTGTTCCAGCGTGATTTCCACCTGGCCCGGCGCATATTCGGAGATGGCCGTGCGCGCCGGAATGCCCTGGGCCTTGCAGGCGGCATAGAGGTCGGCGAGAAACGGCTCGATCTGCTCCAGCTCCCGCAGGCCATAGACCTGGGTGGTGCGGGGGCGGCCACCGTCGTTGTCCAGTGCCGGTTGCGGACGGCCCTGAGCATCGCGCTGCTGGTCGAGCAGGTAGAACTCCAGTTCGCAGGCCATCACTGGGTGGTAGCCGTCGGCCTTTAGCGCATCGAGGGTGCGCATCAGCACGTGGCGCGGATCGGCGACGCTGGCGGGCAGCCCTTGGCTGGGGTGCATGCTGACCTGCACGGCTGCGGTCGGCACACGCCGCCAGGGCAGGCGCACCAGGCTGTCTTCCAGGGGGTAGGCGCGGCAGTCGATGTCACCGACATCCCAGACCAGGCCTGAGTTTTCCACATCGTCGCCATTCAAGGTCAGGCCCAGGATGGTGCTGGGCAGCGGGCGACCGCTTTCATAGACGGCCAACAGTTCATCGCGATGAAGCAGCTTGCCGCGAGGCACGCCGTTGGCATCGAGGATGAACAGCTCGAACAGTTCGATATCGGGATTGTCGGCCAAAAAACGACGGGCTTGCTCGGGGTGGGCAAAGTGCATGGTGTTCGCTCGCGCCCGCAGGCGCACAGGACCGGCCGCAGATGGACGGCGAGTCGGGCTGATTGATGTCGGCCAGGGGGGCCGAGGCTGGATCAGTGGGACGCGAACGAAGTATCCGGTGGGCGAGCGTGGCGGCAGTGCCACAGGGCCCAGAAGGCGAGGATGACGTGTACCAGCGGGTTTTCGCCGGCGCGGGCCCGGGCCTTGGGAAGGGTGGGGCGCGCATTGCTCGGTGGGCAGGTCATCGGTGGATACTCACATGGGGCGTAAGGTTGATTAAAGCAGTGAATGGCAACCTTCATTCCGTGACTGGCTAAACATTGGTGCAGGCCTCTTCTCGGGTAAACCCACTTCCACAGGTACCCCGCAGCATTAGCCCTTGTGTGCGGGATTACCCGCGAAGAGGCCCGCATAGGCAGCAGAGAACCGGCAAATCTGCGACAATCGCCCGACTTTCCGAATGCCGATCATGAAAAAGCAGGCTCACCTGCATCATCAAAAAAGCCCCATGACAGACCACGCCATCGATCAACTGCTGAAGAACCTCGACCACGCCATGATCGCCGACCGCCATCGGCTGCGGCGGCAACTTCACGAGCTGCGCAAGCGCCCCGACGAGGCCAAGCTTGCCCAATGGGTGGAACGGGTCCAGGCATCCTGTGCCCAGGTTGTCGCGCGTCAGCACAGCGTGCCGAGCATCCGCTACGACGACAGCCTGCCGATCGCCGCCAAGCGTGAAGAGATCAAGAAAGCCCTGGCCGAGCACCAGGTCCTGGTGATTGCTGGCGAGACCGGCTCGGGCAAGACCACCCAGTTGCCGAAGATCTGCCTTGAAATGGGCCGCGGCCAACATGGCCTGATCGCCCATACCCAGCCCCGACGGATCGCCGCGCGCAGCGTCGCGGCGCGGGTGGCCGAGGAGATTGGCACACCGCTGGGCGCTCTGGTGGGCTACCAGGTGCGTTTCGAGGACCAGAGCGACGCGGGCACCCTGGTCAAGCTGATGACCGACGGTATCCTGCTGGCCGAGACCCAGCATGATCGCTTCCTTGAGCGCTACGACACGATCATCGTCGACGAAGCCCACGAGCGCAGCCTGAACATCGACTTTTTGCTCGGCTACCTCAAGACTCTGCTGCACCGACGCCCGGACCTGAAACTGATCATCACCTCGGCGACCATCGACCTGGAGCGGTTCTCCCAGCATTTCGATGGCGCCCCGATCATCGAGGTGTCCGGTCGTACCTTCCCGGTGGAAACCTGGTATCGCCCGCTGACCAGCGAACAAGACGAGGAGGGCAACCGGGTCGAGGACGATCTGACCGTCGACCAGGCGATCCTCGCCACCCTCGACGAGCTGGCCCATCACGAGCGCAGCGAAGGCAAGGGCCCAGGCGATGTGCTGGTGTTCCTGCCGGGCGAGCGGGAGATCCGCGATGCCGCCGAGATTTTGCGCAAGGCTCAGTTGCGTCACACCGAGATCCTGCCGTTGTATGCGCGCCTGACACCGGCCGAGCAGCAGAAGATCTTCCAGCCCCATACCGGGCGCCGGGTGGTGCTGGCCACCAACGTTGCCGAAACTTCCCTGACCGTGCCGGGTATCCGCTACGTGATCGACAGCGGCACCGCGCGTATCAGCCGCTACAGCTACCGCGCCAAGGTCCAGCGCCTGCCGATCGAGGCGGTGTCCCAGGCCAGCGCCAACCAGCGCAAGGGCCGATGCGGCCGGGTCGAGCCGGGCATCTGCGTGCGTCTGTACAGCGAAGAAGACTTCAACGCACGTCCCGCCTTCACCGATCCGGAGATCCTGCGGACCAACCTGGCCGCGGTGATCCTGCAGATGCTGCACCTGCGCCTGGGGGCGATCGATGCGTTTCCGTTCATCGAGCCGCCGGATGGCAAGGCCATCAGCGATGGTTTCAACCTGTTGCAGGAGCTCTCGGCGGTCAACCGCGAAAACCAGCTGACGCCTCTGGGCCGCCAGCTGGCGCGCTTGCCGATCGACCCGCGCCTGGGGCGCATGTTGCTCGAGGGGGCTCGCCAAGGCAGCCTGCAGGAAGTGCTCATCGTCGCCAGCGCCCTCTCGGTGCAGGACCCGCGCGAACGCCCACCGGAGCGCCAGCAGGCTGCCGACCAGGCCCACGCCCTGTGGAAGGACCCCGACTCCGACTTCGCCGCCTTGGTCAACCTGTGGCGTGGGTTCGAGGAGCAGCGCCAGGCGCTCACCGCCAACCCGCTGCGCAACTGGTGCCGCAAGCATTTCCTCAACTACCTGCGCCTGCGCGAGTGGCGTGATGCCCATCGCCAGCTGGCGCTGATCTGTCGCGACCTGCAACTGGCGATCAACAAGGAGCCGGCGGATTTCCCGCGCATGCACAAGGCCATTCTCAGCGGCCTGCTCAGCCAGATCGGCCACAAGACCGAAGAGGGCGACTACCAGGGCGCACGTCAGCGGCGCTTCTGGATTCACCCGTCCTCGGGCATCGGTCGCAAGCGCCCACAATGGGTGATGGCCGCAGAGCTTGTGGAAACCACCAAGCTCTACGCGCGCATGGTGGCCAAGATCGAACCGGACTGGATCGAGCCGCTGGCCACGCACCTGGTCAAGAAGAACCACTTCGAACCGCATTGGGAGAAAAAGCGTGGCCAGGTGGTGGCCTACGAACAGATCACCCTGTACGGGCTGATCCTGGTCGGCCGCCGACCTGTGCATTTCGGGCCGATCGACCCGGTCACCTCCCGCGAGCTGTTCATCCGTGAAGGCCTGGTCGGCGGTGAGATCCAGTCGCGGGCCAAGTGCCTGACGGCCAACAAGCGCTTGCTCGAACAGCTCGACGAGCTGGAGGCCAAGGCGCGTCGGCGCGACATCCTGGCTGACGAAGAAACGCTCTATGCCTTCTATGAGGCGCGGTTGCCAGCGGAAATCCACCAGACTGCAACGTTCGACAGCTGGTACCGGATGAACAGCCAGAAGGATGCGAACCTGCTGATCATGCGCGAAGAGGATGTGCTGGCCCGGGAAGCCAGTGAAGTCACCGCCGCACAATATCCGGACAGCCTCCAAATCGGCGCGCTGCGCCTGCCGCTGACCTATCACTTCGAACCGGGCCACCCGCGAGATGGCGTCACTGTGCGGGTCCCGGCACCGCTGTTGCCGAACCTGCCGGGCGAGCGCCTGGAGTGGCTGGTGCCAGGTTTGCTGGAGGCCAAGTGCGTGGCCCTGGTGCGCAACCTGCCCAAGGCCCTGCGCAAGAACTTCGTCCCGGTGCCGGACTTCGTGAAGGCCGCCCTGGCACGCATGACCTTCGGCGAGGGGGCCTTGCCCCAGTCGTTGGGCCAGGAGTTGCTGCGCATGACGGGCGCTCGGGTGTCCGATGAGGCGTGGGCGGAGGCTGCCGGTCTGGTCGAGGGTCACCTGCGCATGAACATCGAGGTGGTCGATGGCCAGGGCAAATTCCTCGGCGAAGGCCGTGACCTGGCCGAGTTGACGGCGCGGTTCGCCGCCGCGAGCCAGGCGGCATTGGCCATGCCGCGCAACGACAAGGCCGAGCAGCCAGTGCAGGCCAAGGCGTTTTCTCAAGTGGCGCAAACGGCCCAGCAGAAGATCGCCGGCCTGTCGTTGACGGTCTACCCGGCGCTGGTGGAGGATGCCGGCGCTGTGCGTGAAGGGCGCTTCTCGACCCAGGCCGAGGCCGAGTTCCAGCATCGCCGTGCCTTGCAGCGACTGTTGCTGCAACAGCTGGCCGAGCCAGCCAAGTTCCTGCGGGGCAAGTTGCCGGGGCTGACCGAATTGGGCTTGCTGTACCGCGAGTTGGGGCGTGTCGAGGCTTTGGTGGAAGACATTCTGCTGGCCAGCCTGGACAGTTGCATTCTCGAAGGCGAGGCGTCGCTGCCACGGGACGGCGCTGCCCTGGCAGGGCTTGCCGAGCGCAAGCGTGGCAGTTGGGCCGAGCATGCCGAACGCCTGGCCCGTCAGACCCTGGAAGTGCTCAAGCTGTGGCACGGCTTACAAAAGCGCTTCAAGGGCAAGATCGACCTGAGCCAGGCGGTGGCACTGAACGACATCAAGCAGCAGCTGGCCAACCTGGTCTATCCGGGCTTTGTCCGTGAAACGCCGGCAGTGTGGTTCAAGGAGTTGCCGCGTTACCTCAAGGCGGTCGAGCTTCGTCTGGAGAAGCTTGGCGCCCAGGTGCAGAAGGACCGTGTCTGGAGTGGCGAGCTGGCCAATCTGTGGGCGCAATACAAGGCCCGGGCCGACAAGCATGCCCAAGAGGGCAAGCGTGACGAGCAACTCACCGTTTACCGCTGGTGGCTGGAGGAATACCGGGTGTCGTTGTTCGCCCAGCAGTTGGGGACCAAAGTGCCGGTTTCCGACAAACGATTGAGCAAACAGTGGGGGCTGGTGGAAGCCTAAACCCCGGCAGATGTGGCAAACTTGTGGGAATTTGGGCCGTTGTGCGGCCCATTGCGGGACACGCCCGCTCCCACGGGTTCCGCGTTGTACTGCGTGGGTGAGGGTTTGCCTGTGATCGAGCGAGCAACCCTTGCCTACAAATTGGCACTAAAGTGCCATTATGTTGCCCTTTTTCGGCCAGCGCCGCGTGGTGGTGGCCTTTGACCAGAGGAACGACCGTGCATAACGTCGTGATCAGCGGCACCGGCCTGTACACCCCGGCCCAGAGCATTTCCAACGAAGAACTGGTGGCTTCCTTCAATGCGTGGGCCCAGCAGTTCAATAAAGACAACGCAGCTGCCATCGAGCGCGGCGAGATCGAAGCGGCGCCGCTGTCCGATGCGGCCTTCATCGAGAAGGCTTCCGGTATCAAGAGCCGCTTCGTCATGGACAAGGCCGGCATCCTCGATCCGCAGCGCATGAAGCCGCGCCTGCCGGAGCGCACCAACGACGAGCCATCGATCCTCTGCGAGATGGCCGTGGCAGCTGCCCGCCAGGCCCTGGAACGGGCAGGTCGCACAGCGGCCGATGTCGACGGCGTGATCGTCGCCTGCTCCAACCTGCAGCGCCCATACCCGGCCATCTCCATCGAAGTGCAGCAGGCGCTGGGCATCCAGGGCTTTGCCTTCGACATGAACGTGGCCTGCTCCTCGGCCACCTTCGGCATCCAGACCGCTGCCAACAGCGTGCAACTGGGTCAGGCGCGTGCGGTGTTGATGGTCAACCCGGAGATCTGCACCGGCCACCTGAACTTCCGCGACCGTGACAGCCACTTCATCTTCGGTGATGCAGCCACCGCGGTGCTCATCGAGCGTGCCGACCAGGCCACCTCCGCGCACCAGTTCGACATTGTCAGTACCAAGCTGCTGACGCAGTTCTCCAACAACATCCGCAACAACTTTGGCTTCCTCAACCGCGCGGCGGAGGAGGGTATCGGCGCGCCGGACAAACTGTTCGTCCAGGAAGGCCGGAAGGTGTTCCGCGAGGTGTGCCCGATGGTCGCCGAGCTGATCGGCCAGCACCTGGGCGAGAACGGCTTGCAGCCCACCGACGTCAAGCGCTTCTGGCTGCACCAGGCGAACCTGAGCATGAACCACCTGATCGTCAAGAAGCTGGTCGGCCGTGAGGTGGCCGAAGAGGACGCACCGGTGATTCTGGACCGTTACGCCAATACCAGTTCGGCAGGGTCGGTGATTGCGTTCCACCTGTACCAGGATGATCTGCCCAAGGGGGCGCTGGGTGTGCTGAGCTCGTTTGGCGCAGGCTATTCGATCGGTAGTGTGATCCTGCGCAAGCGTTGATTCTCGCAGCAACCGTGTAAGCCTCTTCGCGGGTAAACCCGCTCCCACCAGCGCGGCGCTGCCCTTCTAGGGGGGCACTGTACCCGGAGGAGCGGGCATGTCCCGCGAGGGGGCGACGCATTTCTGGCAGGCGAAAAAAAGGCGGGAAGTGCCGGATGGGGTCGGCACCTCCCGCCTGAGCAACGCAAGAGAGCTTGCGCTTAGAACTTGGCTTCCAGATCGACCTGCAGGGTGTCGACGTCGGCATCGCTGTTCGGCAGCTGGGACAAGTCGGTCTTGGCCATCAGGTAGGCCGCGCCCAGCGAGAAGTTCTTGTCGATTTCGTAACCGACCTTGAACTTGTGACCACGGGAACCGGTGTAGCCTGCACCGAAGTCGGAGTCGGTGAAGGCGCTGACCACCGCGTTACGCTGCACGTCGCGGTAGTTGTAATCCAGGCTCCAGGCACCGAGCTTGGTCTTCAGACCGGCCAGCCAGGCCTTGTCTTCGCCGTCGGTGCTTTCGGTGTTCTTCACGTACTGGCCGTAGGCGGACAGGGGAATGGCAAAGCCGCTGAAGTCGACCTGGCCAAAGCCTTCCACCAGGTTGAACTCGTTGGTGGTATTGCCGAAGGCTTGCAGCGGGGCTGCGTCCTTGTCGTTGTCGTAACCGTAGATGCTGGTGCCCACGGTGACCTTGACGGTGTCGGCGGCATTGAAGCGGGCGCCCAACTGGCCGTGGTAGAGCTGTGCGTCGTGCTTGAACTGCACGCCTTCGCCGTCGACGTTGTCCTTGAGGTTGTAGTGACCGGCGCTGCCGAACAGCTCGGCTGCGCCCAGGTCGGTCTTGTAGGTGACGGCTACGCCTTCGGGGTTGATGTCGCTGTCCCAGATGATGTCGCCCATGCTCACCCAAGGCTGCATCATCTTACCGCCGATCAGATGTAGGTTCGGCACGGCGGTGGGGTGCCAGTCGAGGTAGGCCAGGTCGACCCACAGCGATTTCTTCTCGAAGTAATTGTCCAGGCTCTGGTTGGTGGAGCGGGCATCGGGGCTGCTGCCGGTGGCCACGCGCACGCCGGCGTCGACCTGCGGGTTGATCTCGCTGTAGAAGCCGACACGGGCACGGACGCGCTCGCGGTCCTGGTTGGGGCTCTTGCGGTTGGGGTCGTCGACGTTGACGTCTTCGTAGCGCAGGCGCACGTCCCCCTTGATTTGGGTCTTGGCAGCCCAGGCCACTTTTTGTTCGAAGGAGCTCAGGCGCTCGGACTGGGCTTTCTGCTCTGCCTTTTCCTTGGTTTCCTTGGCCAGATCGGCCTGCAGTTCGTTGTACTGCGCCTGGTTGATCGAGCCGTTGGCGCGGAGCATTTCGAGCAGCTTGGCGTCGACTGCAGCACTGGCCGGAGCACTCAGTGCCAGCATCATGCCGCTGAGGCTGACTCCGGTAAGTGTAGAAACAAGACGCATAAGGTTCTCCCTGTTGGAAAAAAGTGGGGAGGCTTTGGCGCCCACCCCCAAGTTGGCATGTCATCGGAAAAGGCCTGAACAGACAGGTCGCGGGGTTCCGAAAAACAGGCGCAAGTATTGCGAGGGGGAATGACAGAATAATGTCTATTTAGTGGCACTGCGGTTAAGTGAGTGGGATCCAAACGCCCCTTCATTTGAGTGCTGGGCCTCACTTCCGGGATACTGGCCATCTCTTTGCAGCGAGTCGAAATCGTGACCAGCTTGTACAGCCTTGCTCATTTGCACGATCTGCCATCGGCAACCTGGGATGCCCTGGTGCCTGACGGCCAGCCCTTCCTGCGCCATGCCTTTTTGAGCGCCCTGGAGGACAGCGGCAGCGTTGCACCGGCCACGGGTTGGGCCGCCGAACATTTGGTGCTGGAGCGTGAAGGACAGGTGCGCGCGGTCTTGCCGGCGTATCGTAAATGGCATTCGTTCGGGGAGTACGTGTTTGACCAGGGTTGGGCGGATGCCTGCGAGCGCGCACGCATTCCCTATTACCCCAAATTGCTCGGTGCGGTGCCTTTCAGCCCCGTGAGCGGCCCGCGCTTGCTGGCGGCAGACTGCGCTGATGGCCTGCTGTTGCTTCAGGCGATCCCTGAGTACCTGGTCAAGGGCGAGCTGTCAGGTGCTCATATCAACTTCACCGACCGTGTGCTGGATGAGCAGATCGCCCATGTGCCGGGTTGGCTGGAGCGGCTGGGCTGCCAGTTTCATTGGCACAATCGCGGCTATCGGGACTTCCAGGATTTTCTCGATACCCTCAGTTCCCGCAAGCGCAAGCAGATGCGCAAGGAGCGTGAGCAAGTGGCGGGGCAGGGAATCGATTTCCACTGGTACCGTGGCGATGAGCTAAGCCAAGTGCAGTGGGACTTCGTCTACCTGTGCTATGCCAACACCTACGCGGTGCGTCGGCGCGCGCCCTACCTGACCCGTGACTTCTTCAGCCTGTTGGCTGAGCGCATGCCTGGAGCCGTGCGCGTGGTCATTGCGCGCCAGCAAGGGCGTGATGTGGCCATGGCCTTCAGCCTGGTCGGTGGCGACAGCCTCTTCGGCCGTTACTGGGGGTGCCTGGATGAGTTCGACCGTCTGCATTTCGAGACCTGTTTCTACCAGGGCATGGATTTCGCTATCCGTGAAGGGATGCAGCGGTTCGATGCCGGAGCCCAGGGGGAGCACAAACTGATCCGCGGGTTCGAGCCGGTGCTGACCCGTTCCTGGCATTACCTGCTGCATCCAGGGTTGCGCCGAGCGGTGGAGGATTTTCTCGAGCAGGAGCGTACGGGGGTGAAGGCCTATGCCGAAGAGGCGCGGGGGATGTTGCCTTACCGCAAGGATTGAAGCTGTGGCGCCTGACGTGGCCCATTCGCGGGTTTACCCGCGAACAGGCCCAGACCTTCCGATCAATCCACGCCAACGAACCCGCCGGTCTGGTGATGCCAGAGCCGTGCATACAAGCCCCGCTGGGCTAGCAATTCGGCATGGGTGCCGCTCTCGACGATATGCCCTTTGTCCAGCACCACCAGGCGGTCCATGCGGGCGATGGTGGACAGGCGGTGGGCGATGGCGATCACCGTCTTGCCCTGCATGAGGGTTTCCAGGCTCTCCTGGATCGCGGCCTCGACCTCTGAGTCCAGTGCCGAGGTGGCCTCGTCCATGATCAGGATGGGTGCGTTCTTGAGCAGCACCCGGGCAATGGCGATCCGTTGCCGCTGACCGCCCGAGAGCTTGACCCCACGTTCGCCGACATGGGCATCGAAGCCGGTGCGCCCCTGGGCATCGGAGAGCTGGGGGATGAACTCGTCGGCCCGCGCCCGGCGCACGGCCTCCCAAACCTGAGCTTCGCTGGCGTCCGGACGGCCATAGAGCAGGTTGTCGCGGATCGAGCGGTGCAGCAGCGAGGTGTCTTGGGTGATCATGCCGATCTGCGCGCGCAGGCTGGCCTGGTTGACCTCTGCGATGTCCTGGCCGTCGATGGTGATACGCCCGCCCTGTACGTCGTACAGGCGCAGCAGCAGATTGACCAGGGTGGATTTCCCGGCCCCGGACGGGCCGATCAGGCCGATCTTCTCGCCGGGGCGGATGTCCAGGCTCAGCCCTTCGATGACCTTGCTGCCCTTGCCATAGTGGAAGCTCACGTCATCGAAATGCACCGCGCCACGGCTGACCTTGAGCGCCGGTGCATTGGGCTTGTCGGTGACACTGACCGGCTGGGCGATGGTCTGCAGGCCATCCTGGACCATGCCGATGTTCTCGAAGATGCCGTTGACCACCCACATGATCCAGCCGGACATGTTGATGATGCGGATCACCAGGCCTGTGGCCAAGGCAATGGCGCCGACAGTGATCGACGACTGGCTCCACAGCCACAGGGCGAGGCCCGTGGTACCCACCACCAGAAGCCCGTTCAGGCCAGTGATGACGACGTCCATGCTGGTGACGACCCGTGCGGCCAGCTGGGTTTTTTCGGTCTGTTCGCTGATCGCTTCACGGGCGTACTGTTGCTCGTAGTCGGTGTGGGCGAACAATTTGAGGGTAGCGATGTTGGTGTAGCCGTCGACGATCCGCCCCATCAGCTTGGAGCGGGCATCGGAGGAGATCACCGAACGCTCCTTGACCCGGGGGACGAAGTAGTAGAGCGCGCCGATGTAGCAGATGATCCAGGTCAGCAACGGCAGCATCAGGCGCCAATCGGCTTCGGCGAACAGCACCAGTGAACTGATCGCATAGATCAGCACGTGCCACAGGGCATCGACGGCCTGGACGGCGGAGTCGCGCAGGGAGTTGCCGGTCTGCATGATGCGCTGGGCAATCCGCCCGGCGAAGTCGCTCTGGAAGAAATTCAGGCTCTGCTTGAGCACGTAGGTGTGGTTCTGCCAACGGATCAGGCTGGTCATGCCTGGACTGATGGTCTGGTGCACCAGCAGGTCGTGCAGGCCGAAGAACACGGGGCGCAGGACCAGGACCACCACCAGCATCCAGATGAGTTCGCCCCCGTGCAGGCTGAAGAACTCATTGCCTGGCGTGGCCTGGGCCAGGTCGATGATCCGGCTCAGGTAACTGAACATGGCCACTTCGATCAGGGCCGCTACCAGCCCGACGACCAGCAGGGCGAGAAAGCTGGGCCAGACCTGACGCAGGTAATAGAGGTAGAACGGCCAAACCTTGCCGGGCGGCGCCTCGCTGGGCGCCTCGCGAAAGATGTCGATCAGTTGCTCGAAACGGCGGTACAGCATGATGGGCACACTCCTGTTCCATCCGACCCTCAGGCGGCTTCACGTCCTTGTGAGACCTTCGGTCAGTCGATGCGTTTGGCGGACTTGATGTACACAGGGTCCGCCGGCACGTCGCGCATGCCTTGCTTGATGGTGGTCGGCGAATTGACGATCTGATCGACCACTTCCATGCCTTTGGTCACTTTGCCGAACACGGCGTAGCCACGGTCACGGCCTGGATTGAGGAAATCGTTGTCGGCCACGTTGATGAAGAACTGGCTGGTGGCCGAGTTCGGGTCCGGGGTGCGGGCCATGGCGAGGGTGCCGCGGGTGTTGGCCAGGCCATTGCTGGCTTCGTTGCGGATCGGGTCACGGGTCGGCTTTTGCACCATCCGGTCGGTGAAGCCGCCGCCCTGGGCCATGAAGCCCGGGATCACGCGGTGGAAGATGGTGTTGTTGTAGAAGCCGCTGTCGACGTACTCGAGGAAGTTCTTCGTGCTGATCGGCGCCTTCTCGGCATTGAGCTCGATTTCGACCTGGCCGAAGCTGGTGTCCAGCAGGACATGAGGGGTCTTGTCGGAGGCCATGACGCTGGTGGCGAAGGCGACCGAGCAGGCGGTGAGCAGAAGTTTTTTCAGCATGGGCTCAAAGATCCTTGAGGGGTGGAGGCGGCTGCGAGAAAGCGCAGCAGGGTCTGGTTGAAGACCTCGGGTTGGTCCAGGGGCGTAGCGTGCCGGGAATCCTCGATGACTGCCAGTGTTGCCTGGGGCATCAGGGCGACATAGCGCTCCTTCAGTTGTATCGGGGTGTAATCATGGTCGGCAGCGATCACCAGGGTGGGACACTGGATCTGCCCGATGCGTTCCTGCACGCCCCAGTCGACGATGGCATCGAAGCTCTTGAGGTAGGCGCGCTTGTCGTTGCGTGCCCAGCGCTGGGCCATCTTGTGGCGCAGTTCGGTTTGTTCTGGCTTGGGAAACAGGCGCTCGGCCAGGCCTTTGCCGACGGTTTCGACGCTCAGGATCCGGGCCAGGCTCCAGCGCTTGATCCACCAGACCCAGTGAGCGACGGAGTTGCGCCTGACCTCGGGCGCGCTGTTGACGATGCACAGGCTGCGCAGCCAGGTGGGGTGGTCGACGGCGAACTGAAAACCCACCATGCCCCCCATGGACAGGCCGACGAAGTGCACGGGGCCGGTGTGCAAATGCTCCAGCAGTGCCAACAGGTCGGCACTGAAAGTGGCGATCTGGTAACCATCGCGAGGCTTGTCGGAGCGACCGTGGCCACGTATGTCCATGAGAATCACCCGATAGCGCTGACTCAGCTCGGGGAGCTGCATCTCCCAGTCTTGGCAACTGGAGCCCAGACCGTGCAGCAGTACCAGGGGTTCGCCCTGGCCGTATTCCTCGTAATGCAGCGTGCATCCTTCGTGTTCGAAATAGGCCATGGGCGCGGTCCTCTCAGGCTTGTGGGGGGGCTGCGAAGGGCACGTCCAATGGCGCTGTGTCGAAGTTGCGCAGCAGCTCGATGAGGATCTGCGTGGCCGGACCCAAGGTCTTGTCCTTGTTCGAATAAAGGTAGAACAGTGGATGGCGGCTGCCACCCTGGTCCAGCAGCAAGGGCTTGAGCACGCCGTCTTTAAGCTCGCGCTCGATCATGTGCCGCGGCAGCCAGGCAAAGCCCAGGCCGCTGCTGACGAAGGTGGCGGCGGTGCCCAGGCTGCCGACCGTCCAGCGTTGCTCGGCGCCGAGCCAGCCGACATCCCGCGGCTGGGCGCGACCGGAGTCGCGGATCACCACCTGCAACTGGCTTTCCAGGTCCTGGAAGGTGATTTCCCGTCCCAGGCGATGCAGGCTGTGGTCGGGGTGAGCGACGGCGATGAACTCCACCGAGCTGAGTTCGGCGCCCAGGTAACCGCCAATGCTGTAGCTGCTGATGGCCAGGTCCGCGATTCCCTCGTGCAGCACTTCCTCGACGCCCGACAGGACCTCCTCGCGCAGGCGCACGCGGCAACCTCGACTCTGCGGCATGAAGGCGCTCAGGGCGCGAACCAAGCGGGCGCTGGGGTAGGCGGCATCGACCACTACGCGCACCTCTGCTTCCCAGCCTTGCTCCATATGGTGGGCGAGGTCCTCGAGCTGGCTGGCTTGCTTGACCAGATGACGCGAGCGGCGCAGCAGCACATTGCCGGCCTCGGTCAGTACCGCCTTGCGGCCATCGATGCGTAGTAGGGGCACGCCCAGTTGCTCCTGCATGCGCGCGACCGTGTAGCTCACCGACGATTGCGAGCGGTGCAGGGCCTCGGCGGCCTGGGCGAATCCGCCATGATCGACCACTGCCTGCAGAGTTCGCCACTGGTCCAGGGTTACGCGTGGCGCTTTCATCTTCGGCTCCTGTTGTCCTAAGCTGCGCTCTGTCAAGGAGAGCGCCCTATGAAGAAATGTTGTGCGGCATTGCTGATGTGCCTGCCCCTTGGGGCGATGGCGTATTACCCCATCGATGTGGAGAAGGACCTGGACGGGGTCAAGCTCGACTACACCACCTACGACACCGCGCGCAGTATCGGCGCGATCACCCTGAACAACTATGGGCAGGTCCCGGCCGCCTGCAAGGTGACCTTTCGCAACGGGCCCGAAGCGCCGCGGGTTCGACGGGTGAACGTGCCGGCGGGCAAGAGCCGGGATGTCACGGCAACCTTCAACCGAGAGATCATCAAGCTGCGCATTGCATTGAGCTGCAAGGCTGAACAAACTGATTAATCGATAGATTGCACCCATTTTTTACGCTTTTTTATCGATAGGTCAAGTTTTAATCTCACCTCCATCGAATCGCATCCCCTTGTTTGCCGATGGAGGCTCCCATGTCCCGCGTACTGATCATCGAAAGCAGCGCCCGCCAGCAGGATTCCGTTTCTCGTCAATTGACCCGGGATTTCATCCAGCAATGGCAGACCGTTCATCCACACGACGAGATCAGCGTACGCGACCTGGCGGTCTCACCTGTCCCGCATCTGGATGCCGATCTGCTCGGTGGCTGGATGAAGCCGCAGGAGCAGCGCTCGCCAGCTGAACTGGATGCCCTGGGTCGCTCCAACGAACTGACTGACGAACTGCTGGCCGCCGATGTGCTGGTCATGGCAGCGCCGATGTACAACTTCACCATCCCCAGTACCCTCAAGGCCTGGCTGGACCATGTACTGCGCGCTGGCATCACCTTCAAGTACACCCCGACCGGCCCGCAGGGCCTGCTGACCGGCAAGCGCGCCATTGTGCTCACCGCCCGTGGCGGCATCCATGCCGGCGCCACCACCGACCACCAGGAACCGTACCTGCGTCAGGTCATGGCCTTCATCGGCATCCATGACGTGAACTTCATTCACGCTGAAGGCCTGAACATGAGCGGTGATTTCCACGAGAAGGGCCTGAACCAGGCCAAGGCCAAGCTGGCCGCGGTGGCCTGACACGCAACACATTCCCAACCCCTGACACCTGTCGCTCCTTTGGGTGTATCCGCCCGGCCTTGTGATGGCCGGGTTTTTTTGCCTTGTCATCCGAGGCGGCACCGGACGTGTGAAAGTCACTGTCTTGTAGTGCTTGCGCTGCCCCTACAGCCCGCATGGTTGAACTCCTGCAGGCCAACCGGCTAAGGTCGCCGCCTTGATTCATGAGAGGCAACCATGGGCTACCTGATAATCGTCGCGCTGATCCAGGCGTTCTCCTTCAACCTGATCGGGGTGTACCTGGCCGGCAACGTGGACAGCTACTTCGCGGTGCTGGCGCGGGTGGTACTGGCGCTGCTGGTGTTCCTGCCGCTGACCCGCTGGCGCCAGGTGGAACCGCGTTTCATGCGTGCGATGTTGTTGATCGGGGCGCTGCAGTACGGCATCACCTATGTCTGCCTATACCTGAGCTTCCGTGTGCTGACGGTGCCGGAAGTGCTGCTGTTCACCATCCTCACGCCATTGCACGTGACCTTGATCGAAGATGCCCTGAATCGCCGGTTCAACGCCTGGGCTCTGTTGGCCGCCCTGGTGGCGGTGGCCGGCGCCGCCGTGATCCGCTTCGACAGCATCAGTGGTGAGTTCTTCGTGGGTTTCTTGCTGCTGCAATTGGCCAACTTCACCTATGCCGCAGGCCAGGTACTGTATCGTCACCTGGTCGCCCGGCATCCCAGCGACCTGCCGCACTACCGGCGCTTTGGCTATTTCTATCTGGGGGCGTTGATCGTCGTGCTGCCCGCCTTCGTGTTGTTCGGCAACGCCCAGCATCTGCCGAGCACCGATGTGCAGTGGTGGGTGTTGCTGTTCCTAGGGTTGTTCCCGACGGCCTTGGGGCTGTACTGGTGGAACAAGGGGGCGTGCCTGGTCAGTGGCGGCACGCTGGCGGTGATGAATAACCTGCATGTGCCGGTGGGCTTGCTGCTCAACTTGCTGATCTGGAATCAGGACGAGCCGCTTGGGCGGCTGTTCATTGGAGGGGCGGTGATCCTGGCGTCCGTCTGGATGAGCCGGCTGGGCATGCAGCGCCCGGCAACCCCCGGGCAGGCGGCATCGGGCTGACAGCGAATGAATGGGGCCGCAATGCGGCCCCATTTCATGACCCTCAGGCCTCGGTGAGTTCACTCAGCCGCTGTGCTGGCTGAGCGCGGCCGGCAAGGCCTACACGCATATCGTTGCCGCTTGGCTGCTGGTAAAGGCTCAGCCCGAACTCCGGCAATACGGCCAGCAGGTAGTCGAAGATATCGCCCTGGATCCGCTCGTACTCGCCCCAGGCCGTGGTGCGGGTAAAGCAGTAGATCTCCAGGGGCACGCCCTCGGCGGTGGCCTGCATCTGGCGGACCATGCAGGTCATGTCTTGCTGCACGTCGGGATGATTCTGCAGGTAGGCCAGGGCGAAGGCGCGGAAGGTGCCGAGGTTGGTCAACTGGCGACGATTGGCCGACAGCGCGGCCACCGGCCCTAGCGACTCGTTCCAGGCGCTCAGCTCTTGGCGTTTTTGCGCCAGGTAATCGCCCAGCAGACGGACCTGGCCCAGGCGCTGTTCTTCTTCGGAGGTAAGGAAACGCACACCCGCGGCATCGATGAACAGGCTGCGCTTGATGCGGCGACCGCCCGATTGCTGCATGCCACGCCAGTTGCGGAATGACTCGCTCATCAGGCGCCAGGTGGGGATGGAGACGATGGTCTTGTCGAAGTTCTGCACCTTGACCGTGTGCAGCGTGATGTCCACCACGTCACCATCGGCGCCCACTTGGGGCATCTCGATCCAGTCACCCACGTGCAGCATATCGTTGCTCGTCAGCTGCACGCTGGCGACGAACGACAGCAGGGTGTCCTTGTATACCAACAGCAGCACTGCCGACATGGCGCCCAGGCCGGAGAGCAGCAATAGCGGCGAGCGGTCGATGAGGGTGGCGACGATGACGATGGAGGCGAAGATCCACAGCATCATCTTGGCCAATTGCACATAGCCCTTGATCGAGCGGGTGCGGGCGTGCTCGGTGCGGGAGTAGATGTCCAGCAGGGCATCGAGCAGGCAGGAGACGGCCATGGTCATGAACAGCAGGGTGAAGGCCAGGGCGACGTTGCCGAGGAAGTGCTGGGCGGTGTCGCTCAACTCCGGCACCAGTTTGAGGCCGAACTGGATCACCAGCGATGGAGTGGTCTGGGCCAGGCGGTGGAAAACCTTGTTGTGGCGAAGGTCGTCGAGCCACTTGAGCGGCTGCTGCCGAGCCAGCAGGCGGCTGGCATGCAGCATCAGAAAGCGTGCCAGGCGGCCGATGATCAGGGAAATCAACAGCAGCACCGTCAGGCCCAGGGCCGCGTGCAGCATGGGGTGTTGATCGAGGGTGCCCCAGAGGTCCAGGGCGTCGTTCCAGAGTCGTTGTATATCCATGGGGGTAATAGCAGGGTCTGTGTTGCGAAAACGAGGCCCATTAGAGCGCGGAACGGCATGAAGGTGCCAAAAGAAATTCGGCGTCAGCGACGGAAAACGTTACCCTATGCAACTGAATTTCCAGCGACTGCCCGAGGTACATCCGTGTTTTCCCAATTCGCCCTGCACGAACGCCTGCTCAAAGCTGTGGCCGAGCTGAACTTTGTCGAGCCGACCCCGGTGCAGGCAGCGGCCATTCCCCTGGCCCTGCAAGGGCGTGACCTGCGGGTGACCGCGCAGACCGGCAGCGGCAAGACCGCCGCCTTCGTGCTGCCATTGCTCAATCGCCTCGTCGATCTGCGCGAGCGCCGCGTCGAGATCCGTGCGTTGATCCTGCTGCCGACCCGCGAGCTGGCCCAACAGACCCTCAAGGAAGTACAGCGTTTCTCCCAGTTCACCTACGTCAAGTCGGGCCTGGTCACCGGTGGCGAGGACTTCAAGGAGCAGGCCGCGCTGCTGCGCAAGGTCCCGGACGTGTTGATCGGTACCCCGGGCCGTCTGCTGGAGCACCTCAATGCCGGCAACCTGGACCTTTCCCACGTCCAGGTGCTGGTGCTGGACGAGGCCGACCGCATGCTCGACATGGGTTTTGCCGAGGACATGGAGCGCCTGTGCAAAGAATGCGAAAACCGTGAGCAGACCCTGCTGTTCTCCGCCACTACCGGTGGCGCGGCCTTGCGCGACATCATCGGCAAGGTGCTCAAGGACCCTGAGCATCTGATGCTCAACAGTGTCTCGCAGCTGTCCGAGGGCACCCGCCAGCAGATCATCACGGCCGACCACGACCAGCACAAAGAGCAGATCGTCCAGTGGCTGCTGGCCAACGAGACTTACCAGAAGGCGATCATCTTCACCAACACCCGTGCCCTGGCCGATCGTATTTACGGTCACTTGGTGGCCAAGGACGTGAAGGCATTCGTGTTGCACGGCGAGAAGGACCAGAAGGACCGCAAACTGGCGATCGACCGCTTCAAGCAAGGCGGCTCCAAGGTGCTGGTGGCGACCGACGTGGCCGCGCGTGGTCTGGACATCGACGGCCTGGACCTGGTGATCAACTTCGACATGCCGCGCAGTGGCGATGAGTACGTGCACCGCATCGGCCGTACCGGCCGGGCGGGTGCCGAAGGTCTGGCGATCTCGCTGATCTGCCATAACGACTGGAACCTGATGTCGAGCATCGAGCGCTACCTCAAGCAGCAGTTCGAGCGCCGGGTCATCAAGGAGGTCAAGGGCACCTACAGCGGGCCGAAGAAGGTCAAAGCTTCGGGCAAGGCCGCCGGTACCAAGAAGAAAAAGGTCGAGAAGAAGACGGGCGAGAAGAAAGGCGCAACCGCCAAGCGCAAGCCGGCCTCCAAGCCCAAGACCAAGGCGCCACTGGCCAGCTCCGATGGCATGGCCCCGCTGAAGAAGCGCGCGCCGAAGGCAGAATAAGCTCATCGGGGCCTGTGCGGGCCTCGCGGGTGAACCCGCCACCACAGGATTGAGGTGATCCTCTCAGGATCGGAGCAATCCTTGTGGCCGCGGGATTATCCGCGACAGGGCTTGCCGCGCCCCACAGCGGTTAGTCTGCCTTTTTCTCCGCGGCTTTAAGTTCCTGGATTCGCTTGTCGATCAGTTGGCATTTGTCCGGCAGGTCCTTGCTGGCCGTGCCCAGGTCCATCCCTTGCAACTCTTCGTTGATCTCCTTGGCCTTCGGCGGATTCTGCTCCGTCAACTGGGTGACCAGCCCGGCCAGTTCCTCGCGTTTCTGAGTCGCTTCTTCCGGCGTGCAGGCCCAGGCGGGCAGGGCGCAGAGCAGTGTGCTCGTGCACATGATGGGCAGTAAGCGTTTCATCCGTTTCCTCTCCCGGCAGGGGTATATGCGGTTGAAAGGCGGGATATCGGGAAGTTCAGGTAAATCGCTCGGCGGAAGATACGCGAGTTGGCTCGGGAAAGCCTGAGGCACTAGTCAAGGCGGCGGATGGGGGCGTGCACTCATGTCGATGCCGAGCGCCTTCATGACGGTCAGGAACGACTTGAGGGTGGGATTGCCGTGTTCGCTGAAGGAGCGGTACAGCTGCTCACGAGATAGCCCTGTTTCTCTCGCCAGTTCAGTCATGCCTTTGGCGCGAGCCACGACACCGACGGCTTTGGCGACGTAGCTGGCATCTCCAGTTTCGAGGGCATCTGTCATGAAGGCTGCAATGGCCTCGGGGGTCGTGAGGTAGTCCGCAGGATCGAATTCATGGAACGTTTCAGTCATTTTGCATCCTCCACGACCGTAAGATTTGATGGGCCGTCTTGATATCGCGACGTTGGCTGCCCTTATCGCCTGCGCACAGCAGAATCAGTAACGTATCGCCCATTTGATGAAAGTACACGCGATAACCAGGTCCGTAATGGATACGGAGTTCGCTCACGCCGTGTCCTATCGGCGAGATATCGCCGGGTAAGCCTTCGATCAGCCGGTTGATGCGCGCAACGATGCGAGCTTTTCCAATTTCATCCTTGAGGTTATTCAGCCAATGTCTGAAGGTGCTTGATTCAATTTTATTCATCGGCTGAATGTAGTTTATAAACTACAGGTGATGAAAACAATGAATGGTTTCGGTCTATTTCTCGGGTGATTCGCTTGGAACACCCACCAACCCCCACCGGTCCCATGCTGTGTACCCACACGTTCACAGCGGGAGGCCACCTCATGAGCACCTACGACTGGGACCTGATCGAGCGCTTGTTGCATGAAGTGCAGAACAGCGCGGGTCACAGCTTCACACCACGCCCCTATGCCGAGCAGCATGCGGCTGCCTTGGCCGCCACCGGTCAGCCGGTGGGTGACCTGGATCATCTGAAGACGCGGGCCTGCGAGTACGAGAAGATCCTCTTCGAGCGCGGCTACATTGAAAGTCGTCCGGAAGAGGACGGCGGCAATGGCGAGAACTTCGTCCTCACCGAGCGGGGTTCGCGCCTGCTCAGCCTGATCGACAGCAGTATTCCGGGGTTCGAGCACCCTCGACAGGTGCTCGACGAACAGGACGATGCGCTCGACGAGGCGACCTTCGAACAGGTCGCCACCAAGGCGCAAATCGCTTGAGGTCGTTTTGAGACTGGCATGGGCACCCCGGCAAACCCGATAATCGGTACTCATTTACCAGAGAACGGACCTCGCCCATGCCATCGATAGACCACGGGGGCCGCCCATGAGCGCGGCTCGCAAGAACCCCGATGCTTTTGCGTTGCAGGTCATGTTGGGGCTGTGCCTGATCTGGGGTAGCCAGCAGGTATTGATCAAATGGGCTGCCAGCGAGATCGCGCCGGTGATGCAGGCTGCGCTGCGTTCCGGTATCGCCGCGGTGCTGGTGGGGCTTCTGGTCTGCTGGCGGGGCGGGTGGTCCATGGTAGGCAGCACCTGGCGGGCGGGCTTGCTGGCCGGTGGGTTGTTTGGCCTGGAGTTCCTGTTCATCGCCGAGGGGCTGAAACTGACGTCGGCGGCGCACATGTCGGTGTTTCTCTACACCGCGCCAGTGTTCACGGCCCTGGGGCTGCACTTTACATTGCCAAGCGAGCGCCTGCGGCTGTTGCAGTGGTTGGGCATCCTGTTGGCCTTCGCCGGGATCGCCACGGCATTCGCTGGCGGGATGTCGCTGAACCAACTCGATGGGCGCATGTTGCTCGGAGACGCGCTGGGCGTGCTGGCGGGCTTGGCTTGGGGCGCGACCACCGTGGTGGTGCGTGGGTCACGGCTGTCGGAAGCCCCGGTCGATCTCACGCTGTTCTACCAGTTGTTGGTGGGCTTTGTCGGGTTGCTGCTGATTGCGCTGGTCAGCGGCCAGATCGGCAAGGTCTCATTCACACCGCTGGCTGTGGGTAGCGTGCTGTTCCAGGCCGTCGTGGTGTCCTTCGTCAGTTATCTGACCTGGTTTTGGTTGCTGCGAAAGTACCTGGCGTCCAACCTGGCCGTGTTCTCGTTCATCACACCGCTGTTCGGCGTGACCTTTGGCGTGCTGTTGCTGGACGAGCCATTGAGCCTGAACTTCGTATTGGGCGCGTTGATGGTGTTGGGCGGGGTCATCCTGGTCAGCGCGGAACGGTGGGTGCGCAAGCAATTGCGCAGGCTGGTGGGCTGAGCGCACCCCATGCCCTCAAGGGCCCTCAAGATGAGGGGCAGGCATTGGCCGGGCTGGCGTGCACAGCGCCAATGCCGGTCAGTGCCAACAGGCCGGCCAGCCCCAGCCCGCCTGCGGCCAGTAACAAGGCAGGCTGCAACCCGCCCCAGTAGTGATTGCTCACGGCTGCCAGAAGGGGGCCGCTGAGCTGGCCTGCGGCGAAACAGGCGGTCAACAGGCCGGCATTACGTTGGGTGGCATGGGGCGCCAGCTCCCGCGAACGTTGCATCACAAGCTGCATGCAGGCCAGGAACGGCGCACCACACAGCACGACGCCCAAGGCCAGACCCAGCCCATCGCCCAGCAAGCACGCCAGCACACCCAGGCCTTGCAGCCACAAGGTCGCGCTCAGCCAGGCGGATGTCCGGCCGGGACGGCGCAGACCGACCAGCATCACGCCCAACGCTGCCGCCAGGCCGAACGCCGGCCAGAACAGATCGGCCGCCCAATGCCCCTGAAACTGATGGCTGGCCATCTGCGACAGAAAGGTGGCGGGCAGGATGTAGCCGATGCCGTACAGGGCGTAGATCACGCCCAGCCGCCCGATCCCGGTGGCGCGGGCGGCGGCGCTGTCGGTCGCACTCGGCGGCACGCTGGTGGCCATTGGCTGCGGCAGCCAGGGCAATACGGCCAACAGCATGGCCAACGCAGCTACCGCATAGACCAACCACAGGGCCGCGGAGTCCAGGCCCAGCAGGTGTGCTCCCAGTGCCAGCAAACCGGTCACGGCGATACCCATGCCAGGCCCGGCGAACACCAGGGCGCCGAGGCGAGCGCGGCCGTGTGCGGCGGCCAGTTGTTGGCTGAGGCTGGTGATCATCACAAGCACCCAGGCACTGGCCACACCGGTGCCAAAGCGCAGCAGCGCATGGCTCCAGAAACCATCGGCCGCCCAGGAGGCGAGAGTCAGCAATACGCACAGGCAGAGACCGGCATGCAGACGCAGGCGAACTTGGCTCGGCTGACGGGCGAACATGCCATCGACAGCGCCAAGAAAGTAGCCCAGGTAATTGGCCGCCGCGACTAGGCCGCCTGCGGTCAGGTCGAGCTGACCTTCGGCAATCAGGCGCGGCAACTGCGAGGTGAGGGCAAAGCGGCCGATGCCCATGGCCATCATCAAGGCCACGGCGCTGGCCAGCAGTTGTACGAAGGGTGACATGGCGGCCTCTCCTGCCAGGCGAAAGTGATGGGGGCAGGTTAGTGAGGATTGACTTTCAATAAAATTGAATAATGATGATCAAGTTATTCTGTTTTGGAGAACATTGTGGAGTTCAGCCAACTGCGCATCTTCCAGGCTGTGGCCGAGGAGGGGTCGGTCACGCGTGCCGCCGAGCGTTTGCACCGGGTGCCATCGAACCTGTCGACGCGATTGCGTCAGTTGGAGGAGCAACTGGGGGTGGAATTGTTCGTGCGTGAGCGCCAGCGCCTGCAACTGTCCCCGGCAGGTAAAGTCCTGCTGGACTACGCCAATCGCCTGTCGACCTTGCGCGATGAGGCGATCGCTGCGGTGCAAGGTGGCCAACCGGCCGGCGACTTCGTGCTCGGCACCATGTACAGCACCGCGGCGACGCATCTGCCGCCACTGCTGGCGCGTTATCACCAGGCCTACCCTGCGGTGAATCTGCAAGTGCAGGCCGCACCCAGTGGCGAATTGCTGGAAGGATTGCTGGCCCATCGACTCGATGCAGCGCTGGTGGACGGCCCGCTGAGCCTGGCCGGGCTCGATGGCGTGCCGTTGTGCGAGGAGGTGCTGGTGCTGATCACCCGCCCGGAGCATCCGCCGGTGCGCAGCGCGCGGGACGTCGCCGGGCGTGCGGTGTTCACCTTCCGTCAAGGGTGCTCCTACCGGATGCGTCTGGAAGCCTGGTATGCCCACGACCACACGCCCATGGGGCGAGTGATGGAGATCGAGTCGTACCAGAGCATGCTGGCCTGTGTGATCGCCGGCGCAGGGGTGGCATTGATGGCCCAGTCCATGCTCGACACCCTTCCTGGACGTGACCAGGTGCAGGCGCACCGTTTGCAGGCGCCGTTCGATCATGCGGTCACCTGGCTGATGTGGCGCCAGGGCATGCTGGGGGCCAACCTGCAGGCGTGGATCGATGTGCAACAAGGGGAAACAATTGACCGACGGTCGGCAAGTGCCATTTCCGCTTGATCCGCGTCAAACTCGCCCCTATCTGTAGGAGCAGAGGCATGCGCGATGTAGGACATCGGGCTATTATCTGTATGGAACATCGAAGGACTGAATCGCCGTGAGGCTGACCCGTGAAGGGGGCATTATGAACAAGCGAATGTACAACTGGCTCCACGACCTCGCCGTCGCCCTGGGCTTGCTCCCACCTCCGCTGCAGCCGGTACCGATCCCAACCGACGAAGAGCAGCGCAAGCGCCAACCGCGTCGTCGCTGAAACGAAAAGGCCGCCGCATCTCACGATGCCGCGGCCTTTCTTTTTTCCTGCCTGGCGCCCGTCGGGGCGCCAAGTGTTCACTTTACATCACGCCAGGTTGACGGTTGCCACAGAGCGGCGCGACAGCAGGCTGACCACCACGAAGCTCACCAGGCCGATCGCCAGGCTGTAGTAGATCGGCGAGTTGGCGTCCAGACCATCCTTGAACATGAAGAGCAGTGCGGTGACGAAGCCCAGCGACATGCTGGTGATGGCGCCGGCGGTGGTGGCGCGCTTCCAGAAAATCGCACCGATCAGTGGGATCAGCATGCCGCCGACCAGCAGGTTGTAGGCCAGGGTCAGGGCGCTGATCACATCGTTCACCGCCAGGGCGATGCCCAGTACCACCAGACCGGTGATCAGGGTGAACAGGCGGTTCACGCCCAGGCTCGACTGCTTGCCGCCACGCAGTTTGGGCAGCAGGTCTTCGGTCAGGGTGGTCGAGGCGGCCAACAGGCCTGCGCTGGCGGTGGACATCATCGCCGCCAGGGCCGCGGCCATCAGCAGGCCACGGATACCCTCGGGCAATTGACCTTTGATCATTTCGGCAAAGGCGTTGTTCGGGTTGGCCAGGTCAGGCAGCAACACGTGGGCAGCCATGCCGATCAGGGCGCACGCCAGGCCGTACAGCACGCAGTAGACACCGGCGACGGTACCGGCGCGCTGGCAGACCTTCTCGTCACGGGCGGTGAACACCCGCTGCCAGATATCTTGGCCGATGAGGATGCCGAAGAAGTAGATCAGGAAGTAGGTAATGATGGTGTCCCAGCCGATGGTGGTCCAGCTGAAGCTGGCCGCCGGCAGCTTGGCTACCAGGGTGTTCCAGCCACCGGCCTTGTACAGGCAGATCGGCAGCAGGATGAACATCAGGCCCACGGTCTTGATGACGAATTGGACGATGTCGGTCAGGGTCAGCGACCACATGCCGCCGATGGTCGAGTACACCACCACCACGCCACCGCCGAACAGCAGTGCCATCCAGAACGGTACATCCAGCAGCACCTGCAGCACGGTGCCCATGGCCAGGGTCGAGGTGACCGCGATCATCAGGGCGTAGGCGAGCATGATCGCTGCACTGGCTTGGCGAGCCATCGGGTTGTAGCGGCGCTCCAGCACCTGGGTGACGGTGAAGATCTTCAGGCGCAGCAGCGGCTTTGCCAGGAACAGGTTGAGGGCGATGATCCCCAGGCCCAGGGCGGCGCACAGCCAGAAGCCGGAGATGCCGTGCACGTAGCCCAGGCGCACGGTGCCGACGGTGGACGCGCCGCCCAGCACGGTGGTGGCCATGGTGCCCATGTACAGGGTAGGGCCGAGGTTGCGCCCTGCCACCAGGTAGTCTTCATGGGTTTTCGCGCGGCGCATTCCATACCAGCCGAGGCCGAGCATGCCGGCGGCATAGATCAGTACAACGATGATGTCCAAGGCCATTGGGGGGCTCCCGATTATCTTTATTATGGCGAGATCGACTGTCCGAGCGGTTCATGGCGCCCGGCGGTCTTGTCTTGTGTTGGCGGGCCTCAATGGCCCTTCCTAATGGCTCCTGCCGCAGGTGTTGCGTTCACATCCTGTGTGGGGGCGGCGTGTCCTGCGATCACGGTCCGGTGGACTGCATGGCCGGTCATGCCATCGTCATCGCAGGGCAAGCTTGCACCTACACAGGTGTGTGACTACTCGCTCAGCGGCGTACCACGCCCGGCAGCACGCAGAGCATCTCGAACAGCAGGTTCGCGCCGAGCAGCGAGGTGTTGCCGGTGGTGTCGTAGGGCGGCGAGACCTCGACCAGGTCGCAGCCGATCAGGTCCAGGCCGTGGCAGCCACGGATGATCTCCATCGCCTGGATGGTGGTCAGGCCACCGATCTCCGGGGTACCGGTGCCTGGGGCCCAGGCCGGGTCGATGCCGTCGATGTCGAACGACAGGTAGACTGGGCCGCCACCGACCTTCTCGCGCACTTCGGCCATCAGTGGCTCCAGCGACTTGTGCCAGCACTCTTCGGCCTGCACGACGCGGAAGCCCTGGCGGCGGCTCCAGTTGAAATCATCGGCGGTGTAGCCCTGGGCGCGCAGGCCGATCTGGACGACGCGGTCGCAGTCGAGCAGACCTTCTTCCACCGCACGGCGGAAGGTGGTGCCGTGGGCGATCTTCTCACCGAACATATGATCGTTGACGTCGGCGTGGGCGTCGATATGCACCAGGCCGATCTTGCCGTGCTTTTTGTGCAGCGCGCGCAGGATCGGCAGGGTGATGGTGTGGTCGCCACCGAGGGTCAGGGGAATGATGTTGTGCTCGAGGATTTCGTCGTAGGCTTCTTCGATGATGCGCACGGCGTCGAGCAGGTTGAAGGTGTTGATCGCCACGTCACCGATGTCGGCGACCGACAGCGAGTCGAACGGGGCGGCGCCGGTCGCCATGTTGTACGGGCGGATCATCACCGACTCGGCGCGGATCTGACGCGGACCGAAGCGAGTGCCCGAACGCAGCGAGGTGCCGATGTCCAGCGGTACGCCAATGAACGCGGCGTCCAGGCCTTCGGCGCTTTGCAGGTGGGGGAGACGGAGCATGGTGGCGATGCCGCCGAAACGCGGCATTTCGTTGCCGCCCAGTGGTTGGTGGAGAATCTTTTCCACGGTGGGCCTCATCAGTCGGTCGATTGTTCTGTTTGTTCGAACCTGTGCCGCAGCGTGCCAGGCAGGCAAGCAGGCGCCGGCGGGCAGGGACATTGGGGCTCAGTCTGCGCAAGGTAGTGGGCGGGAGGAATCGCTACAGACAAATACTTACTTCAGGATTTTCTAAACTAACCCTTCGCAGCGGGTTAGACTCTGGTGATTTCCACCCTGCGGAACCGTCGCTCCATGGCTTCTTCACTGCCCGACCTGAAACTGCTGCGTATCTTCATCAGCGTGGTGCGCCACCAGGGCTTCGCCAATGCCCAGCGTGAGCTGAACCTTTCCACGTCGGCCATCAGCACCTACATGAGCCAGTTGGAAAGCGCCTTGGGCATTGTCCTATGCCACCGAGGCCGTGGCGGTTTCAGCCTGACCAGCAAAGGCGAGCTGTTCCATCAGGAGACCTTGCGTCTGCTGGCCGAACTCGATGGTTTCGAGCAATACGCCGCAGCGCTCAAGGGCGAGCTGCGCGGTACCCTCAACCTGGGGGTGATCGACTCCACCGTGGGCGACCGCGCCCTGCCGCTGGCCGAGGCCATCGGCGCGTACAGTCAGGAACATCCGGCGGTGCACCTGCATCTGTCGGTCTCCAGCCCCTACGAACTGCAGTTGGGGGTGCAGGACAATCGCCTGGACCTGGCCATCGGCGCCTTTTCCTCACGCATGAGCGGCCTGGTGTACCAGCCGTTGTACCGGGAGCAGCACTGGCTGTACTGCAGCAGCCGGCACTCGTTGTTCGGCGAGCGTCGGGTACCGGAAGAAGTGATCACCCAGCAACGGATGGTTGGGCGGGGTTACTGGAGCCAGGCGGAGTTGGCGCGTCACGGCTTCAAGCACAGCGCGGCGACAGTGGAGAGCATGGAGGCGCAGTTGATCCTGATTCTCTCCGGGGCCTATATCGGTTATCTGCCCGAGCATTACGCCCAGGCCTGGGTCGACAAGGGCGACCTGCGCGTCCTGTCGCCGGCCACCTTTGGCTATCAGGCGCCGTTTTCGTTGATCATCCGCCGTGGGCGCAGCCGCGAACCGTTGATCCAGACCTTCCGCGACTTGCTCAAGTCGCAACTGAATGTCAGTTAGAAAACGTCGTTTTTAGAACATTGCGTCAGACTGTGTAAATTTCCCGCTAGGCATGCGACTGGAGTGATGGCGTTCTGCTAAACATCTATTTGCTTTGATGAAATTTCCCATCATCTACACAAAGCAAGGACTGCCAGATGCGCATGAATTTGCCCGTCACAGAGCAAGAAAGAACCTTCCCGTCCGACCAGCGGCTGATCTCCACCACCGATCTGAACAGCCGCATCACCTATTGCAATGACGCATTCGTGGCCATCAGCGGTTTCACCTACGACGAGCTGGTGGGCCAGCCGCACAACCTGGTGCGCCACCCCGACATGCCACCTTCGGTCTTCGGCCACATGTGGGAAACCATCAAGCAGGGCAAACCTTGGATGGGGGTGGTCAAGAACCGCGCCAAGAACGGTGACTTCTATTGGGTCAGTGCCTACGTCACGGCCATTTACGAGAATGGCCGGATCAGCGGCTACGAGTCGGTGCGTTCGGTCCCGACCCGTGATCAGATTCGCCGCGCCGAGGCGCTTTATGCGCGTTTGCGCGGCGCACGTTCGGCAGTGCCTTGGGCGGCACGCATCGGCTCTGGGCTGCAACATGGCCTGCCGTTGATCGGCGCGGGCCTCGCGTCGGCGGCTGCGTATCTTTGGTTACCGCAGTACGCGGCGCTGGGCGTGCTGATGGCCAGCATGCTGGGGGCCTGGTACTGGATCGAACATCGCCAGAACCAGGCCATCCGCCGGACCCTGGCTGAGCATCCCAAGGCCTTCACCAGCCCGCTGGTGGCTTTGACCTACAGCGACAATCCGGGCCTGCAAGGGCAACTGGATCTGGCCATCATCAGTGAGGAGGCGCGCTTGCATACAGCCCTGACCCGACTGGTGGATGCCGGTGTAGGGGTCAAGTCGCGGGCCGCGCAGTCAGCCGGTTTGTCCGATGCCCAGGCGCAGATGCTCGATCGCCAGCGCAGCGAGACCGACCAGTCGGCCACCGCCATCGCGCAGATGGCCGCGACCATCCAGCAGGTCACCCACAACGTGCAGAGCACCGCTCACGCAGCCAGTGATGCCGACCATCTGGCCCAGCAAGGCAGCGAGCTGGCGCAACAGAGCCTCAAGGCCATGGGCAGCATGAGCGATGCGGTCAACGACATCGGCCAGGCGGTCAATGCGCTGGCCGAGCAGACCCAGTCGATCGGCAGCGTGGTGGACGTGATCACGTCGATCGCCGAGCAGACCAACCTGCTGGCACTCAATGCGGCGATCGAGGCTGCGCGGGCCGGCGAGCAGGGGCGAGGATTCGCGGTCGTGGCCGATGAAGTGCGCTCCCTGGCCCAGCGCACCCGGGCCTCCACCGACGAAATCCATCACATCATCGCGTCGCTGCGTTCGGGCGCCGAGCGGGCGGTCACCACCGCCAATCGCGGCGAGCAGATCTCCCGTGACAGCGTGCACAGCGTCGAGGCGGTCCAGCAAGCGCTGTCCGGTATTGTCCAGGCGGTCAGCCGTATCACGGGCATGAGCCAGCAAATGGCGACGGCCTCGGAGCAGCAGAGCCATGTCGCCGAGGACATCAACCAGCAGATCGTGCGCATCGCCCACTTGTGCGACGAGAGTGCCGGACAAGCCAAACAGGGCGCGCAGATCAGCCAGGACCTTGAACGCATGGCCGAGTACCTGCACAGCCTGGCAGAACGTTTCAACCGCTGACGATTCGCTTCTCCCACATGGATGTGGGGCTTTTCCGAGTGGCTGTGGCACACTGCGCCCGGTAAGGAGAAGCCGATGTCCAGACCCCGCTGCGAACGCTGTCAGCGTCCGCTCGATCACTGCCTTTGCCCGCTGATTCCCAGCCTCCACAGCCGGACCCGCGTGGTTCTGCTGCAGCACCCCAGTGAAGTGTCCCATGCCCTGAATACCGCGCGTCTGACCGCGTTGGGCCTGGTGAACGCCGAGCTGCGGGTGGGCGAGGTGTTCGATGACCTGCAGGCGCTGCTCGCCACGCCCGGGTATCGGCCGGTGCTGTTGTTCCCGGGTGAACAAGCCCAGGTGCTGTCGGCTTATCCGACCGGAGACGACACGCCGTTGCTGTTGATCGTCCCCGATGGCACCTGGCGCAAGGCGCGCAAACTGCTCTACCTCAACCCGCTGCTCGAAGCGTTGCCGCGGGTGACCCTGGGCCATGTGCCGCCTTCACGCTACCGCTTGCGCAAGGCGCCGGAGCCGGGTGCCCTGTCGACCATCGAGGCGGTGGTCGAAGCCTTGAATGCGTTGGAGGGGGCAGGGCGTTTCGATGCGCTGTGCAGGCCCTTCGATGCCTTGATCGAAGGGCAGATCAAGGCCATGGGACGTGAGACGTTCGAGCGCAATCACGGCTAGACGGCGATCAGATCTGCTCCAGCAACCACCCCCGGAACGCTCGCAATGAAGGCAGTGCCTCGTTGCGTGGGGGGTAGATCAGGTAATAGCTGCGTTGGCTGGCAAAGGCGTCCCCGGGACTGAACAGCTCGCCGCTGGCCAGTTCGTCTTCCACCAGAATCCTCGGCACCAGGCCGATCCCGATCCCGGCCCTCACCGCCTGGATCAAATGCGACGTCAGCTCGAAGCTGGGCCCAAGGCGCATGCTGCGGTGCGCCAAGCCGTGGTGGGAAAACCACTCACCCCAGGCATGGGGGTTGTTGGCGACATTGAGTAGCACCTGTTCGCTGATGCGTGCAGGGTCCCAGCCGCGGGCATCGGCTGCAGCCGGTGGCGGCAAGATGACCACCAGTTCCTCGGCATGCAGTCGATGGCAGATCAGGCCTGGCAAGTCATGGGTGGCGACACCGATGGCCGCGTCGATCTCGCTGGTGTCGAAGTTGATCGCTTCGATCCGTGAATGGATGTGCACCAGCATTCCCGGGTGCGCGGTGTAGAACGCATGCAGGCGCGGCAGCAGCCATTTGGAGCCGAAGGTCGGCAAGGTGGCCAAGCGCAAGGTGCCGACGCCCGACTGATAGGCCAGGGCCTGCAAGGTGGCGCTGCGGATACGTCCCAAGGCCTCGCTGAGCTCGCGTTGGTACAGTCGACCCACGTCGGTCAGCTGGACCTGACGCCCCTCGCGGCGAAACAGCGTCAGGCCAAGCTGTTGCTCCAACGCCTGCACCTGTCGGCTGACGGCGCTCTGGGTCAGAGACAGTTCTGCGGCGGCGCGGGTGTAGCTTTCATGCCGCGCGGCGGCCTCGAAGGCCAGCAGCAACGACATCGACGGTGTCAGGTGGCGGTAATTCATTCGCAAAACTCATCGATAGCGGCAGGAATATCCGTTTGCCCTTGGCTGGAAACTACAGGAACATTGGCGTATTCGTCATCCTCGCATGCTCCATTCATGCCGGTGTGACAGGATTTCCGTGAATTAGCCCTATCAAGAGGCCATCCTTCGATGATCGCCCAGCTGTCGACCCGTGCGCCTGCCGCCCACTACCCAGAATTCCTCGAAGCCCTGCGCAACAGTGGCTTCCGTGGCCAGATCAGCGCCGACTACGGCACCCGTACCGTGCTGGCCACCGACAACTCCATCTACCAGCGCCTGCCCCAGGCGGCCGTGTTCCCCATGGATGCCGACGATGTGGCGCGGGTTGCCACGCTGATGGCCGAGCCGCGCTTTCGCCAGATCAAGCTGACGCCACGCGGCGGCGGTACCGGTACCAATGGCCAGTCGCTCACTGATGGCATCGTGGTCGACCTGTCGCGGCACATGAACAAGATCCTTGAGATCAACGTCGAGGAGCGTTGGGTACGGGTTCAGGCCGGCACGGTCAAGGATCAGCTCAACGCTGCGCTCAAGCCCCACGGGCTGTTCTTCGCCCCGGAGCTGTCCACCTCCAACCGCGCCACCGTCGGCGGCATGATCAACACCGACGCCAGCGGGCAGGGCAGTTGCACCTACGGCAAGACCCGCGACCACGTGCTCGAGCTGCACAGCGTCCTGCTCGGTGGGGAGCGCCTGCACAGCCTGCCGATCGACGATGCCGCGCTGGAGCAGGCCTGTGCGGCGCCTGGTCGCATCGGTGAGGTGTACCGCATGGCCCGGGATATCCAGCAAACCCAGGGCGAGCTGATCGAAAGTACCTTCCCCAAGCTCAACCGCTGCCTGACCGGCTACGACCTGGCGCACCTGCGCGACGAGCAGGGCCGCTTCAACCTCAACAGCGTACTGTGTGGCGCCGAGGGCTCCCTGGGCTATGTGGTCGAGGCCAAGCTCAACGTACTGCCGATTCCGAAGTACGCGGTGCTGGTCAACGTGCGCTACACCAGCTTCATGGACGCCCTGCGCGATGCCAACGCGCTGATGGCGCACAAGCCATTGTCGATCGAGACCGTCGACTCCAAGGTCTTGATGCTGGCGATGCAGGACATCGTCTGGCACAGCGTCGCCGAATACTTCCCGGCCGACCCCGAGCGTCCGACGCTTGGCATCAACCTGGTCGAGTTCTGCGGTGACGAACCGGCCGAGGTCAACGCTCGGGTCGAGGCGTTCATCGCCCACCTTAAAAGCGATACCAGCGTCGAGCGTCTGGGCCACACCCTGGCCGAGGGCGCCGAGGCCGTGACCAAGGTCTACACCATGCGCAAGCGCTCGGTGGGCCTGCTGGGCAACGTCGAAGGGGAGGTTCGCCCACAGCCGTTCGTCGAGGACACCGCGGTACCACCGGAGCAACTGGCTGACTACATCGCCGATTTCCGTGCGCTGCTCGACAGCCATGGCCTGGCCTATGGCATGTTCGGTCACGTCGATGCCGGCGTGCTGCACGTGCGCCCGGCCCTGGACATGAAAGACCCGGCCCAGGCCGCGCTGGTCAAACCGATCTCCGATGCAGTCGCCGCCTTGACCCAGCGTTACGGCGGCCTGCTATGGGGCGAGCACGGCAAGGGCCTGCGCTCTGAATACGTGCCGGAGTACTTCGGCGAGTTGTACCCGGCGCTGCAACGCCTCAAGGGCGCTTTCGACCCGCACAACCAGCTCAACCCGGGCAAGATCTGCACGCCGCCAGACAGCCCCGAAGGCCTGACTCCGGTCGATGGCGTGACCCTGCGCGGCGACCTGGACCGCACCATCGACGAGCGTGTGTGGCAGAGCTTTGGCAGCGCCGTGCATTGCAACGGCAATGGCGCCTGTTACAACTACGACCCCAACGACGCCATGTGCCCATCGTGGAAAGCCACCCGCGAGCGTCAGCATTCGCCCAAGGGCCGTGCTTCGCTGATCCGTGAGTGGCTGCGCTTGCAGGGCGAGTCGGATATCGATGTGCTCGCCGCCGCTCGTGGCAAGGTGTCCTGGCTCAAGGGCCTGCCGGCGCGCCTGCGCAATGCCCGCGCTCGCCAACAAGGGCAGGAGGACTTCTCCCACGAGGTCTATGACGCCATGGCGGGCTGCCTGGCGTGCAAGTCCTGCGCGGGGCAGTGCCCGATCAAGGTCAATGTGCCGGACTTCCGTTCGCGCTTCCTAGAGCTGTACCACGGCCGCTACCAGCGCCCGCTGCGTGATTACCTGATCGGTTCGCTGGAGTTCACCATTCCGTATCTGGCTCACGCCCCTGGGCTGTACAACGCCGTGATGGGGTCCAAATGGGTGAGCAAGCTGCTGGCCGACAAAGTCGGGATGGTCGACAGCCCGTTGATCAGCCGCTTCAACTTCCAGTCGACCCTGACCCGCTGCCGCGTCGGTGTGGCCAGCGTGCCGGCCCTGCGTGAGCTGACCCCGGCCCAACGCGAGCGCTCCATTGTGCTGGTTCAGGATGCCTTCACCCGTTACTTCGAGACGCCATTGTTGGCAGCCTTCATCGAGTTGGCGCACCGTCTGGGTCATCGGGTGTTCCTGGCGCCCTACAGCGCCAATGGCAAGCCGCTGCACGTGCAGGGCTTCCTGGGCGCCTTCGCCAAGGCGGCGATCCGCAATGCCACCCAGCTCAAGGCCTTGGCCGAATGCGGCGTACCGCTGGTAGGCCTGGACCCGGCCATGACCCTGGTGTATCGCCAGGAGTACCAGAAGGTCGAGGGGCTGGACGGGTGCCCGAACGTACTGCTGCCCCAGGAATGGCTGATGGACGTGCTGCCGGAGCAGGCTGGCGTCGATGCTGGCAGCTTCCGCCTGATGGCCCACTGCACTGAAAAGACCAACGTGCCAGCCAGTACCCGACAGTGGGAGCAGGTGTTCGCGCGGCTGGGCCTGAAACTGGTCACCGAAGCCACCGGTTGCTGCGGCATGTCCGGCACCTATGGTCACGAGGCGCGCAACCAGCAGACCTCAAGGACCATCTTCGAGCAGTCCTGGGCGACCAAGCTGGACAAAGAAGGGGAGCCATTGGCCACGGGGTATTCGTGCCGCAGCCAGGTCAAGCGGATGACCGAGCGTCAGATGCGCCATCCGCTGGAAGTGGTGTTGCAGTACGCGCAGCGCTGAGGTGGGTCATTCGGTGCAGGCCTCTTCGCGGGTAAACCCACAGGATCGTCGCTGCCTTTGATGGCGGTGCTGTACCTGTGGGAGCGGGTTTACCCGCGAACAAGCCTGTGGCGAGCTTCAGGTTTTCAGAGGTTTTGCCGCAAGCGCTGTGCCTGGCGATACAGATACAGGCTCAGCGTCAACCCGCACCCCGCTGCCGCCGCCGCGAACAGGAACATCGAGGCAAATCCGAACCCCGCTGCCACGGCGCCCACCAGCGGCCCGGTGATCCCCAGCGACAAGTCGATGAACAGCGAATAGGCGCCCACCGCAGCCCCGCGGTTGGCGGCTGACACTTGGTTGACCGCCTCCACGCCCAGCGCCGGGAACACCAGCGAAAAACCGAAGCCACTGAGTGCCGCGCCTGCCAGGGCCAGCTCAGCGCTAGGCGCTTGCCACAGCATCAACAGGCCAAGGGCTTCCACCGCCAGGCAGGCAATGGCCACGCGAAACCCGCCGATACGATTGATCAGGTTGCCAAACAGCAAGCGGGCACCGATGAAGCAGGCGCCGAACAGGCTCAGGCACAGCGCGGCGTTGTTCCAATCGCGACTGGCGTAATAGAGGGTGATGAAGGTGGCGATGGTGCCAAACCCGATCGAGCCCAGGGCAAGCCCCGAGCCATGCGGGAATACCTTGCCCAGAACCCGCAGGAACGGTAGCCGCACGCCGGCGACGATCGGCGCGGCACGCTTGGGCCAGGCCAGCAGCAGGCCAATACCTCCCAGCAGCATGATGCTCACACCCATGCTCCACAGCCCCAGGTTCTTCACCATCAGCACCCCGAGCGGCGCACCGACGGCCAGGGCGCCATAGCTGGCGATGCCGTTCCAGGAAATCACCTTGGCCGTGTGCTCAGCACCGACTCGGCCGATGCCCCAGCCGATGGCGCCTGCGCCGACGAGGCTTTCCGCACTGCCCAGCACCAGGCGGCCAATGAGCAGGCACGCCAGGCTCAGCCAGGGCTGGTGGGTGAAAAAGCTGCTGGCCAACATAAACACGCCGCTAAGGCCGCAGCCGAACAGGCCGTACATCACGGCCTTCTTGCTGCCGAGATTGTCGATGATGCGCCCGGCCCGAGGGCGACTGAGTAGGGTGGCCAGGTACTGCACGCTGATCACCAGCCCTGCGACGATGGCACTGAAACCCAGGTCGTTGTGCACATAGCCTGGCAGCACGGCCAGGGGAATGCCGATGTTCAGGTAGCCGATGAAGGTGAAAAGGACGATGGAAACGACTTGCAGGGTGACCGCAAGAGGGCGCGGTGAGTCGGGCATGGAGGCCTTTTGCAGGTAGGGGTTCTGGACGGTGTGAAAACGCGATGACGGGCAAGTTCCCGCGAGTCAGCCGTTTTCACACAGTCGGAGGGATGCGCGATTTATTCCTGGTCGGCGCTGGATTGATCGTCGCCATCCTGTTCGACGGCAGGCGTCGGTTCGGTGTGGGCAGCAACGGTTTGCTCTTCGGGGTTCAGGCTTGGGAAGGGAAGATTCGGGATTTCATGCATCTCGTCGTTCCTCGCAAGTGTGAGTGAAAAGACTGCGCCAGGCGCGTGTGTGGCTTCGAAAAGCTGGGGCAGGATACAGGAGTCCGAATGACAGTTTGAGTTTTTTCCGCCCTGCGGCGTGGTTATGCGGGCGGCTATCGGACAATCGGGGAGGCTTCTTCGCGGGTAAACCCGACCCACAAATGCGCTGCTGCCCTAGGGCGTGGCGTCGTATCTGTGAGAGCGGGCTTACCTCGAACAGGCACTTACCGGCAGACGTCGGCGATGGCCGCTGCCAGTTGCTCCAGTCGCAGGGCATCGGCCCCGGCGACGTTTGCCCGGCCTGTGCCGACCATGTACACGCTGTGCTTTTCACGCAGCAGGCGGACCTGCTCCGGGTTCAGCCCTGTGTAGGAGAACATCCCGCGTTGCGCGGCGATGTGGGCGAAGCGCTCGGCCAGGCCGTGCGGCGCCAAGGCCTTGACCAAACCCTCGCGTAGTTCGGCGATGCGTTGGCGCATGGCGTTCACCTCTTCGACCCAGAGGGCCTTGAGGTCCGGGTCGCCGAGGATCTGCGCGACCACCGCCGCGCCATGGTCTGGCGGTGTGGACCACAGGTTGCGCGCCAAAAGCGCCAGTTGACTGCGCACATCCAGCAGCTTTTCGGCGTCATGGCTGCAGACCAGCAAGGCGCCGGTGCGATCGCGGTACAGGCCGAAGTTCTTCGAGCAGGAGCTGGTGATCAGCAGCTCCGGCAGTTCGGCCGCGAACAGGCGAACTGCCCAGGCGTCCTCTTCCAGGCCGTCACCGAAACCTTGGTAGGCAAAGTCGATCAGCGGCAGCAGGTTGCGCTTGCGCACTACCTTAAGCACGGCGCGCCAGTCGTCCTGGCTCAGGTCGAAACCGGTGGGGTTGTGGCAGCACGCATGCAGCAGAACCACGTCGCCTTCCGGGGCCTGTTCCAGGGCCGCCAGCATGCCGGCGACATCCAGGCGGTTGTCCGCGCCCACGTAGGGATAGTGGGACACTTTCAGCTTGGCGCCGGCAAAGATAGTCTCGTGGATCGGCCAGGTGGGGTCGCTGAGCCAGATGCCACGGCCCGGCAGGCAATGGGCGATGAACTCCGCCGCCAGGCGCAGGGCACCGGTGCCGCCCGGGGTCTGGGTGGCACCGGCACGCTGGCTGGCGAGCAGCGGCGAGGCGCTGCCCAGGACCAGCTCGCTGACCAGGCGGCCGAAGTCGGCATCGCCATGACCGCCCACATAGCTTTTGGTGGCTTGCCGCTCCACCAGGCGCTGCTCGGCCTGCTTGACCGCCGCAGGGATCGGGGTCAGGCCCTGTGCGTCTTTGAACACGCCCACGCCCAGGTCGAACTTGGCTGGGTTGGTGTCGCGGGCGTAGGCCTCCATCAGCCCGAGGATCGGGTCGCCGGGGACCCGGCCAATGGCCGCGAAATGCATCACTTGCGCCCTTCGGCGGTCTTTGCGACTTCGTCGGTGCGCGCGCACATGATGAAGTCGTTGCGGTGCAGGCCTTTGATCGAGTGGCTCCACCACGTGACGGTGACCTTGCCCCACTCGGTCAGCAGGCCAGGGTGGTGGCCTTCGGCCTCGGCGATTTCACCGATGGCGTTGGTGAAGGCCAGGGCGTGCTTGAAGTTCTTGAACAGGAAGACACGCTCCAGCTCCATGTGGCCGTCACGCACTTCAATGTTCCAGTCCGGGATCTCACGGATCAGCTCGGCCAGTTCTTCGTCGGTGACTTTCGGTGCGTCGGCGCGGCAGGCTTCGCAATGGGCTTGGTTCAAGGCATTCATGGGTGTTTTTCCGATTTGAGTTGTTATCGACAAGGCGGCTCAGGCAGCCGCCTTGGGTGGAAACTTGGGTGCGTGCAGGCCCAGCTTCATGGCCTGGTGGACCATGCCCATGATGTCTTCGTGGGCCAGGTCGAACAGACGCTTGAGGTTGGGCAGTACAAAGTACAGAGGCTGCAGGATATCGATGCGATACGGCGTGCGCATGGCCTCGATTGGATCGAACGCCTGGTGCTCCGGCTCACCGGACAGGCTGTAGACGGTTTCCTTGGGCGAGGAGAGGATGCCGCCGCCGTAGATCTTGCGACCTTGCGGGGTCTCCATCAGGCCGAACTCGATGGTCATCCAGTACAGGCGAGCCAGGTAGACGCGTTCTTCCTTGGTGGCCGCCAGGCCCAATTTGCCGTAGGTGTGGGTGAACTCTGCGAACCAGGGGTTGGTCAGCAGCGGGCAGTGGCCGAAGATTTCATGGAAGATGTCCGGCTCCTGCAGGTAGTCCAACTCTTCCGGAGTACGGATGAACGTGGCCACCGGGAAGCGCTTGCTGGCCAGCAGTTCGAAGAAGGTTTGGAAGGGGATCAACGCCGGAACGCGGGCAACTTGCCAACCGGTGGTGGCGCCCAGGACCTTGTTGATCTCGCCCAACTGCGGGATGCGGTCGTGGGGCAGCTTGAGCTGCTCGATGCCGTCGAGGTATTCCTGGCAGGCGCGACCTTCGATCACTTTCAGCTGGCGGGTGATCAGGGTGTTCCACACCGCGTGTTCCTGTGGCGGGTAGTCGATAAAACCATGCGCATCGGGCTCGCGTGCCACGTATTGCGTCTGTTTCATGTGGCTCTCCTGGTGAGGGCTTTCTTGTTATGTGCAGGACATGCCTTAAGGAATATCCCCTTACCTGAGCCTTTGCACGGGGTGACCGATGCTGGAGGAGCGATTGAAGGCCTCCTTTCTGTAACGATAATTTTACAAAACTACCCGGATGCCGGAAAATCACAGCCATCGAGCTGGCCTACCCTTGGTTTTTGTCAGCTTATCTTTACGACTTTTCCATGCGACGCTGAAATATCTGGCGCGCCTCGGGGCTTTTCCATGCGTATCAAAGTGCATTGCCAGAACCGCATCGGCATCCTGCGGGACATCCTCAACCTGCTGGTGGAATACGGCATCAACGTGTTGCGCGGGGAGGTCGGTGGCGATCACGGCAACGCCATCTACCTGCATTGCCCGAACCTGATCAATCTGCAGTTCCAGGCGCTGCGGCCCAAGTTCGAGTCGATCGCCGGGGTGTTCGGGGTCAAGCGTGTTGGCCTGATGCCCAGCGAGCGGCGGCACATGGAACTCAACGCCTTGCTGGGTGCGCTGGACTTCCCGGTGCTGTCGATCGACATGGGCGGCAGCATCGTCGCGGCCAACCGCAGCGCCGCCCAACTGCTGGGCGTACGGGTCGATGAGGTGCCGGGGCTCCCGCTGGCGCGTTATGTCGAGGACTTCGATCTGCCGGAGCTGGTACGGGCCAACAAATCACGGATCAACGGCCTGCGCATCAAGGTCAAGGGCGATGTGTTCCTCGCCGACATCGCGCCGCTGCAATCAGAGCACGACGACAGCGAGGCGCTGGCCGGCGCGGTACTGACTTTGCACCGGGCAGATCGTATTGGTGAACGCATCTACAACGTTCGCAAGCAGGAGTTGCGCGGCTTCGACAGTATCTTCCAGAGCTCTCGAGTGATGGCCGCTGTGGTGCGCGAGGCGCGGCGGATGGCGCCTCTGGATGCGCCGTTGCTGATCGAAGGTGAAACCGGCACCGGCAAAGAACTGTTGGCGCGTGCCTGCCACCTGGCCAGCCCGCGCGGTCAGGCGCCGCTGATGGCGCTCAATTGCGCAGGCCTGCCGGAGTCGATGGCTGAAACCGAGCTGTTCGGTTATGGCCCCGGTGCTTTCGAGGGAGCACGAGCCGAAGGCAAGCTCGGGCTGTTGGAGCTGACTGCCGGTGGCACGTTGTTCCTCGATGGGGTGGGGGAGATGAGCCCGCGCCTGCAGGTCAAGCTGCTGCGGTTCCTGCAGGATGGCTGCTTCCGCCGAGTGGGCAGTGACGAAGAGGTGTACCTCGATGTGCGGGTCATCTGTGCCACCCAGGTCGATCTCTCCGAATTGTGCGCCCGGGGCGAGTTCCGCCAGGACCTGTATCACCGGCTCAATGTGCTGTCGCTGCACATCCCGCCGCTGCGCGAATGCATGGATGGCCTGGATGGGCTGGTACAGCATTTTCTCGACCAGGCCAGCCGGCAGATCGGTTGCCCCATGCCGCGTCTGGCGCCAGCGGCGATGGACAAACTCAGCCAGTATCACTGGCCAGGCAACGTGCGCCAGTTGGAGAACGTGCTGTTCCAGGCGGTATCGTTGTGCGAGGGCGGAGTCGTGAAAGGAGAGCATATTCGCCTGCCGGACTATGGGGCGCGGCAGCCGTTGGGCGAATTTTCGCTCGAAGGGGATCTTGCGCAAATTGTCGGACGATTTGAAAAGGCCGTGCTGGAATCCTTGATGACGGAATATTCCAGTAGTCGAGCGTTGGGTAAGCGTCTAGGCGTTTCCCATACGACAATAGCCAACAAGTTGCGCGATTATTCGCTCAACAAATCGGCGGAATGAAGTTAAAGAGGTTAAGTGCTCAGAACGTGCATGGATGAAACTTTCGGCGCCGCGCGCCTCGGGATGTTCGAGGCGCGGCAGGCGTTACGGTCTGGATCAGCCGTTGGAGCAGCCGTTGCCCATCACGCGGTACTCCAGAATATGCTTCTGACCTTGGGAGTCCTCATAGGTCATGCGGGCTGGAACCACTTCGCAGACGTTCGGGACTTCGCTCATGGAGAGTACGCGGGCGATGTCCAGATGCTGCGAATAACTGTACTGCTCAACCGGAATCTGCTCGACATCCTTTGCAACTTCGTCGGCCATCGCCGCGCTGCAAAGACCGCCAAGTACCAATGCCAGTAACGCTTTCATTTTCAATTTACCTGTCTAAGGTCGTGAGGGGGCACGCGGCGCTTTTGGCGCCGCGAGTACAGCCAAGTTTTAACTATCGTATTTAGAGGGGATCAACTTGCCTTCGTGGGGGCTGCAACTTGAGTTAATCGCCTTGCCGTTGTTGGCGAGATGAATTTTATGGTGGGGCAGTGCATTGAAACAGATGGCGTTTTGATAAAGTTTTTTTGCCTTTTGACAGAATCTGTAACAATCCCCAGGGTCGCGTCATCGGTTTTTTTCGTCGCAGCCCTGTGAGTGCTGGGTTAGAGCGGTTGTGTAAGTTTTTGTAGGGATTCCAGCGTTTCGCTACTACCAACGTCGAATGGCTTTTCGCGCTCTGGTACAGTTACAAACGATTCCATACAAAAACAACTATTACACCGAGGTAAAACAGATGAGTGCGGCTCCCCTGTATCCCGTTCGTCCCGAGGTTGCGGCCACTACCCTGACCGACGAGGCCACCTACAAGGCCATGTACCAGCAGTCGGTGATCAACCCGGACGGCTTCTGGCGCGAGCAGGCCCAGCGCCTGGACTGGATCAAGCCCTTCACCAAGGTCAAGCAGACCTCCTTCGACGATCACCATGTCGACATCAAGTGGTTCGCTGACGGCACTCTGAACGTTTCCTACAACTGCCTCGACCGCCATCTGGCCGAGCGTGGCGATCAGGTCGCCATCATCTGGGAAGGCGACGACCCGGCCGACAGCCGCAACATCACTTACCGCGAGCTGCACGAGCAAGTCTGCAAGTTCGCCAACGCCCTGCGTGGCCAGGACGTGCATCGCGGCGACGTGGTGACCATCTACATGCCGATGATCCCTGAAGCCGTGGTGGCCATGCTGGCCTGTGCGCGCATCGGTGCGATCCACTCGGTGGTGTTCGGTGGCTTCTCGCCCGAGGCGCTGGCCGGGCGCATCATCGACTGCCGCTCGAAGATCGTCATCACCGCCGACGAAGGCGTGCGCGGTGGCCGCCGTACCCCGCTCAAGGCCAATGTCGACCTGGCCCTGACCAACCCTGAAACCAGCAGCGTGCAGAAGATCATCGTGTGCAAGCGCACCGGTGGCGACATCGCCTGGCACCAGCACCGCGACATCTGGTACGAAGACCTGATGAAGGTCGCCTCCAGCCACTGCGCGCCGAAGGAGATGGGGGCCGAGGAGCCGCTGTTCATCCTTTATACCTCCGGCTCCACCGGCAAGCCCAAGGGTGTGCTGCACACCACTGGCGGCTACCTGGTGTACGCCGCGCTGACCCACGAGCGGGTGTTCGACTACCGCCCGGGTGAGGTCTACTGGTGCACCGCCGACGTGGGCTGGGTCACTGGCCACAGCTACATCGTCTACGGGCCGCTGGCCAACGGCGCGACCACGCTGCTGTTCGAAGGCGTGCCGAACTACCCGGACATCACCCGCGTGTCGAAGATCATCGACAAGCACCAGGTCAACATCCTCTACACCGCACCGACCGCCATCCGCGCCATGATGGCCGAAGGGCAGGCCGCAGTGGCCGGTGCCGATGGCTCGAGCCTGCGCCTGCTGGGCTCGGTGGGCGAGCCGATCAACCCCGAGGCCTGGAACTGGTACTACCAGACCGTGGGCAAGGAGCGTTGCCCGATCGTCGACACTTGGTGGCAGACCGAAACCGGCGGCATCCTGATCAGCCCGCTGCCGGGTGCCACGGGCCTGAAGCCTGGCTCGGCGACCCGTCCGTTCTTCGGCGTGGTGCCGGCGCTGGTGGACAACCTGGGCAACCTGATCGAAGGCGCGGCTGAGGGCAACCTGGTGATCCTCGACTCCTGGCCGGGCCAGTCGCGTTCGCTGTACGGCGACCACGACCGTTTCGTCGACACCTACTTCAAGACCTTCCGTGGCATGTACTTCACCGGCGACGGCGCGCGCCGCGACGAGGATGGCTACTACTGGATCACCGGCCGGGTCGATGACGTGCTCAACGTCTCCGGCCACCGCATGGGCACCGCCGAGATCGAAAGCGCCATGGTGGCGCACGCCAAGGTCGCCGAGGCGGCGGTGGTGGGCGTGCCGCACGACATCAAGGGGCAGGGCATCTATGTGTACGTGACCCTCAATGCCGGCGAGCAGCCGAGCGAGGCGCTGCGCCTGGAGCTGAAGAACTGGGTGCGCAAGGAGATCGGTCCGATCGCCTCGCCGGATGTGATCCAGTGGGCGCCGGGGCTGCCCAAGACTCGCTCGGGCAAGATCATGCGACGCATCCTGCGCAAGATCGCCACGGGTGAATACGATGCGTTGGGGGATATCTCGACGCTGGCCGATCCTGGGGTGGTGCAGCATCTGATCGACACCCACAAGGCGATGGCGTTGGCGTCGGCTTGAGCTCGGGTGGGGCCGCTTGGCGGCCCTGTTCGCGGCGCGAGGCCGCACCTATAGAGCAGGCAACATAATGAAACCCCGCTCGGGCAACCGGCGGGGTTTTTGCTTTACTGGAGGGATGTTACCCGACATTCATCGGTAACCTTTCCTGTCACCGATTTCGCACAAAAGCGGGGCGAGTCGAAACAGTTAGATACTAATGTGGTGCGGCGCGGGGGCTTTTTTTGCAAGCTGGCACGCTGGACTTGCCGTCGTACAAGGCTTTGCCAATAATAGGCCCGCTTATTGCTTGGCTTATAGGTTATTTTTCTTTTGCTCTTGCATATTGTGCGGGAGCTGTCAATATCGCCCGCCGCGGTTCAAGGCGCTTCTGTAAGTAGTTGTCGCTTTGAAGAAATATCGGTCACCGGGCTGTCGTTAAAATGCCACTCACTCGCTCGTGGTCTGCGACCTTGGTCGATACCCCCGCGGCTCGCGTTGTACCCATTCGCATGTCGGGCAGTCGTTACACCTGCCTTGTATTGCCCTGTACCGATGGAGTTACCTGATGAAGAAGCTCGCACTGCTTGGCGCCCTGGCGCTGTCCGTGTTGTCCCTGGCATCGCAGGCCGATGAGAAACCGTTGAAGATCGGTATCGAGGCCGCCTACCCACCCTTCGCCTTCAAGCAACCTGACGGCAGCATCGCCGGTTTCGACTACGACATCGGCAACGCCCTGTGCGAAGAGATGAAAGCCAAGTGCACCTGGGTCGAGCAGGAGTTCGACGGCCTGATCCCTGCACTGAAGGTGCGTAAGATCGACGCCATCCTCTCGTCCATGTCGATCACTGAAGACCGCAAGAAGTCGGTCGACTTCACCAAGCGCTACTACCTGACCCCGGCTCGCCTGGTCATGAAGGACGGCACTCAGGTCAGCGAAGACCTGCATGAGCTCAGCGGCAAGAAGATCGGCGTGCAGCGCGGCTCGATCCATGACCGCTTCGCCAAGGAAGTCCTGGCGCCCAAAGGGGCCACCGTCGTGCCTTATGGCACCCAGAACGAAATCTATCTCGACGTCGCCGCCGGCCGCCTGGATGGCACCGTGGCCGATGCCACCCTGCTCGAAGACGGCTTCCTCAAGACCGACGCTGGCAAAGGTTTCGCCTTCGTCGGGCCGTCGTTCACCGACGTGAAGTACTTCGGTGACGGCGTCGGCATCGCCGTGCGCAAGGGCGACAACGCCAATCGTGAGCGTATCAACGCCGCGATCGACGCGATCCGCAAGAACGGCAAGTACAAGGCCATCGAAGCCAAGTACTTCAACTTCGACATCTATGGGCCAGAAGCTCAGTAAGACGTCGGGTTTCACCTGTGCAATGGTGCAAACAGCAGAGGCTCTGAGGTTTGCACCATTTTTCATTCCAAGTCCCGAGGAATCCCAATCATGTTGAAAGGCTACGGGGCAGTCATCCTCGATGGGGCATGGCTGACGCTGCAGCTCGCCCTGTCGTCGATGGCCCTGGCCATCGTGCTTGGCCTGATCGGCGTGGCGCTGCGTTTGTCGCCAGTGCGCTGGTTGGCCTGGCTGGGCGATATGTATTCCACGGTGATCCGTGGCATCCCTGACCTGGTGCTGATCCTGCTGATCTTCTACGGCGGTCAGGATCTGATCAACCGCATCGCGCCGCTGGTCGGCTATGACGACTACATCGACCTCAATCCGTTCGTGGCGGGTGTGGGCACCTTGGGCTTCATTTTCGGTGCGTACCTTTCTGAAACCTTCCGTGGCGCGTTCCTGGGTATTCCCAAGGGGCAGGCCGAGGCGGGCATGGCCTATGGCATGAGCGGTGTGCAGGTCTTCTTCCGCATCATGGTGCCGCAGATGATCCGTCTGGCGATCCCTGGTTTCACCAACAACTGGTTGGTGCTGACCAAGGCCACGGCGCTGATCTCGGTGGTCGGCTTGCAGGACATGATGTTCAAGGCCAAGCAGGCAGCCGATGCCACGCGCGAGCCTTTTACCTTCTTCCTGGCGGTGGCGGCCCTGTACCTGGTGCTCACCAGCATCTCGCTGCTGGCCCTGAAGTACCTCGAGCGACGCTATTCGGTGGGCGTAAAGGTGGCTGAACTATGATCTTCGACTACAACGTCATCTGGGAAGCCATGCCCCTTTACCTGGGCGGCCTGCTGACCACCCTGAAGCTGCTGGCGCTGTCGCTGTTCTTCGGTTTGCTGACGGCCATTCCCTTGGGCCTGATGCGGGTCTCCAAGCAACCGCTGGTGAGCCTCATCGCCTGGCTGTATACCTATGTGATCCGCGGCACGCCGATGCTCGTGCAGCTGTTTTTGATCTACTACGGCCTGGCGCAGTTCGAAGCCGTGCGCGAGAGTTTCCTCTGGCCATGGCTGTCGAGCGCAACCTTCTGTGCGTGCCTGGCCTTTGCGATCAATACCAGTGCCTACACTGCCGAGATCATCGCCGGTAGCCTGCGGGCCACCCCGCACGGTGAAATCGAAGCGGCCAAGGCCATGGGCATGTCGCGCATGAAGATGTACCGCCGCATCCTGCTGCCCTCGGCCCTGCGCCGGGCGCTGCCGCAGTACAGCAACGAGGTGATCATGATGCTGCAGACCACCAGCCTTGCCTCGATCGTCACCCTGATCGACATCACTGGCGCGGCACGTACCGTCAATGCCCAGTACTACCTGCCTTTCGAGGCTTACATCACGGCGGGCGTGTTCTACCTGTGCCTGACCTTCATCCTGGTGCGCCTGTTCAAGATGGCCGAACGCCGCTGGCTCAGCTACCTGGCGCCACGCAAGCACTGATCGCTCTGTGAGAACCGACAGCATGTACAAACTTCAAGTTCAAGACCTGCACAAGCGCTATGGCAGCCACGAGGTGCTCAAGGGCATTTCGCTCGAAGCCAAGGCGGGCGACGTGATCAGCATCATCGGCTCCAGTGGTTCGGGCAAGTCGACCTTTCTGCGCTGCATCAACCTGCTCGAGCAGCCGCACGCCGGGAAGATTCTGCTCAACAACGAAGAGCTCAAGCTGGTCCCTGGCAAGGATGGCGCGCTCAAGGCTGCCGATCCCAAGCAGTTGCAGCGCATGCGTTCGCGCCTGTCGATGGTGTTCCAGCACTTCAATCTCTGGTCGCACATGACGGCGCTGGAGAACGTGATCGAAGCGCCGGTGCACGTGCTGGGTGTGAATCGTAAGGAAGCGCTGGAAAAGGCCGAGCACTACCTGAACAAGGTGGGCGTGGCCCATCGCAAGGAGGCTTTCCCTGGGCACATGTCCGGTGGCGAGCAGCAGCGGGTCGCGATCGCCCGGGCCCTGGCCATGGAGCCTGAGGTGATGCTGTTCGACGAGCCGACCTCGGCGCTGGACCCTGAGCTGGTGGGGGATGTGCTCAAGGTCATGCAGTCGCTGGCCCAGGAGGGGCGCACCATGGTCGTGGTGACCCACGAAATGGGCTTCGCCCGTGAGGTTTCCAACCAGTTGGTGTTCTTGCACAAAGGGTTGGTGGAAGAGCGCGGCAACCCGCGTGAAGTGCTGGTCAATCCGCAGTCGGAGCGACTCAAGCAGTTCCTTTCCGGCAGTCTGAAGTAAAGGCTGCGCCTTGCACCAGAATAGGGCATGCTGCGCAGCGAAGCGCAGCATGACCCGGCGCCACAGACATGAACGACCCCAGGTTTCGGACCACGCCCTATGACCACCCAGCGAATCGGATTTCTCATCTGGCCCAGCACTCGGCCGCTGACCCTGGCGCTGGCCGAAGAAGTGCTGCAGGTGGCCCAGCGGGTGCATCCGGATGTGGCCTATGACCTCGTCTTTCTCCAGGCCGAAGCTGCGCCCGAAGAAGCCTGGCGTCTGCCGGGCGAGCCGTGGAATGGGCGCCTGGAAGGCTGTCAGAAACTGTTTCTCCTCGCGGATGAGCCCCCTGCGGCGCTGGGTTCGGCCTTGTCGTCGGCACTCAAGCAGTTGGCGCGTAGCGGTTGCATGATTGGTGCGCTGTCGGCCGGGGTGTATCCGCTGGCGGCGCTGGGCCTGCTCGATGGTTATCGCGCCGCGGTGCACTGGCGCTGGCAAGATGATTTCGCTGAGCGCTTTCCCAAGGTCATCGCCACCAGTCATCTGTTCGACTGGGACCGTGATCGCCTGACCGCCTGCGGCGGCATGGCGGTGACCGACCTGCTGCTGGCGGTGCTGGCGCGTGACCACGGTGCCGAGCTTGCCGGTGCGGTGTCCGAGGAGCTGGTGGTCGAGCGCATCCGTGAAGGGGGCGAGCGCCAGCGTATTCCGTTGCAGAATCGTCTGGGCTCCAGCCATCCGAAGCTCACCCAGGCGGTGCTGTTGATGGAAGCCAACATCGAAGAGCCGCTCACCACCGACGAAATCGCCCAGCATGTGTGCGTGTCCCGCCGGCAGCTCGAGCGGATCTTCAAGCAATACCTCAATCGCGTGCCTAGCCAGTACTACCTGGAACTGCGTCTGAACAAAGCGCGGCAGATGCTGATGCAGACCAGCAAGTCGATCATCCAGATCGGCCTGTCGTGTGGGTTCTCTTCCGGGCCGCACTTCTCCAGTGCCTACCGCAACTTCTTCGGCGCCACGCCGCGTGAAGACCGTAATCAGCGGCGCAGTGCCAGCCCGTTCGAGCTCAGTTCGGCGCCTGCTGAAAAGGGCTGAGCCCTGGTCATTTGGGTCGGCTTTTTCGCGGGTGGGCCGGCCCCCACAAGTACCCCTTGGCGTTGACGTTCGGCCTGGCCCCTATGGGCGCGGGTTCGCCTGCGAAGAGGTCCCCGCAACTCCCCGCTGCTCTTATGTGAACACCCGTTCACCCATTCCTTTCTCTCCCGTACACTGCGCGATTGCGACAGTGTTTGTCGCATTGCCGAAAACCTGCCTGAAACAGGGTTTTGCGCTGTAACAAGTTGTCGCCTGGCAGCAAGGACAGGCGCCGATCAGTCCTTACAATCCCCCCCATCGCTCGCCACTTCCAGGCCAGCGTTCCTCTTCAGGAGACTCAGATGTCCGTTGAGCAAGCCCCGGTGCAACGTGCCGATTTCGACCAGGTCATGGTTCCCAACTATTCTCCGGCGGCCTTCATTCCTGTGCGAGGCGAGGGCTCCCGAGTCTGGGATCAATCGGGTCGCGAACTGATCGATTTCGCCGGCGGCATCGCCGTGAATGCCCTGGGCCACTGCCATCCGGCACTGGTCAAGGCCCTGACCGAACAGGCCAACACCCTGTGGCATGTGTCCAACGTCTTCACCAACGAGCCAGCCCTGCGCCTGGCCCATAAGCTGGTGGACGCGACCTTCGCCGAGCGTGCCTTCTTCTGCAACTCCGGCGCCGAGGCCAACGAGGCCGCATTCAAGCTGGCCCGTCGAGTGGCCCATGACCGCTTTGGCCCCGAGAAGCACGAAATCATCGCGACCGTTAACAGCTTCCACGGTCGCACCCTGTTCACCGTCAGCGTCGGTGGCCAGCCCAAGTACTCTGATGGCTTCGGTCCGAAGATCACCGGTATCAGCCATGTGCCGTACAACGACCTCGAAGCGCTCAAAGCCCAGATTTCCGACAAGACCTGCGCCGTGGTGATCGAGCCGATCCAGGGCGAAAGTGGTGTGGTCCCGGCCGACAAGGCCTACCTGGAAGGCGCGCGCAAGCTGTGCGACGAACACAACGCACTGCTGATCTTCGACGAAGTGCAGACTGGCGTGGGCCGTACCGGCTCGCTGTATGCCTACCAGCACTACGGCGTGACCCCGGACATCCTCACCAGCGCCAAGAGCCTGGGTGGCGGTTTCCCGATCGGCGCCATGCTGACCACCACCGAGCTTGCCAAGCACCTGGCTGTCGGCACCCACGGCACCACCTATGGTGGCAACCCGCTGGCCTGCGCCGTGGCCTGCGCCGTGCTCGACGTGGTCAACACCCCAGAGACGCTGGCTGGCATCAAGGCCAAGCATGAGCGCTTCAAGGCTCGCCTGGAGAAGATCGGCCAGCAGTCCGGCCTGTTCACCCAGGTGCGTGGCGTCGGTCTGCTGATCGGTTGCGTGCTCAGCGATGCCTGGAAGGGCAAGGCCAAGGACATCCTCAATGCCGCCGAGAAAGAAGGCGTGATGGTCCTGCAGGCCGGTCCGGACGTGGTGCGCTTCGCGCCGAGCCTGGTGGTGGAAGATGCTGACATCGACGAGGGCCTGGCGCGCTTCGAACGTGCCGTGGTCAAGCTGACCCAGGGCTGATCGCTCGCGGTCACCTTCGCCAGCCCTGACTACGGTCGGGCTGGCGATACCCGAATTTCTTCGCGGGCGCCCGCTTTTAGATCAAGTAGCGCGCCCGTTGTTTTTCCGTGCCGATGCGTCGGCCTGTTTTCCCAAAGGAGTGACACCATGCTGGTGATGCGCCCCGCGCAAATGGCGGATCTGAACGAAGTGCAGCGTATGGCTGCCGACAGCCCCATTGGTGTCACCTCGCTGCCTGACGACGCCGGTCGCCTGGGCGACAAGATCGCCGCCTCGGAAACATCTTTTGCCGCCGAAGTGAGCTTCAACGGCGAAGAGAGCTACTTCTTTGTCCTCGAAGACAACGAAACCGGCAAGCTTGTCGGCTGCTCGGCCATCGTCGCTTCGGCGGGCTACTCCGAGCCGTTCTACAGCTTTCGTAACGAGACCTTCGTGCACGCCTCGCGCGAGCTGAAGATCCACAACAAGATCCACGTCCTGTCGTTGTGCCACGACCTGACAGGCAACAGCTTGCTGACCAGCTTCTACGTGCTGCCGGAACTGGTGAACAGCGCCTTCGCCGAGCTCAATTCCCGCGGCCGCCTGCTGTTCATGGCCTCGCACCCGGAGCGCTTCGCCGATTCGGTGGTCACCGAGATCGTCGGCTACAGCGACGAGCAGGGCGAATCGCCGTTCTGGGACGCCATCGGTCGCAACTTCTTCGACCTCAACTACGCCGACGCCGAGCGTCTGTGCGGCCTGAAGAGCCGCACCTTCCTCGCCGAGCTGATGCCCCACTACCCGATCTATGTGCCGCTGCTGGCCGATGAGGCCCAGGAAGCCATGGGGCAGGTCCATCCGCGGGCGCAGATCACCTTCGACATCCTCATGCGTGAAGGCTTCGAGACCGAGCACTACATCGACATCTTCGACGGTGGCCCGACGCTGCACGCGCGCACCTCGGGCATTCGCTCGATCGCCCAGAGCCGGGTGGTGCCGGTCAAGCTCGACGACAGCCCGATCAAGGGCGGGCGCGCCTACTTGGTTTGCAACGGCCAGTTGCAGGATTACCGCGCCGTGTTGCTGGAGCTGGATTGGGTGCCGGGCAAGCCGGTCAGCCTGAGCCACGAAGCTGCCGACGCCCTGGGGGTCGGTGAGGGCGGCAGCGTCCGTCTGGTCGCCGTCTAAGCCTGCACCCGGGCCGCCCGTGTCGGGGCGCCGGTTCAGAGAGATTCGCGGCAGGCACGAGCCGCCGCACAAGGAGATAGCATGATCGTTCGTCCCGTACGCAGCAGCGACTTACCCGCGCTGATCGAATTGGCACGCAGCACCGGTACCGGCCTGACCACATTGCCGGCCAACGAAGGCCGTCTCGGGCACCGCGTCGGCTGGGCCGAGAAGAGCTTCCGTGGCGAGGCCGAGCGCGCTGATACCGACTACCTGTTCGTACTGGAGAACGACGAAGGCCTGGTGGTCGGCATCTGCGCCATAGCCGGTGCCGTCGGCCTGCGTGAGCCCTGGTACAACTACCGGGTCGGCCTGACCGTCAGCGCCTCCCAGGAGCTGAAGATCTACCGCGAGATCCCGACGCTGTTCCTGGCCAACGACCTGACCGGCAACTCTGAGCTGTGCTCGCTGTTCCTGCGGGGCGACTACCGCAGCGGCCTCAATGGTCGCCTGCTGTCCAAGGCGCGCATGCTGTTCATCGCCGAGTTCCCTGAGTTGTTCGGCAACAAGATCATCGCCGAGATGCGCGGCATGTCCGACGAGAATGGCCGTTCGCCGTTCTGGGAAAGCCTGGGTCGGCACTTCTTCAAGATGGAATTCAGTCAGGCCGACTACCTCACTGGCGTGGGCAACAAGTCCTTCATCGCCGAACTGATGCCCAAGTTCCCGCTGTATACCTGCTTCCTGTCCGAGGCGGCGCGCAACATCATCGGTCGCGTGCACCCGGATACCGAGCCTGCGCTGGCCATGCTCAAGCGCGAGGGCTTCAGCTACCAGGGGTATGTCGATATCTTCGACGCAGGCCCTGCCATCGAGTGCGAAACCTCGAAGATCCGTGCCGTGCGCGAAAGCCAGACCTTGGTGCTGGCGGTCGGTACGCCGGGCGACGATGCGACCCCTTACCTGATTCACAACCGCAAGCGCGAGGATTGCCGCATCACTGCGGCGCCGGCACGCCTGGCGGCCGGCACCCTGGTGGTCGATCCGCAGACCGCCAAGCGCCTGCGCCTGGGAGCCGGCGACAGTGTGCGCGCCGTGACGCTGTCCGCCAGCCGGGAGGCCCAATAAATGACGACCCATTACATCGCCGGCCAATGGCAGGCCGGGCAGGGCCAGGCCCTGCAATCGCTCAACCCGGTTACCCAGGCGGTGGTCTGGGAAGGGCAGGGCGCCGACGCGGCCCAGGTGGAGGCTGCCGTAAAGGCGGCGCGCGAGGCGTTTCCGGCCTGGGCGCAGTTGAGCCTGGATGCGCGCATCAGCGTGCTGGAAGCCTTTGCCGAGAAGCTCAAAGCCCAGGGTGATGCACTGGCCCGCTGCATTGGCGAGGAAACCGGCAAGCCCCTGTGGGAGTCGGCCACCGAAGTCACCAGCATGGTCAATAAAGTCGCCATCTCGGTGCAAAGCTACCGTGAGCGCACTGGCGAGAAGAGCGGGCCGCTGGCCGATGCCACCGCAGTGTTGCGTCACAAGCCCCATGGTGTCGTAGCGGTGTTCGGCCCCTACAACTTCCCTGGCCATCTGCCCAACGGCCATATCGTCCCGGCCCTGCTGGCGGGCAACTGCGTGGTGTTCAAACCCAGCGAGCTGACGCCCAAGGTCGCCGAGCTGACCGTCAAATGCTGGATCGAGGCAGGGCTGCCGGCAGGTGTGCTCAACCTGGTTCAAGGCGCCCGTGAGACGGGGGTCGCGCTGGCCGCCAACCCCGGTATCGATGGCCTGTTCTTCACGGGCTCCAGCCGTACCGGCAATCTGTTGCACCAGCAGTTCGCCGGTCGTCCGGACAAGATTCTCGCCCTGGAGATGGGCGGCAACAATCCGTTGGTGGTGGACGAGGTCCAGGACCTGGACGCTGCGGTCTACACCATCATCCAGTCGGCCTTCATTTCCGCCGGCCAGCGCTGCACTTGCGCGCGCCGCCTGCTGGTGCCGCAAGGCGACTGGGGTGATGCGCTGCTCAAACGCCTGGTCGCGGTCAGCCGTGCCATCAGCGTTGGCGCCTTCGATCAGCAACCGGCGCCGTTCATGGGCTCTGTGATTTCGCTGCAGGCTGCCCATGCACTGCTGGCCGCCCAGGCCGAATTGGTGGGCAAAGGCGCCGTGGCGCTGCTGGAAATGACCCAGCCTCAGGCTGGCGCGGCCTTGCTGACCCCCGGCATCATCGATGTAACCGCTGTGACCGAGCGTCCGGACGAAGAGTTCTTCGGCCCGCTGCTGCAGGTGATCCGCTACAGCGATTTCGATGCCGCGATCGATGAGGCCAACAATACCCAGTACGGCCTGGCCGCAGGGCTGCTGTCCGACTCCCGGGCGCGCTATCAGTACTTCTGGCTGCGCAGCCGCGCCGGCATCGTCAACTGGAACAAACAGCTGACCGGCGCCGCGAGCAGCGCGCCGTTCGGTGGCGTCGGGGCCAGCGGCAACCACCGCGCCAGTGCCTACTATGCAGCCGATTATTGTGCCTACCCAGTGGCTTCGCTGGAGACCGCGAGCCTCACTCTGCCGGCGACCTTGACGCCGGGCGTCACCCTATAACAACAGGTCTCGGAGCCTAGCCGATGAAATCCTACGAAGTGAATTTTGATGGCCTGGTGGGGCCTACCCACAACTACGGCGGCCTGTCCTACGGCAACGTGGCTTCGCAGAGCAACAGCCAGCAGCAGTCCAACCCACGTGAGGCGGCCCGCCAAGGCCTGGCGAAGATGAAGGCGCTGGCCGACATGGGCTTCAAGCAGGGCGTGCTGGCCCCGCAGGAGCGTCCTGATGTTGCAGCCTTGCGTCGCCTAGGCTTCACCGGCAGCGACGCCGAGGTGATCCGTCGTGCCGCGCAGGAGGCCATGCCCCTGCTGGTGGCCAGCTGCTCGGCCTCGAGCATGTGGGTGGCCAACGCCGCCACCGTCAGCCCCAGCGCCGACACCGCCGATGGCCGCGTGCATTTCACTGCCGCCAACCTGAACTGCAAGTACCACCGCAGCATCGAGCATCCCACCACCAGCCGCGTGCTGGGCGCCATGTTCGCGGACGAAAAGCACTTCGCCCACCACGAGGCCCTGCCGGCAGTCGCCCAGTTCGGTGACGAGGGCGCGGCCAACCATACGCGCTTCTGTCGTGCCTATGGCGAGCCGGGGGTGGAGTTCTTCGTCTACGGGCGCAGTGCCTTCGACAGCCGTTACCCTGCGCCGCAGAAGTACCCGGCGCGCCAGACCCTGGAAGCGTCCCAGGCCGTGGCGCGGCTGCACGGGCTCGCCGATGAGGGCGTGGTCTACGCTCAACAGAACCCAGCGGTGATCGACCAGGGTGTGTTCCACAACGACGTGATTTCGGTCGGCAATGGCGAGGTACTGTTCTATCACGAGGACGCCTTCCTCGAGACCGATACGGTGCTTGGCCAGCTGCAGGCTAAACTGGCCAGCAAGGGCGGCAACTTTCAGGCGATCCGTGTGCCGCGGGCTGCAGTGACAGTGGAGGACGCGGTGCGCTCCTACCTGTTCAACAGCCAACTGCTCAGCCGCGATGATGGTTCCATGCTGCTGGTGGTGCCGGAAGAGTGCCGTAACAACGAGCGGGTATGGTCCTACCTGGGGCAATTGACCAGTCAGGGCGGCCCGGTGAAGGAGGTCAAGGTGTTCGACCTCAAGCAGAGCATGCAGAACGGCGGAGGCCCTGCGTGCCTGCGTCTGCGGGTCGCTTTGAAGGACAACGAACTGGCGGCGGTCAATCCAGGCGTTATCATGACCGCGCCGCTGTACGAAACCTTGGTCCAGTGGGTCGACAAACACTACCGCGATCGCTTGGGCGAAGCGGACCTGGCCGACCCGCAACTGCTGGACGAATGCCGTACGGCACTGGATGAACTGACCCAGATCCTGAAGCTGGGTTCGGTCTATCCGTTCCAACGCCAACCTTGAGAGAGAACTTGCAATGTCCGATGCCCTGCGGCTGATCCTAGAAGACAACGATGGTACCCAGCTGGAAACCTCCTGCACGCGCTTTGCCGTGGTCTGGCAAGGTATGGAAGTCTGGATTCAGCAGGACGGCCGGGGCCAACTGCTGATCGGCGTCGACGTTGAGGAGGGCGACGCCGAGTACGCCAACCTGCTGCTGCGCCCGATGGCCACCAACCTGGTCAGCTTGCAGCTGGAAATGGAGCCGGCTGAAGTCGGTGACGACGACCACGTGCATGGCCCGGACTGCGGTCACCATCACTAAGGAAACGCCTTATGCTCGCCCTCGGAAAACTGCTTGACCTGACCCTGGCCGATCACGAACCGGCCGAGAAGACACAAGTGACGGTCGAGGGTGTGCGCTTGCGCTGGCTGGGGGAGGGCGCCCTTGAGGTGCGTCCGCCCGAAGGCAAGGACAACGGCCTGGACTTGCTGCTGTCGGCCGGCATCCATGGCAATGAAACCGCGCCCATCGAGCTGCTCGACGAGTTGCTCCATGGGGTGGCTCGTGGCGAGATCAAGCCGCGGGCACGTGTTCTGTTCCTGTTCGGCAATCCTGAGGCGATCCGCAAGGGTGAGCGTTACGTCGAGCAGGACATCAACCGCCTGTTCAACGGTCGGCATGAGCTGTCCAGTGGCGCTGAGGCGTTGCGCGCGGCGGAGCTGGAGCAGTTTGCCCGGGTGTTCTTCAGCCTGCCGGGGCGTACACGCCTTCATTACGACCTGCACACGGCGATCCGTGGCTCGAAGATCGAGCAGTTCGCGTTGTATCCGTACAAGGAAGGGCGTCGCCATTCCCGTCGTGAGCTGGCCCGACTGAACGCTGCGGGCATGGAAGCGGTGTTGCTGCAGAACAAGTCGTCGATCACCTTCAGTGCTTTCACCTACGAGCAGCTGGAAGCCGAGGCTTTCACCCTGGAGCTGGGCAAGGCGCGGCCGTTCGGCCATAACCAGCAGGTCAACCTCGACCGTCTGCAGGCGCGCCTGCTGCAGATCATCGAGGGTAACGAGCCTGAGGGCGAAGAGACCCTCGATGGACTGCAGCTGTTCAGCGTGGCCCGCGAGATCATCAAGCACAGCGACAGCTTCCATCTGCACCTGCCTGCCGATATCGAGAACTTCTCCGAGCTCAGCAAGGGCTACCTGCTGGCTGAAGACCTGGCCGAAATGCGCTGGGTGGTGGAGGAGGAGGGGGCGCGCATCATCTTCCCCAACCCCAAGGTCAGGAATGGGTTGCGTGCCGGCATCCTGATCGTGCCTGCCCTAGCCGGTGAACTCGGCTGACAGCTCGTCTATCTCCGGCCGCTATCTTCCACGCCTGGCGCGTCCGTGCTGGCCGTGGCCAAAACGCATGTCCAGAAACGAGCCCTGCCCCAAGGCCAATAGTGGCCTTGGGGCAGGGCTTCTCATCGTATCGGTGTCGGTGACCGGTCCTGAGGCAGTCAGTCGGTCAGCGCGGGAGCTGGGAGCAACATGCCGGACGCCAGCGAGTCATAGGCGTTTTGCAGCATTCGCAGGAGCGTGGTCAACCCATCGAGGCCTGTTGCGTCGTAGGGGTCGTAGAGCACGGCAATGTAACCTGCGGGCAGCAAGTGGGCGTACTTTTCCGGCATCGCCCTGTGCAGGTCGAAGCCAGGGCCTTGCTGGGTAGGGCCGGCATGGCACTGCATCAGCACGATATCGGGCACGGTGGTGTACTGCTTGCGTGCCCCCTCCAGTAACTGGTTGAGCTGCGGATACCCTGGCAGTAACGCCAACTGCTCGAATACCCGTTCCTGGAACTGCGGTGTGCCGTACAGGTACAGGTGATCGATCGCGGTGACCTCGAATTGCGCCTGCGCACCCGCATTGCCGTCCACCCGCAGGGGGAGGGTGAGGCCGTCGGTGACCTGCGCCGGGGCTTCTGCGCCCATGAACAGCAAATGAATGCGCTGCTCCGGCGAGGCCTGTCGGATCGTCAAGGCTTGGCCATCGGCTTGCAGGATGAGAGCGCTGTCCTGGTGCAGGGTCACGTCGGTGGTGGTGAGCCATACCAGCATTTCGTCAACGCTGGCGACGACTGCCCCGTCGTCCAGCGCCTCGATCAACCTGCGCTGGATGTGGACATTGGCTGCCTTGTAGAGATCGAACAGCTCGTAGTTGAAATAGACGCGTGCTGCATTGAGCTGTGACGAGGTTGGATTGTCATAGGCGATGGCCTCGTCCATCTCGCCGATCGCGACCTCCTGAAGCTTGCCGTTGCCATCGATGATTCGCGTGTTTGCTGCTGGGGTTGTCATCAGCATGACCTCCTTTGAATGGGGAGGGCAGACTAGGCCGGTGGCGGGCAGATACGTCGTTACACATGTAGGGCCGTGGAGGCGATCACTGTGCTAGGCGGCGCTCGATCAGCGCGATCCCGTCTCCGGATCCCGGATAAAAACCTTTTAATTCACCGCCTGTTCCATTTTCCTTTCCCTTGGGCGGTAATGGGCTTGCCAGTGGCGAAAGGCTGCATTTAGCATCCGGCCATGCCTTTTTAGTTTGCAAGCGCCTTAAAAGCCGTCCAAACGACGCTTTCTATCGCATAAACACACTGCACCTTGCTTGCAGGACCGATATAATGCGGCCCTTTGCCGTCGTTTCGTCGACGTGTTTGCCCCCTAGGGCCGCCGTTTCCGTGGAAGAACCTATGAAAAGCGCCGAAATCCGTGAAGCCTTCCTTCGCTTCTTCGAAGAGCAGGGACATACCCGAGTCGCCTCCAGTTCGCTGATCCCGAACAACGACCCGACCCTGCTGTTCACCAACGCAGGCATGAACCAGTTCAAGGACTGCTTCCTGGGGGCGGAGAAGCGCGCCTACACCCGTGCCGTGAGCAGCCAGAAGTGCGTACGCGCCGGCGGCAAGCACAACGACTTGGAAAACGTCGGTTATACCGCTCGTCACCACACGTTCTTCGAAATGCTGGGCAACTTCAGCTTCGGTGACTACTTCAAGCGCGACGCCATCACCTTCGCCTGGACCTTCCTGACTTCCGACAAATGGCTGAACCTGCCGAAGGAAAAGCTCTGGGTCACCGTCTACGCCAGCGACGACGAAGCCTACGACATCTGGACCAAGGAAGTCGGCGTGCCGGCCGAGCGCATGGTGCGCATCGGTGACAACAAAGGAGCGCCGTACGCCTCCGACAACTTCTGGACCATGGGCGACACCGGCCCATGCGGCCCTTGCACCGAGATCTTCTACGACCATGGCCCGGACATCTGGGGCGGCCCACCCGGCTCACCTGAAGAAGACGGCGACCGCTACATCGAGATCTGGAACAACGTCTTCATGCAGTTCAACCGCACTGCCGATGGTGTCCTGCACCCGCTGCCGGCACCGTCGGTGGACACCGGCATGGGACTGGAGCGCATCAGTGCGGTCATGCAGCACGTGCACTCGAACTACGAGATCGACCTGTTCCGCAGCCTGTTGGCCGCCGCGGCCAAGGCCATCGGTTGCAGCAACGACGATCAGCCGTCGCTGAAAGTCGTCGCCGACCATATCCGTTCCTGTGGCTTCCTGATCGCCGATGGTGTACTGCCGTCCAACGAGGGCCGCGGCTATGTGCTGCGCCGCATCATCCGTCGCGCATGCCGCCACGGTAACAAGCTCGGCGCCAAGGGCAGCTTCTTCTATCAGATCGTCGCTGCGCTGGTGGCTGAGATGGGCGAAGCCTTCCCTGAGCTCAAGGCGCAGCAGGCGCACATCGAACGCGTCCTCAAGACCGAGGAAGAGCAGTTCGCCAAGACCCTGGAGCAAGGCCTGCGCATCCTCGAGCAGGACCTGGCCCAGCTCAAGGGCGACGTGGTGCCGGGCGACGTGGTGTTCAAGCTGTATGACACCTACGGCTTCCCCATGGACCTGACTGCCGACATCGCCCGCGAGCGCGAGCTGACCATCGACGAGGCCGGCTTCGAGCGCGAGATGGAAGCCCAGCGCGAGCGTGCCCGCTCCGCCAGCGCCTTCGGCATGGACTACAACAGCCTGGTGAAGGTCGACGTCGCCACTGACTTCCTCGGCTACAGCGCCACTGAAGGCCAGGGCAAGGTCATTGCCCTGTACAAGGACGGCCAGGCTGTCGAACAGTTGGGCGAAGGCGAGCAGGGCGTCGTGATTCTCGATCGCACCCCGTTCTACGCCGAGTCCGGCGGCCAAGTGGGTGACACCGGTTACCTGCAGGCCGGCGGCGTGCGCTTCGATGTGCGTGACACCACCAAGACCGGTGGCGCTTTCCTGCACCACGGCGTGGTCGCCAGTGGCGCGCTGAGCGTCGGTGCCGAGGTCGAGGCCTGCGTCGATGCCGACGTGCAGCACGCCACCTCGTTGAACCACTCCGCCACTCACCTGCTGCACGAAGCGCTGCGTCAGGTGCTGGGCGAGCATGTCCAGCAGAAGGGTTCGCTGGTCGACAGCCAGCGTCTGCGTTTCGACTTCAGCCATTTCGAGGCGGTGAAGCCCGAGCAGATCAAGGCACTGGAAGACATCGTCAACCGCGAAGTGCGCAAGAACACGCCGGTGGAAACCGAAGTCACCGATATCGAAACCGCCAAGCGCAAGGGCGCCATGGCCCTGTTCGGCGAGAAGTATGGTGATACCGTGCGTGTACTGACCATGGGCGGGGATTTCTCGGTAGAGCTGTGCGGTGGTATCCATGCCAAGCGCACCGGCGATATCAGCCTGTTCAAGATCATCAGCGAAGGCGGTGTGGCCTCTGGCGTACGCCGTATCGAAGCGATCACCGGCGCCGCTGCGCTGGCCTACCTGAACACTGCCGAAGAGCAGGTCAAGGAAGCCGCACAACTGGTCAAGGGCAATCGTGACAACCTGATCGACAAGCTGTCGGCTGTGCTCGAGCGCAACCGTCAGCTGGAAAAGCAGCTGGAACAGCTGCAGGCCAAGGCCGCCAGCGCCGCCGGGGACGATCTCTCCAATGCGGCCGTTGAGGTCAAGGGCGCCAAGGTTCTTGCTGCTCGCCTGGATGGGCAGGACGGCAAGGCCCTGCTGGCCCTCGTCGATCAACTGAAGAACAAGCTCGGCCACGCAGTGATCCTGCTGGGCAGCGAGCATGAGGGCAAGGTCGTGCTGGTGGCCGGCGTGACCAAGGACCTCTCCAGCCAACTCAAGGCTGGTGACCTGATGAAACAGGCCGCTGCGAAAGTCGGTGGCAAGGGCGGTGGTCGTCCGGACATGGCTCAGGGTGGTGGCGTCGACGTCGCCGCGCTGGACGATGCCCTGGCCCTGGCCGTGCCGTTCGCCGAGCAGGGGCTTTGAGATGACCGAGGCCCACTGTCTAGTAGTGGGCCTCGGCGTGATGGATTGTTTATTGGGTGCCCATCGTGGGCTGAGGCAGCTTTGAAATGGCGTTGATCGTACAGAAATTTGGCGGCACCTCTGTCGGTTCCATCGAGCGGATCGAGCAGGTTGCCGACAAGGTCAAGAAATTCCGCGACCAAGGCACCGACCTGGTGGTGGTGCTGTCGGCCATGAGCGGAGAAACCAATCGCCTGATCGACCTGGCCAAGCAGATTACCGATCACCCCGTCCCGCGTGAGCTGGATGTGATCGTATCGACTGGCGAACAGGTGACTATTGCCCTGTTGACCATGGCCCTGATCAAGCGTGGCGTGCCGGCAGTGTCCTACACCGGCAACCAGGTGCGAATCCTCACCGATAGCGCGCACAACAAGGCGCGCATCCTGCAGATCGACGACCAGAAGATTCGTGCCGACCTCAAGGCCGGTCGCGTGGTCGTGGTGGCAGGTTTCCAGGGTGTCGACGAGCACGGCAACATCACTACCCTCGGTCGTGGGGGGTCCGACACCACCGGCGTGGCCCTGGCGGCAGCGCTCAAGGCCGACGAGTGCCAGATCTACACCGATGTCGATGGTGTCTACACCACCGACCCGCGCGTAGTGCCGCAGGCACAGCGTCTGGAGAAGATCACCTTCGAAGAGATGCTGGAAATGGCCAGCCTCGGCTCCAAGGTGCTGCAGATCCGTTCGGTCGAGTTCGCAGGCAAGTACAACGTTCCGCTGCGCGTGCTGCACAGCTTCAAGGAGGGTCCGGGTACCCTCATTACCATTGATGAAGAGGAATCCATGGAACAGCCGATCATTTCCGGTATCGCCTTCAACCGTGATGAAGCCAAGCTGACCATTCGCGGCGTGCCGGATACCCCGGGCGTTGCCTTCAAGATCCTCGGTCCGATCAGTGCGGCGAACATCGAAGTCGACATGATCGTGCAGAACGTCTCGCACGATAACACCACCGACTTCACCTTCACCGTGCACCGCAACGAGTATGAGAAGGCGCACAGCGTGCTGGAGAACACCGCCCGTGAAATCGGCGCGCGTGAAGTGATCGGTGACACCAACATCGCCAAGGTCTCCATCGTCGGTGTTGGCATGCGCTCCCACGCGGGTGTCGCCAGCCGCATGTTCGAAGCCTTGGCCAAGGAGAGCATCAACATCCAGATGATCTCCACGTCCGAGATCAAGGTCTCGGTCGTCATCGAAGAGAAGTATCTGGAGCTGGCCGTTCGCGCGCTGCACACCGCGTTCGAACTTGACGCTCCTGCCCGACAGGGCGAGTAAGACGCTGCCTGGAGGGGCGCGGCTTGCCGCGCCCTTCGCGTTTCTGGCTGTTGCGCAGGCGCCTGTCCCGCTTTGCGCTGCGGCTCATCCGGGCCCGGAGCTGTTCCCTATCTTGGCCCAGCCCATTACAGACTGTTGTCCCTGATTGAATTGCGTGAGGAGAAAGTTATGCTGATTCTGACTCGTCGGTGCGCCGAGAGCCTGATCATTGGAGACGGTGAGATCACCGTGACGGTCCTGGGTGTCAAAGGCAACCAGGTGCGCATTGGCGTGAGCGCCCCTAAGGAAGTGGCCGTTCACCGCGAAGAAATCTACCTGCGGATCAAGAAAGAGAAGGACGAAGAACCAACCCTTTAATTTTTATCGATTTTTTTTCAAAAAAGGGTTTGCAAACGGGGAAGGGTCTGGTTATTATACGCCCCGTGTTGCGGTGAGGTGGCCGAGTGGCCGAAGGCGCTCCCCTGCTAAGGGAGTATACCTCATAAGGGTATCGGGGGTTCGAATCCCCCCTTCACCGCCATTTTTCGTGTAGGGCGCTGTAATTGGCCTAGTCACTTAAGTAGTTGAAATTAAACGAAAAAGTGCTTGGCAAAACAATTCAGCGAACTATAATGCGCGGCAAGATACGGACTCATAGCTCAGCTGGATAGAGTACTCGGCTACGAACCGAGCGGTCGGAGGTTCGAATCCTCCTGAGTCCGCCATTTAATGGGCGGTTTTGTTAAGTCAAAGCAGTTCATTGCCAGTGGTAATCTGGTCTAAAAAATACCACCTACGGACTCATAGCTCAGCTGGATAGAGTACTCGGCTACGAACCGAGCGGTCGGAGGTTCGAATCCTCCTGAGTCCGCCACTTTTGAGGCGGTTTTGCTAGTCAATACAGCTTCGACAACCAGTGGTAATCTGGTCAAAAAATACCACCCTACGGACTCATAGCTCAGCTGGATAGAGTACTCGGCTACGAACCGAGCGGTCGGAGGTTCGAATCCTCCTGAGTCCGCCACATATCAAAAAGCCCGCTCAATTTGAGCGGGCTTTTTGTTTTTCCGTATCGATGAATTGTCAAGAATCTCGAACTAAGCTCACTTCAAGGTAGCGCCTCTGAAGAGCAGCATCGTCAGCTCTGACACATTCTGTCGTATGTGCTTTTTCTTTTCTTACTGCCGTCGCACTGTTGGTTTCGAGCGTTGTCGTAGCTTTATCGCGCAAACGATTGTTCTGGCCAAAATTTTAAGCGATCTGACAGCTGATGCAGTGTATGATTGCGCCCGTCAGCCCCGCCGGGGCTAGTGGAATACCACCATGGACTTACCCAGTAGTTACTCGATAACACGATTTACCAAGCTAGATCTGACCGATTGATTCTCCCGGCGTGCTCCGCTGCTGGGAGTGGAGTTCGCCTATGACCGAAGTAGAAGTAAAGAAAGCCCAAGAAAGCCTGCAGGATCGCCTGGCCCAGGTGATCGAACTGTTGCAGCGCCAGCGGGTGGTCGAGGACCTGACGCACCGTCAGGAAGGTCATCACCACGACCTGGTGGAAAACCTTGTCCATCGTCAAAACCTGGTCGAGCTGCAGCGCAAGCTTGACGATCTGCACCCTGCCGACATCGCCTACATTCTTGAAGCCCTCCCGCTCGAAGACCGTTTGACGGTCTGGCAGTTGGTGCGCTCTGAGCGTGACGGCGACATCCTGCTTGAAGTCTCCGATGCTGTACGCCAGACCTTGATCGCCGACATGGACGATCACGAGCTGCTCGCCGCGGCCAAGGAGATGGACGCGGACGAACTGGCCGACCTGGCGCCAGAGCTGCCGCGAGATGTTGTTCATGAACTGATGGAAAGCCTCGATGCTCAACAGCGCGAGCGCGTCCGCTCGGCCTTGAGCTACGACGAGGAGCAGGTCGGTGCACTGATGGACTTCGAGATGGTGACCATCCGCGAAGACGTCAGCCTGGAAGTCGTGTTGCGCTACCTGCGCCGGCTCAAGGAGCTGCCGGGTCATACCGACAAACTGTTCGTGGTCGACTACGATGGCATTCTCAAAGGCGTGCTGCCGATCAAGCGCCTGTTGGTCAATGACCCGGAGAAGAAAGTCGCGGAGGTCATGGCCAATGACCCGGTGTCCTTCCATCCCGAGGAAGATGCCTACGACGCTGCTCAGGCTTTCGAGCGTTATGACTTGGTTTCCGCGCCGGTGGTGGACAAGAGCGACCGTCTGATCGGTCGTCTGACCATCGACGAAATGGTCGACCTGATCCGTGAAGAGAGTGAGAGCGAAGTGCTCAACATGGCGGGTCTGCGCGAAGAGGAAGACATCTTCGCCTCGGTCTGGCGTTCGTTGCGCAACCGCTGGGCGTGGCTGGCCATCAACTTGATCACCGCGTTCGTGGCCTCGCGGGTGATTGGCCTGTTCGAAGGCTCTATCGAGAAGCTGGTCGCACTGGCGGCCTTGATGCCGATCGTGGCGGGTATCGGTGGTAACTCGGGTAACCAGACCATCACCATGATCGTGCGTGCCATGGCGTTGGACCAAGTCTCGCCGGGTAATACCAGTCGCCTGATGCGCAAGGAGCTGGCGGTTTCGCTGCTCAATGGTCTGATCTGGGGTGGGGTGATAGGTGTTGTAGCCTTCTGGCTCTATGGCAGTTGGTCACTAGGGTTGGTGATGACCGGCGCTATGACGCTGAACCTGCTGCTCGCTGCATTGATGGGGGTGCTGATTCCGATGACCCTGACCCGGCTGGGGCGCGATCCTGCGATGGGGTCGAGCGTCATGATCACCGCTGTGACCGACAGTGGTGGCTTCTTCATCTTCCTGGGGTTGGCCACGTTGTTCCTGCTCTGAGCATTCGGGCCAAATCCAAGCGCAAAAAAAAGCCAGCGTTGAGCTGGCTTTTTCATGGGTGATGGAGAAATTCAGGAAGCGTCTGCAGCCATTTCCACATCGTGAGCGATCAGGGCGACCAGCGCGTTCTGCTGGCGGTGGGAGAGTTGGCGGAAGCGTTGCAGGAGCTCTCGCTCGTGCAGGCTCAGCTCTGGGCTGTCCAGGCGCATGCTCAGCTCGTCGCCCAGCGCACCTTCCTGGATGAGGCTTTGCTCCAGGCGGGCGATGATCTCGGAGTTCATGCTGCGGTGGTGGTTGCGCGCTACCTCGGCAATGCGCTCACGCATTCCGTCTGGCAGGCGGACGACGAACTTGTCAGCGGTGCGGCTTGAATAGATAGCCTGTTTCATTGGGCGCATATACATTGACCGGTTTTTCTGGTTCAGGGGAAGCGGTTCTCAAATTGGCCGCACGGTGGTGGCTACGACCGTGACGGCGACAAAATGTTCAACCGGGTTCTCATTCTGGGTGCTCATCTTGCCCTATGGCCGCCGTTTCATTGGCGTCAATTCTGTGACAAATAGTGATCCGAATAAAGGCTTTTTGCCAGTACCAATTATCAGAAATGAGTACTGGTTTGAAAAGTTTTGCTTTTTTCGAGATGCACGGCTGTCAGATTGTTGCCGTCAAAATCTGTCAAAAGTCAGCAATGGCCATAGAAAATCCTTAAAATACGCAGGTTCCCTCATTTGAGCATAGTGGCTATGCGACATGACGCAAGCGGTGCGTCCCGGTTGGGCGGTCGCCTGATATTTCTGATAGGACCGTCTGGATCGGGAAAAGATTCCCTGATTGATGCTGCGCGTACGCAATTACTGGAAAACGGCGTTGAAGTCGCCAGGCGCGTCATCACCCGTTCGGCCGAATCCAGAGGGGAGGCTGCCCATGGCGTCAGCCCCGAAGCGTTCGAGCAGATGCGCGAGAGCGGGGCGTTTGCCATGCATTGGCAGGCCAACGGCCTGCAATACGGTATCCCGGTGCAGGTGAATGAATGGCTGTCCAGTGGGCGTCATGTCCTGGTCAATGGATCTCGGGGCTATCTGCCGGAGGCGCGGCGGCGCTACCCGCATCTGCTGGCGATTCGCCTGGAGGTGGCGCCACAGGTGCTGCGTCAGCGCTTGCTGGCCAGAGGAAGAGAGACGGCAGAGCAGATCGAGCAGCGCCTGGCGCGCAACGCCTTGCTGCAGATCGGTGATACCCAGGGCGTGCACGTGCTGGACAACTCGACGTCCCTGGCTGACACCGTTGAGGCTTTGTTGCATCTGCTGACCGAGGAGGGGGTGATCGAGAAGGGGGGGATGGCCCCGGCTGTCTAGGCGCATCGGTCTGCGAGCGGCGATCCGCAGGTCTTATCCAGGCTGTCGTTGTCGAAAAGGGCTACGGCCAAAAAGCCGATTCAGGCATGACAAACGGTCGAGTGCTGGTTAAGATGCTCGCCGCTTCATGCGCCGTCCTGGCTGTCGCGAAGCGTCACAAGCGGAACTCCCTAGCGCGGGAGTCCGGCCTATCCGTCCTCGTAGTTTAATGGATAGAACGGGGCCCTCCTAAGGCCTTGATGCAGGTTCGATTCCTGCCGGGGACGCCATCTTCTGGTAATGCTTTCATTACCGTTCTCGCTCTTCAACCTGATAACCCATCTTCCATCCAGCCATCGGGCTAGGGATTTTCGATTGACGAAATTCCGTATCCCTGTTTTATTGAAACCGTTTTCATAACCCTGCCCATAAGTACAGACAAGAAGGTCATAGGGTGAACAAGATGCATGCGCCTGCCCGGGGGCGGGTCACCATCAGCGAGGTGGCCCAGGCTGCCGGCGTTTCCAAAGCCACGGTCTCGCGCTACATCGGCGGCGACCGGCAATTGCTCGCCGAGGCCACCGCCCAGCGTATCGAGGCTGTGATCGAGCGACTCGGTTATCGCCCCAACCGCATGGCCAGCGCGCTCAAGCGGGGCCGTACGGGCTTGATCGGCATGCTCCTGGCCGATATCCGCAACCCTTATTCCGTGGCGGTGATGCATGGCGTCGAACTGGCGTGCCGCCAGCATGGCTATAGCCTGGTGGTGTGCAATACCGATTGCGATGACGAACAGGAGTGTCTGCATTTGCAGGCGCTTCAGTCGTACAACGTCGATGGCCTGATCGTGAACACCCTCGGCCACCACGCGGGCGAATTGGCCAGCCTGGGCCGCGAACTGCCGATGGTGCTGGTGGACCGTCAACTGGCGGAGCTGCAGACCGACCTGGTGGGCCTGGACAACGCCGATGCCGTCGAACAAGCATTGGAGCACCTGCAGGGGCAGGGGTATCGCGACATTCTGGCGGTCACCGAACCGCTCGATGGCACCAGTTCGCGTCAGGAGAGGGTATCTGCGTTCCAGGCGTCCATCGCTCGGCGCCCTGGTCTTCGCGGGCAGGTTCTGGAAGTGAGCTGCCGCCTGCCAGAACAGTTGGCAGGGTTTCTGGCGGGTACTGGCCATGGCCCGCAGGCGCTGTTCAGTTGCAACGGCGTGGCGACCCTCGAGGTCATGCGGCATCTGCATGGGCGGGGCGAGCATCCGTTCCAGAAGCTGGGCCTGGTCGCCCTCGATGATCTGGACTGGTACCCCTTGGTCGGGAGCGGTATCACTGCCCTGGCCCAGCCCACCGAGCGCATTGGTGCTGCTGCATTCCAGTGCCTGCTGGAACGCATGCAAGGCAGCCAGTTACCCGCCCGTCGCCTGGACCTGCGGGCTGAACTCATCGTTCGAGGCTCCAGTCGCCTGATTGATTGAAAAGCAGCGTGGCCAGCGTGTCGCGCTGTTTTTTACCTGCAAATGAAACCGGTTTCATTCGACAAGAACAAGGACAACGACAATGTACGCGAACCCTGTTTCCATCAGCCTGTCGAGCTTTGGCGCCGATACCGTAAGGCGCCAAGGCCAGGTCGCTTACCTGCCTCTGCTGGCTGCGGCCGGCGCGCGTCGCGTGGAGTGGCGTGAGGAGTTGTTCGAGGCATGGCCCGATGCCGCTGAACTCGCCAATGCCAGCGGTGCGCTGGGGCTGGAGAGCCTGTTCTCCACGCCGCTGGAACTGTGGCGCGAGGATGGCAGCCTGGAGCCGGAGGTGGCCGCGCGGCTGCAATTGGCCTGTCAGGTTGGCGCTGTGGCGCTGAAGGTTTCCCTTGGCCACTATCACGACCACTGCGACCTCGAGGCACTGCGCCCACTGCTGGTGCAGGGGACAGCGCTGTTCGTGGAGAACGACCAGACCGTTCAAGGCGGGCGCCTGCAGCCGTTGCTGGACTTCTTCCAGCGCGCCGCCAACCAGGGCCTGGCGCTGGGCATGACCTTCGACATCGGCAACTGGCACTGGCAGGACGAGTCACCCCTGCAGGCAGCGCGGGCCTTCGGGCCTTGGGTCCGTTACGTGCACTGCAAGGCCGTCGAGCGCCGTAAGGATGGTCAACTGGCGGCGGTTCCTCCGCAGGCGAGCGACCTGGCCCATTGGCGCGAGCTGATGCGCTGTTTCGCCCCGGGTGTGCCGCGCGCCATCGAGTACCCCCTGGTCAGTGACGATTTGCTGGCGTTCACCCGCGAACAGGTGGCACAGCTGGCCGCGCTCGAGGTGGAGGTGTGCCATGGCTGATCTGGACGTGCTCTGCTTCGGTGAAACCATGGCCATGTTCGTGGCCGAGCAATGCGGCGAGCTGGCCCAGGCCGTGGGGTTCGGCAAACGCATCGCGGGGGCCGACAGCAATGTGGCCATCGGCTTGGCGCGCCTGGGGTTGCAAGTGAACTGGCTGAGCCGGGTAGGCGCTGATTCTCTCGGTGCCTTCGTGCTCGCCAGCCTGCGCCGCGAGGGCCTGAGCTGTGACGACGTCGAAATCGATCCTGAACACCCCACAGGTTTTCAGCTCAAGGCCCGCTGCGACGATGGGCTGGATCCTCAGGTCGAGTACTTCCGTCGCGGTTCTGCGGCCAGTCGCCTGTCACCCGCTGTGCTACGGCCAAGCCTGCTCAAAGCGCGGCACCTGCATGCCACGGGGATTCCGCCAGCGTTGTCGGCGTCTTGCCGCGAACTTTCCCATCGCTTGCTAGATGCCATGCGTGCCTGTGGGCGGAGTATTTCCTTCGACCCGAACCTACGCCCGTCGCTGTGGCCGAACGTGCGGACCATGGTGCAGGAAATCAACGCCCTGGCGGTCAAGGCCGACTGGGTGCTGCCGGGGTTGGAGGAGGGGCGTGTGCTCACCGGCCGGCGGTCACCGGAGGCCATCGCAGGCTTCTACCTGGAGCACGGCGTGCAGCGAGTGGCGATCAAACTTGGGGCGCAAGGTGCGTATTACCGCGATGCCGAGGGCGCCGAGGGCATCGTGGCGCCGCAGCCGGTGGCCCAGGTGGTGGATACGGTGGGGGCGGGTGACGCCTTTGCCGTCGGCGTGATCAGCGCCCTGCTCGAAGGCCTCGACCTGCGTCATGCCGTGGCGCGAGGCAACTGGTGCGGCAGCCGCGCGGTGCAATCGCGCGGTGACATGGAAGGGCTGCCGCAACGCTTTGAGCTGGACACCTTCGAGACGCGCGCGAGCGCATGACGACCGAACCAGCCGGCCTGGCCGGCACCTGTTGCAACAAGAACAAAAAGCTCAGGAGATACACCATGCAGATCGACCGAATTGCTCCGCGGCGTTGGTGGTACATCATGCCAATCGTCTTCATCACCTACAGCCTCGCCTACCTGGACCGCGCCAACTATGGTTTCGCCGCAGCCTCAGGCATGGCCGATGACCTGCATATCACCCCGGCCCTGTCGTCGCTGTTGGGGGCGCTGTTCTTTCTCGGTTATTTCTTCTTCCAGGTTCCCGGCGCCATCTATGCCGAAAAGCGCAGTGTGAAGAAGCTGATCTTCGTCAGCCTGATCCTCTGGGGTGGGCTGGCGACGCTCACAGGGATGGTCCAGGACGTCTACCTGCTGATCGGCATCCGCTTCTTGTTGGGCGTGGTCGAAGCGGCGGTGATGCCGGCCATGCTGATCTACCTCTGCCACTGGTTCACCCGGGCCGAGCGCTCGCGGGCCAATACGTTTCTGATCCTCGGCAACCCGGTGACCATTCTCTGGATGTCAGTGGTCTCCGGTTATCTGGTCAAGCACTTCGACTGGCGCTGGATGTTCATTATCGAAGGATTGCCTGCCGTGCTCTGGGCGTTCATCTGGTGGCGCCTGGTCGACGATCGCCCGGAACAGGCCAAATGGCTGGCCGAGCAAGACAAGGCCGCCTTGCGCGAGGCCCTGGCCGCCGAACAGCAGGGCATCAAGCCGGTGAAAAACTACCGCGAAGCGTTCCGCTCGCCCAAGGTGATCATCCTCTCGTTGCAGTACTTCTGCTGGAGCATCGGGGTCTACGGCTTCGTGCTGTGGCTGCCCTCGATCCTCAAGCAGGCCGCGGCATTGGACATTGTCACTGCCGGCTGGCTGTCGGCGGTGCCGTACTTGGGCGCAGTGCTGGCCATGGTGGGCGTCTCCTGGGCCTCGGACCGCATACAAAAGCGCAAACGCTTCGTCTGGCCGCCGCTGTTGATCGCCGCGCTGGCCTTCTATGGCTCCTACAGCCTGGGTACCGAGCACTTCTGGTGGTCCTACGCGCTGCTGGTGATTGCCGGCGCCTGCATGTACGCCCCCTATGGCCCGTTCTTCGCCATCGTCCCGGAGTTGCTGCCGAGCAACGTCGCAGGCGGTGCCATGGCGCTGATCAACAGCATGGGGGCCTTGGGATCTTTCTCTGGCTCCTGGCTGGTGGGCTATCTCAACGGCGCCACCGGCGGCCCCGGTGCTTCCTACCTGTTCATGTGCGGCGCGCTGCTGGTGGCCGTGGCCCTGACCGCCGTTCTCAACCCTTCGCAACAGGTGCAGCGCTCGCGCCTGGCTCCGAGTCAATAGGATCCCACCATGAAGAAACGCATCGTCCTCTACAAACGCCTGTCCGATGACCTCATGCAGCGTCTGCAGGCCCACACCGAGCTGACCCTGATCGAAGCACCGGCCGCTGATGGCCTGGCCCGTCTGCGGGCGGCGCTGCCAGGCACCCACGGCCTGCTTGGCGCGAGCCTGCGCCTGGGTGGCGAACTGCTCGACTTGGCGCCAGAACTGGAGGTGGTCTCCAGCGTATCGGTGGGTGTGGACAACTATGACATCGCCGAGCTGAACCGGCGCGGAGTCCTGCTGACCAACACCCCCGACGTGCTCACCGAGACCACCGCCGACACCGGTTTCGCCCTGCTGCTGGCCTGCGCCCGGCGAGTGGTCGAGCTGGACGGCTGGATTCGCGACGGCCACTGGCGCGCAGGGATAGGCCCTGCGCAGTTTGGCTGCGACGTGCAGGGCAAGACCCTCGGCATCGTTGGCATGGGGCGCATCGGCGAAGCCCTGGCGCGCCGGGCCCATGCGGGTTTTGGCATGCAGGTACTGTATCACACCCGTCAGCCGCGCCCCGAGGTGGAGGCGCGCTACGGTGCACGTCACCGCAGCCTTCAGGCCTTGCTGGCCGAGTCGGATTTCGTCTGCCTGTGCGTCCCCCTGAGCGCGCAGACCGAGAACCTCATCGGCGCACCTGAACTGGCGCTGATGAAGCCTTCGGCGATCCTGGTGAACATCTCCCGTGGGCGCGTGCTGGACGAGCCTGCTGTGGCGCAGGCTTTGCGTGAGCGGCGCATTCGCGGTGCGGGGCTGGATGTCTTTGTCCAGGAACCGTTGCCAGCGAATTCGCCGCTGTTGCAACTGGACAACCTGGTGGTGACCCCACACATCGGCTCGGCCACCGAGGAGACCCGCGAGGCCATGGCGCGCTGTGCGGTGGACAACTTGCTCGCGGCATTGGCGGGTGAGCGGCCGGCGAACTTGGTCAACCCTCAGGCCTGGGAGCGCCGGGCAGGTTAACCCAGTGGTGCCCCTCGCGGCTTGCCCGCCAGGGGCGGTACAGCGACCGATGTCTATGCTTTCTCCCAACATAACAACAGCCCCGACTCAACGGAGCGTATGCCTTGCACGACCTGATTGACCTATTGAAGAGGCCTGAACCATGTCCAACGACGAACCTGCCTTCGCGCATCCGGCGCGGCGCGAGTTCTTGCGAAAATCCCTGACGCTCATCCCGGTGGCGACCCTCGCCAGCAGCGGTATGGGCAGCGTGGTGCTCGCCGAGACCGCCAAACCAGCATCCGATCCCTCACCTGCCGTGGCCCCTGAAAAGGGCAGGGCGCGTGCCTACCAGCCGACCTTCTTCACCGCCGAGGAATGGGCCTTCGTCAACGCCGCTGTGGCTGTGCTGATTCCGTCCGATGCGCTCGGCCCGGGCGCTGCCGAAGCGGGCGTACCGGAGTTCATCGACCGTCAGCTCAATACCCGCTATGGCAGCGGCGGGCTGTGGTACATGCAGGGGCCGTTCCGCCCGGATGCCCCGGCTGAGCTGGGCTACCAGCTCAAGCTCAGCCCCCAGGAAATCTATCGCCTGGGTATCCAGGAGGCCGACGCCTGGTGCAATGCGCAATGGGGCAATCCGTTCGCGAAGCTGAACCCTGGGCAACAGCAGCAGGCACTGGAAGCGCTGGACAGCGGCAAGGCAGCGCTTGCTTCGGTACCGGCGGTGACCTTCTTCGCCATGCTCTGGCTCAATACCCGTGAAGGCTTTTTCAGCGACCCCCTGCACGGCGGCAACCAAGGGCTGGCCGGCTGGAAGCTGATTGGCTTCCCAGGCGCGCGCGCCGATTTCATGGATTGGGTGGAGCGCGATGAGCGCTATCCGTTTCCGCCGGTATCCATCAGTGGCGAGCGAGGTTGAGCGATGGCCCAGGTGATGAAGAAAGTCGATGCGGTCATCGTCGGGTTCGGCTGGACCGGCGCGATCATGGCCAAGGAACTGACCGAGGCAGGCCTGCACGTGGTGGCGTTGGAGCGTGGCCCGACCCGTGACACCTACCCGGATGGTGTCTATCCGCAGACCATGGACGAGCTGACCTACAACTCGCGCAAAAAGCTGTTCATGGACATCTCCCGCGAGACCGTGACCCTGCGCCACAGCGTGAACGATCTTGCCGTGCCGTACCGCCAGTTCGGGGCTTTCTTGCCGGGCACGGGCACCGGTGGGGCAGGGCTGCATTGGTCTGGCGTGCATTTTCGCGTGGACCCGATGGAGCTGCGCATGCGCAGCCACTATGAGGAACGCTATGGCAAGGCCTTCATCCCTGAAGGCATGACCATCCAGGATTTCGGCGTCAGCTACGAAGAGCTCGAGCCGTACTTCGATTTCGCCGAAAAAGTCTTCGGTACCTCCGGCACCGCCTGGTCGATCAAGGGCCAGGTGGTGGGCCGTGACAAAGGCGGCAACCCGTTCTCTGCAGACCGCTCCGATGACTTCCCACTGCCGGCGCAGAAGAACACCGTCTCGGCGCAACTGTTCGAGAAGGCCGCGCGCGAGGTGGGCTACCATCCTTACAACCTGCCCTCGGCCAACACCTCAGGGCCCTACACCAACCCCTATGGGGCGCAGATGGGGCCGTGCAACTTCTGTGGGTTCTGCAGTGGCTACGCCTGCTACATGTACTCCAAGGCCTCGCCCAACGTGAACATCCTGCCGGCCCTGCGTCAGGTGCCGAACTTCGAGCTGCGCAACAACGCCCACGTGCTGCGGGTGAACCTCAACGCCGAGAAGAACCTCGCCACTGGCGTGACCTACGTCGATCCCCAGGGCCGCGAAGTGGAACAGCCCGCGGACCTGGTGATCCTTGGCGCGTTCCAGTTCAACAACGTACGCCTGATGCTGCTCTCGGGCATTGGCAAGCCTTACGATCCGATCCGCAACGAAGGGGTGGTGGGACGCAACTTCGCCTTCCAGAACCTCTCCACCGTGACGGCGTTCTTCGACAAGAACAGCCACCACACCAACCCGTTCATCGGCGCGGGCGGCAATGGCGTGGCGGTGGATGACTTCAATGCCGACAACTTCGACCACGGCCCCGAAGGGTTCGTGGGTGGCTCGCCGTTCTGGGTCAACCAGGCCGGGACCAAGCCCATCTCCGGTACCAAGGTGCCGCCGGGCACGCCCAAATGGGGTAGCGCCTGGAAAGCTGCGGTGGCCGAGAGCTACAGCCACATGCTGTCGATGGATGCCCACGGTGCGCATCAGTCCTACCGCGACAACTACCTGGACCTGGACCCTGTGTACAAGGACGCCTATGGTCAGCCGCTGTTGCGCATGACCTTCGACTGGAAGGACAACGACGTGAAGATGAACCGCTTCATGGTCGAACGCATGCGCAAGATCGCCGAGGCCATGGGGCCCAAGGCGGTCACCGCATCGATGAAGGCGTTCGGTCAGCATTTCGATGCCACGGTCTATCAGACCACCCACCTCAATGGTGGGGCGATCATGGGCACCGACCCGAAGACCAGCGCGATCAATCGCTACCTGCAAAGCTGGGATGTCCATAACGTGTTCGTGCCGGGTGCCTCGGCCTTCCCCCAAGGGCTGGGCTACAACCCCACTGGGCTGGTGGCGGCGCTGACGTACTGGTCGGCGCGGGCCATCCGCGAGCAGTACCTCAAAAGCCCAGGCCCGCTGGTGCAGGCATAGGAGGCCGACCATGAAACGCATTCTGATCGCCGCCCTGAGCCTGGGCGCCAGTACCTTGCTGCACGCCGCCGACCCGGCCTTGGTCAAGCAGGGCGAATACCTCGCCCGGGCCGGGGACTGTGTGGCCTGCCACACCGCCAAGGGTGGTAAGCCCTTCGCCGGTGGGCTGCCCATGCCGACGCCCATCGGCACGGTCTACTCGACCAACATCACCCCGGACCCGAGCGGCATCGGCGACTACAGCTTCGAGGATTTCGAGCGTGCGGTGCGCCAGGGTATTGGCCTGAACGGCAGCACGCTGTACCCGGCCATGCCCTATCCGTCCTACGCTCGGGTCAGCGATGACGACATGAAGGCGCTGTATGCCTACTTCATGCACGGCGTGGAGCCGGTGGAGCAGGTGAACAAAGAGAGCGACATCCCATGGCCGCTGAGCATGCGCTGGCCACTGGCGTTCTGGCGCACGCTGTTCGCGCCCGAGGTCAAGCCGTTCGAGGCTGCCGGGCGTGATCCGGCAGTGGCCCGAGGGGCCTATCTGGTCGAAGGCTTGGGCCATTGCGGCGCCTGTCACACGCCGCGGGCGCTGACCATGCAAGAGAAGGCCCTGGATGCCGCCGGTGGGGACGCCTACTTGTCCGGCAGTGCACCGCTGGAAGGTTGGATCGCCAAGAACCTGCGCGGGGATCACAAGGACGGCCTGGGCAGTTGGAGCGAGGCACAGATCGTCGCCTTCCTCAAAACCGGGCGAAACGAGCGTACCGCGGTGTTCGGTGGTATGAGCGATGTGGTCGAGCACAGCATGCAGTACATGACGGACGCCGACCTCACCGCCATTGCCCGTTACCTCAAATCCCTACCGCCGGTGAACCCGGACGACAGGCCGTTCCAAGAGGACCGTCAGGTCGCCGAGGCGCTGTGGCAGGGAGACGATGCCAAGGCAGGCGCGGCGCTCTATGTGGACAACTGCGCCGCGTGCCACCGCACCGACGGCAAGGGGTACGCGCGGGTGTTCCCGGCGTTGGCTGGCAACCCGGTGCTGCAGAGCGCTGATGCCACCTCGCTGATCCACATCGTGCTCGAAGGCGCGACCCTGCCGGCCACGGCAACGGCGCCATCGACCTTCACCATGCCGGGCTTTGCCTGGCGGATGAAGGACCAGGCAGTGGCCGATGTGGTCAATTTCATTCGCAGCAGTTGGGGTAACCAGGCCGCGTCGGTGACGGCGAGCCAGGTGGCTGATTTGCGCGCCCAGCCACAGCCTGCACTGAAGGCCGAGTCGCTGGTCGGTGATACGACGGGGGTGAAAGAGCCGTGAAGTGACAGGGGGCCGCGTTGCGGCCCATCGCAGGCTTTGGTCCCCGGGATTGCGCCGCTCTCAAGGCTTGCGCAACCCTGTGGGAGCGGGTCACCGGCGAACACCGGCAGAGCCGGTGCCAAGCAGAGCGGTGTCTGTTTCGCGGGTAAACCCGCTCCTACAGGGTGCGCCGCCAGGCGTGTGGAGATGCCTGCACGCTTACAGCTCCACGTCCTGGCGTCCTGCCATTTTCGCCTGGGTCTTGAGCGCTACGTCTTCCTGCATCCGCTGGGCGATCTGCTGGTCGATCTTCTCCTTCTGCTCAGGCGGCAAGGCGTTGTATTCCTCCTCGCTCAGGCCCAGCTCGGCGAGGTACTTTTCCTTGATCTTTTCTTCCGGTGACTTGGCCATATAGTCGCGGAACGCCTCCAGGGCACCGCTGGTGTCCTGCTCGTTGACGCTGGCCTGCTGGCGCGCGGCAACGTCTGGGTTCTGCAGCATCACCATGAGTTTGGCGAAGGCTTCCTTGCGCGCGTCCTCGGTGTTCTGCCCGGACGTGCCGCTCTGGTTGTTCTGCTGTGGCGTGGCGGTGGCAGGGGCGACCGGCAGGCGCATTGGCAACACGCCAGCCAACGGCTGCTCGGCCCCTGCGCGGTTGTACTGCTGCACGGCGGTCTGCCAGCCCAGGCCATTGAGGGTGATCATCAGGTCTGCTCCTTGAGAATCAATGACGTCATCGAAGGGGCAAGACCTGTGCCAGCGGCTTGGAAAGGCATGAAAGCGGCCGCTTGGGCTATCTGGATCCAATCGGGTTTGGCGCTAAGCTTGCCACTCAAGGGCACAAGTTTGCCGCTTCGCGGCAACCACCATGACCATCAGCAGCCCAGAAAGGCGTAGTGGCTGGACACCAGGAGAGAGCGTCCATGAGTCAGCAGTCCGGGCCGTTGCCTGCCGGTTTCAGTGAGCAGCAACTGCACACCTTGTTCGATCTGATCAGCGACGGTATCTGGGATTGGGACGCCAATTCCGGTTACGTCTACCGCAACCCAGGCTGGTACGCCATGCTCGGTTACCAGACCCACTCGATGGCCAACACCGTGCTGACCTGGGAAAGCGTGATCCATCCGGAGGACTACCCCCGGGTGATGGCCCACTTCGAGGCGTACATCAACCAGCGCAACGAGCGTTACCGGATCGAATACCGTTGCCGCTGTCAGGATGGCAGCTACCTGTGGATCGAGGACAGCGGTCATATCATCGCCCGCAACGGGGATGGCTCGGTGGCGCGCATGCTCGGTGCCCATCGCAACATCGACGCGGGCAAGCGCCTGGTGATCGAGCTGCAGCAGAAGAACCAGTCCCTGGAGGCCTTGGTGGCCGAGCGCACCCGTGAGCTGTCCTGGGTCAATCAGCAACTGCAACGCCAGCTGGACGAAAATCTCGAACTGGCCGAGCGTGATGCCCTGACCCGTACCGCCAACCGCTATCGACTGGAAAAGACCCTGCATCAGGAATGCGAGCGTGCCCGGCGTTTCCGTCAGCCCTTGGCGCTGATCGTCATGGATATAGACGACTTCAAGCCGATCAACGACCGCTACGGCCATGCCCGAGGCGATGCGGCCCTGGTCGAGGCGGTGGAGCGCATCCGCCCGTGCCTGCGTTCGCAGGACCTGCTGGCGCGGTGGGGTGGTGATGAGTTCGTCGCCGTCCTGCCCCAGACCTCGGTGGAGCAAGCATTGGCGCTGGCGGCGCAGATCCGTCAGGCCATGGAGGATGTCGAGCCGATCGGCGATTGTCGCCTGACCATGAGTTTTGGGGTGGTGCGCTGGGAGGACGATGAAGACCAGCATGATCTGATGGCGCGGGCCGACCAGGCGCTGTATCGGGCCAAGGCGGCGGGCAAGAACACCATCTTCGAGTGATGGGCCCCTGTTCTTGAGTGTCGTGCGCACCTTGTGTGCGGGTTTACAGACATCGGCGAAATTCGGGGATTGAAGACAAAAAAATGCCCGCGGCGCCTGGGGCGCAGCGGGCCAAATCGGCTGTCGCCGCTTCAGTGTCAGATATGCAGTGCGTGGCCCAGGGCCCGCAGGGCCGCTTCCTGGACCGTCTCGCCCAGCGTCGGGTGGGCGTGGATGGTGCCGGCGATGTCTTCCAGGCGTGCGCCCATTTCCAGGGACTGGGCAAAGGCGGTGGACAGTTCCGAGACGGCCGCGCCCACGGCCTGCCAGCCGAGGATCAGGTGGTTGTCACGGCGGGCGACCACGCGCACGAAGCCGCTTTTCGATTCCAGGGTCATGGCCCGGCCATTGGCGGCGAAGGGGAACTGCGCGACGATGCAGTCCAGGCCTTGCTGGCTGGCTTGCTCGGGTGTCTTGCCGACCACCACCACTTCTGGGTCGGTGAAGCACACCGCGGCGATCGCGCTTGGCTCGAAGCGCCGCGCTTTGCCTGCGATGATTTCCGCGACCATCTCGCCTTGGGCCATGGCCCGGTGGGCCAGCATCGGTTCGCCCGCCACATCGCCAATGGCCCAGACATTGTGCATGCTGGTCTGGCAGTGCTCGTCGATGGCAATGGCCGCGCCGTTCATCGTCAGGTCCAGGCTTTCCAGGCCGAAGCCCTGGGTGCGTGGGCGACGTCCGACGGCCACCAGTACCTGATCGGCCTCCAGGCGCAGTTGCCCGCCTTGACCGTCATTGGCCAGCAGGCAGCCGTTTTCATAGCCTTCGACGCTGTGGCCCAGGTACAGGGCGATGCCCAGTTTCTTCACCGAGTCGGCTACCGGTTGGGTCAGTTCGGCGTCATAGGTCGGCAGGATGCGCTCGCGCGCTTCCACCACGCTGACCTGCACCCCCAGCTTGCGGTAGGCAATGCCGAGCTCCAGGCCAATGTAGCCACCGCCGACCACCACCAGGTGACGTGGCAGGGCCTTGGGCGCCAGGGCCTCGGTGGAGGAAATCACCGCGCCGCCCAGTGGCAGCATCGGCAGTTCGACGCTGGTTGAGCCGGTGGCCAGCAGCAGGTGCTCGCACTGGATCTTCTGGCCATCGACCTCGACGCTCTTGCCGTCGAGGATCTTCGCCCAGCCATGGATCACCTTGACCCCGTTCTTCTTGAGCAACGCGGCAACGCCGGAGGTCAGGCGATCGACGATGCCGTCCTTCCAGGCGATGCTGCGGGTGATGTCCAGGCGCGGCGAGGACACGCTGATGCCCAGCGCCGATTGTTCATCGTGGTGGCAGGCCTGGTGGAACTGCTCGGCCACGTGGATCAGCGCCTTGGACGGGATGCAGCCGATGTTCAGGCAGGTACCGCCCAGAGCCTGGCCTTCGACCAGGATGGTGGGAATGCCCAGTTGGCCGGCGCGGATGGCGGCGATGTAACCGCCAGGGCCGCCACCGATGATCAGCAGGGTCGTGTTGAGGATCGGTTGCATGCTTACTCCACGAACAGGCAGGCGGGTTGTTCCAGCAGGCCGCGCACGGCCTGGATGAACAGGGCAGCATCCATGCCGTCGACCACCCTGTGGTCGAAGGAGCTGGACAGGTTCATCATCTTGCGCACGACGATCTGGCCGTCGATCACCACGGGCCGTTCGACCATGCGGTTGACGCCCACGATGGCCACTTCCGGAGTATTGACCACCGGCGTGCTGGCGATGCCGCCGAGTGCGCCAAGGCTAGTCAGGGTGATGGTCGAGCCAGAGAGCTCGTCGCGGCTGGCCTTGTTGGTGCGCGCGGCATTGGCCAGGCGGGCGATCTCGCTGGCGTTGCTCCACAGGCTGCCGGCTTCGGCATGACGCAGCACCGGCACCATCAGGCCGTTGTCGCCTTGGGTGGCGATCCCCACATGCACCGCGCCGTGGCGGGTGATGACCTGGGCTTCGTCGTCATAGGTGGCGTTGATCTGCGGGAAGTCTCGCAGGGCCACGACCATGGCGCGCACGATGAACGGCAGCAGCGTCAGCTTGCCGCGGTCCTGGCCGTGCTTGAGGTTCAGTTGCTGGCGCAGGGCTTCGAGGGCGGTGACGTCGATTTCCTCGACGTAGCTGAAGTGCGCGACGCGACGCTTGGCGTCCTGCATACGTTGGGCGATCTTGCGACGCAGGCCGATCACCGGGATCTGCTCGCTGTCGGTGCGCTTGCCGTAGCCGCTCGGGGCCTGTCCGGCTGTGCTGTGGGGCTTGCTGATGAAGGCGTCGAGGTCTTCGTGGAGGATGCGTCCAGCGGGACCGCTGCCATGCACGTAGCGCAGCTCGATACCCGCGTCCAGGGCCCGTTTGCGCACCGCCGGGGAGGCCAGTGGCTTGTCGCTGGCCTGACGTGGCACGATCGGCGCGACGACGCTGGCGCTGGTTGGGGCGCTGGCGACCGGCTGCGGTTCGACGCGGGGTTCAGCAGCGACTGGTGCTGGCGCGGCAACGGCTTCGACCGGCTTGGCGTGGGGCTCATCCACATGGTTGCCGCTGCCTTCTACCTCGATGCGGATCAGCTCGCTGCCGACCGCCATCACTTCACCGGGCTGGCCGCCCAGGGCCACTACCTTGCCGCTGACCGGCGAGGGGATTTCCACGGTGGCCTTGTCGGTCATGACATCGGCCACCACCTGGTCCTCGGCGATCACATCGCCGACCTTGACGAACCACTCCACCAACTCGACCTGTGCGATGCCTTCGCCGATGTCCGGCATCTTGATGACGTGCGTGCCCATTCAGACCTCCATGACCCGTTTCAATGCCGCACCTACCCGCGAAGGACCTGGGAAGTAGGCCCACTCCTGCGCGTGGGGGTAGGGGGTGTCCCAGCCGGTGACGCGCTCGATCGGCGCTTCGAGGTGATGGAAGCAGTGTTCCTGCACCAGCGATACCAGCTCGGCGCCGAAGCCGCAGGTGCGGGTCGCCTCGTGGACCACTACGCAGCGGCCGGTCTTCTTCACCGACTCGACGATGGCTTCCAGGTCCAGCGGCCATAGGCTGCGCAGGTCGATGACTTCGGCATCGACGCCAGTCTCCTCGGCGGCCACTTGGGAGACATACACCGTCGTGCCGTAGGTCAGTACGGTGACGTCGTTGCCTGGGCGGGCAATGGCGGCCTTGTCGAGCGGCACCTGGTAATAGCCATCGGGCACCGCGCTCTGCGGGTGCTTGGACCACGGTGTTACCGGGCGGTCGTGGTGGCCGTCGAACGGGCCGTTATACAGGCGCTTGGGCTCGAGGAAGATCACCGGGTCGTCGCATTCGATCGAGGCGATCAGCAGGCCCTTGGCGTCATAGGGGTTGGATGGCATCACGGTGCGTAGGCCGCACACCTGGGTGAACATCGCCTCCGGGCTCTGGCTGTGGGTCTGGCCACCATAGATGCCTCCGCCGCACGGCATGCGTAGGGTCAGCGGGGAGGTGAACTGTCCGGCCGAGCGATAACGCAGGCGGGCCATCTCCGAGACAATCTGGTCGGAGGCAGGGTAGAAGTAGTCGGCGAACTGGATCTCCACCACCGGGCGCAGGCCGTAGGCACCCATGCCCACGGCAGTACCGACGATACCGCTTTCGGAGATCGGGGCGTCGAACACACGCGACTTGCCGTACTTGTTCTGCAGGCCTTCGGTGCAACGGAACACGCCGCCGAAGTAACCGACGTCCTGACCGTAGATCACCACGTTGTCGTCGCGCTCGAGCATGATGTCCATGGCCGAGCGCAGGGCCTGGATCATGGTCATGGTGGTGGTGGACATGGCGGATTCCAGATGGATGCTGTTGTTGTGATCGTTCATCTCAGACCCCCAGTTCCTGGCGCTGGCGGCGCAGGTGGTCGGGCATTTCCTTGTACACGTCCTCGAACATCGAGGCGGCGCTTGGAATGTGGCCGTTGCCCAGGGTGCCGAACTGCTCGGCGTCTTTCTGGGCCTTTATGATCTCGGCTTCAAGCTCGGCGGTGACCGCCTGATGCTCTTCTTCGGACCAGTGACCGGTGGCGATCAGGTGCTGCTTCAGACGGGTGATCGGATCGCCCAGCGGGAAGTGGCTCCAGTCATCGGCCGGGCGATACTTGGACGGATCGTCCGAGGTCGAGTGCGGGCCTGCGCGGTAGGTGACCCATTCGATCAAGGTCGGGCCCATGCCGCGGCGGGCACGTTCGGCGGCCCAGCGCGAGGCGGCGTAGACCGCGATGAAGTCGTTGCCATCGACCCGCAGGGAGGCGATGCCGCACCCTACGCCACGGCCTGCGAAGGTGGTGGATTCACCGCCGGCGATGGCCTGGAAGGTCGAGATCGCCCATTGGTTGTTGACCACGTTGAGGATCACCGGGGCGCGGTAGACGTGAGCGAAGGTCAGGGCGGTGTGGAAGTCGGACTCGGCGGTTGCGCCGTCGCCGATCCAGGCCGAGGCGATCTTGGTATCGCCCTTGATGGCCGAGGCCATGGCCCAGCCGACGGCCTGGACGAACTGAGTGGCCAGGTTGCCACTGATAGTGAAGAAACCGGCCTCGCGCACCGAGTACATGATCGGCAGTTGGCGACCTTTGAGCGGATCGCGCTCGTTGGACAGCAACTGACAAATCATCTCGACCAGGGATACGTCCCGGGCCATCAGGATGCTCTGCTGGCGGTAGGTCGGGAAGCACATGTCAGTGTATTGCAGGGCCAGCGCTTGGGCGCTGCCGATGGCTTCCTCGCCCAGGCTCTGCATGTAGAAGGACATCTTCTTCTGGCGCTGGGCAACCACCATGCGGTTGTCGAAGATCCGCGTCTTGAGCATGGCGCGCATGCCTTGGCGCAGGATCTGCGGGTCGATGTCCTCGGCCCACGGGCCGACAGCATTGCCCTGTTCGTCCAGCACTCGGATGAGGCTGTAGGACAGATCCGCAGTATCGGCGGGTTCTACATCGATCGGGGGTTTACGGACAAGACCGGCATCGTTCAGACGCAGGTAGGAAAAATCGGTCTGGCAGCCTGGCCGGCCGGTAGGCTCGGGCACATGCAGACGCAGGGGGGCGTACTCGTTCATGCTTTTTACGCTCGCTCGAATGTTGTTTTTGTGAGCTTTGAAGCGGTCGCCGCTGAGTACCGGCTTGTGACTGGTAGGTCAGCGCTAACTACATCATAGGGGGACGGCTGAAGAATTTTTCTCTCAAGTTGATTGCCTTTGCCTGAGGGGGAAGATAAACATTCCGCATAAACACAAAAATCCGGTGAATTTGTCTCATGCGCAAACTCGATCGCACCGATATCGGCATTCTCAACAGCCTCCAGGAAAATGCCCGCATCACCAACGCCGAGCTGGCCCGTTCGGTGAACCTGTCGCCCACGCCCTGTTTCAACCGGGTCAAGGCCATGGAGGAGCTGGGGGTGATCCGTCAGCAAGTGACCTTGCTCGCGCCCGAGGTGCTGGGGCTGGACGTCAATGTGTTCATCCACGTGAGCCTGGAGAAGCAGGTGGAGCAAGCGCTGCACCGCTTCGAAGAGGAAATCGCCGAGCGGCCGGAGGTGATGGAGTGCTACCTGATGACGGGTGACCCGGACTACCTGCTGCGCGTGCTGTTGCCCAGCATCCAGGCGCTGGAGCGCTTTCTCGATTATCTGACGCGCCTGCCGGGGGTGGCCAATATCCGTTCGAGTTTTGCCCTCAAGCAAGTGCGCTACAAGACCGCGCTGCCGTTGCCGGCCAATGGCATGACCTTGCGCGAATAGCTTCAGCGTGGGGCTTACCGGGGCGGTTCACCCCGCAGAGTGGCGGCGAATCCATGGACGCATTCGCGGGTAAACCCGCTCCTACAGGCACAGCGCTGCAGGTGAAGGCCGCGCCATTCTGGGAGCGGGGTCACCCGCGAATACGATGGTGAATACAGCGACGCATTTAGGGTGTTAATAAATTTCCACACTGGCATCAAACCCGCTTGATATTTTCAACAGCGGACGCCTATGTTGTGTCTTTCGCCATTCTCGGCACGCAAAAACAACAAGAAGGACAGCGTCATGACGACCGAAGCCCCGCGTTCCCTCTGCGAACGTCTGACCGGTATCGACGAGATCGAATGTGTCACCCCGGACCTCAATGGTGTACCCCGCGGCAAGGTGATGACCGCCGAAGGCTTCCTGGAGGGGCGCCGCTTGCAGATGGCTCGGGGTGTATTGCTGCAATGCATCATGGGCGGCTATCCGCCGGCCCGTTTCTATGGCAGCGATGACGGCGATCTGGCCCTGGTGGCCGAGCCTGTCCAGATCCATCACCTGCCCTGGAGCGACGAGCCGAGGGCGCTGGCCATCTGTGATGCGGTCGAGCTCAACGGCGTGCCGTCCGGGCTGTCCACCCGGGGTCAGCTCAAGGCCGTGATCGCGCGCTACGCCGCGCTTGGTCTTGCACCAGTGGTGGCGACGGAGCTGGAGTTCTTCGTCTTCGCGCCGAACACCGATCCACATCAGTCGTTCTTGCCGCCGGTGGGCAAGGATGGCCGTCGCGAGCTTGGCCACTCGGCATTCAGCGTCAGTTCCAACAATGGCTTGCGGCCGTTCTTCAATGAGGTGTATCAGTGCATGGCTGCCCTCGGGTTGCCTCGTGACACCTTCATGCATGAGATGGGCGTCAGCCAGTTCGAGATCAACTTGCTGCACGGCGACCCGCTGCTGCTGGCCGATCAGACGTTCCTGTTCAAACACCTGCTCAAGGAAGTGGCGCTCAAACATGGCCTGACCGTGGTGTGTATGGCCAAGCCGCTGGCCAGAACGCCGGGCAGCTCGATGCATATCCACCAGAGCCTGGTGCACATCGACAGTGGCCGCAACGTGTTCAGCGACGAGGCCGGGCAGCCGACCGAGACCTTCCACCACTTCATCGGCGGTTTGCAGGCCTGTATGGCGGACTTCACCGCGCTGTTCGCGCCGAACGTCAACTCCTACCAGCGGCTTTGCCATCCGTACGCCTCGCCCAACAATGCCTGCTGGTCCCATGACAACCGCGCAGCCGGCTTGCGTATCCCGGCCAGCTCGCCAGTGGCGCGGCGGGTCGAGAACCGCTTGCCGGGCGCCGACGCCAACCCCTACCTGGCCATCGCCGCGAGCCTGGCCGCTGGCCTGCACGGCATTGAGCAGCGTCTGCAGCCTACCGCTGCGATCCAGGGTGAATTCGAGGTTCCAGACCACCTGAGGCTGCCTTGTACCCTGCATGGCGCGTTGGAGCGCCTCTCGCGCAGCGCCTTGGCGCGGGAGATGTTCGGGAACGAATTCATCGATGGCTATTTCGCAACCAAGACCTTGGAGCTGACAGACTTTCTTGATGAAATCACGCCCTGGGAGCGACGGGTGCTGGCCGCACAGGCCTGATCGCGACACAACCGACACTGGACGCGCCCCTGTTCATCTATTTCGCCGATAGGGGCCTGCGCTGTGGCAAATTTGCTTTTATGCTTGCCTGCAAGCCAACGCCACCTAACCAGGGAGCCCGACGGGACGTATGCGAAACATCTGGAAGCCGTTTCAGTCGCTGTATTTCGCTGCCTTGATGATGCTGATCGGCTCGGGCCTGCTCAGTACTTACCTGGCCTTGCGCCTGGCCGCCGACCATGTGGACAGCCTATGGGTCGGCGCCTTGATGGCCGCCAACTATTTTGGCCTGGCCGTGGGCGGCAAGGTCGGTCACCGGCTGATCGGCAGGGTCGGACACATCCGGGCCTATGCCACGTGCGCGGGTATCGTCTGTGCGGCGGTGCTCGGTCACGGCATGACCAGCTGGCTTCCGGTATGGGTGGGGCTGCGGATGATCGTGGGCCTGGGGATGATGTGCCAGTACATGGTCATCGAGAGCTGGCTCAACGAGCAGGCCGATGTGAAGCACCGCGGGGCAGTGTTCAGCGGCTATATGATCGCCTCCTACCTGGGCCTGGTGCTCGGCCAATTGATCCTGGTGGTGCACCCGGAACTCGGCCCTGAACTGCTGATGCTGGTCGCCATGTGCTTTGCCCTGTGCCTGGTGCCGGTGGCGATGACCCGGCGTATCCACCCAGCGCCGCTGCGACCGGCACCGATGGAGCCCAAGTTCTTCCTCAAGCGGGTGCCGCAGTCGTTGTCCACCGTACTGGGCTCGGGCCTGATCGTCGGTTCGTTCTATGGTCTTGCGCCGCTGTATGCGGCCAACCAGGGGCTCACCACCGAGCAGATCGGTCTGTTCATGGGTAGCTGCATTTTCGCGGGGTTGGTGGTGCAGTGGCCGTTGGGCTGGCTGTCGGACCGCTACGACCGTGCAGTATTGATCCGCAGCGTCTCGATCGGGCTGGCACTGGCTGCCTTGCCGCTGGCGTTGCTGCCCAGCGTGCCGCTAGAGCTGCTGTTTGCCATCGGCTTTTTGATTTCGTTGCTGCAGTTCTGCCTGTATCCCCTGGCAGTGGCGTTCTCCAACGACCATGTCGAAAGCGAGCGACGTGTCTCGCTGACGGCCATGTTGCTGGTGACCTACGGCGTGGGCGCTTGTATCGGGCCGCTGGCGGCAGGGGTGCTGATGAAGCTCCTGGGGCCGCAGATGCTCTATGCCTTCTTCCTGTTCTTCGCCCTGGTGCTGGTATGGCGGATCCGGCCGAAGGCGGTCACTGGCCTGCATCAGGTACAGGACGCACCGCTGGGGCACGTGGCCATGCCGGCGGCAGGCTCGCCATTGTCGGCAGCGCTGGACCCGCGGGTCGATGAGCAGACCGTGCAGGAGGTGATGCAGGCGCCGGTGGCGGCGGAAGACACCGAAGAAGAAGCATCGACAGTCGAGCAGGGCGTGGAGCCGGCGTCCGCAACAGACAAGGCAACGTAAGGGCTACGCGGTCGCTGACGATCATGCCGGGATCGTCAGTGGCCAGGCTTCAAACGCGTGCTCAAACGTCCAGCAGTTCGATATTGCTCAGGCGGCACACCAGTACATCGCCCTCCCTCGAACTGGCATTGAGGAATGATCCTCCATTCAGCACGGCTTCACGATGGGGGTTGAGGGTGGACCGCGCCACTCTGAAGCCATCGCTGTTGCGCAGATAGAAATCTTTGTGGGCGGCGCTATTGGGATCACCGTTCCACGCATCGAGCATGTCGATTTTCCAGGTGGTAGACGGCAGTAGGTTGATGGGGTTGAGTGCATCGAGCATGCGTCCCACCACATGGGTGCCGTATACCCCCAACCAGCCGTTGTTGTTCTGTCGAAGCTCAGCCCCTCGATATTGCCAGGAGTCCGCGCAGGTGATCCGGTAATAAGTGCGGGTTTGCGTTTGTCGCTGGAAGGTGAATAAGAACCTCATCGGCTTGAAGTGCTTGCTTTCTTGGGTGCATAACCAACCGTCAATATCTGCGCTCGTGACGAAGTGGTCCTCTAATTGGGTGTGGGCGACGCCTATCCGGCCATATTGGCAATGCAGTTCGGCGGTGAAGCTGGCAGTGATCATGGAACCTCCGGTGTCTTGTCGCACCTTGTGTGGGTGCGTTACCGGACGTATTAGGTTCTGTGTTGAACCTCATCGGGAGCTGGAAATGCTTCTGCCTCGTAGCGGTTATCACTGTCGCCAAATGAAAACGCCACCCGGTGGGTGGCGTCTTGCGCTCGGAGCAGGATCAGTAATCGTCCTTGTCGAAGCGGCGGGCCTCACGTTGAAGCTGGTAGACGAAACTCTCGATCTTGCGCTGCATCTGGCCGTTGAGGTTGTGGAAGCGCACACCTGCGAATGTGGTGTTCAGGCGCTCCTCGAAGTGCAGGTGACGCAGTTCCACCATGGCTTGGGGCATGCCCAGCGGATTGCTGGCGGCAAAACGCTCGTACACCTCACCCAATTGCAGGCGCTCTTCGACGTTGCCCTCAAAGCGCAGCTTGCAGCCGGTGGCGGAGATGTCCAGCAACTTGCCACGCAGGGCGCCCTTGCCCTTGAGCCGCTCACCGTCGAGCACGATATCGACCAGCTGCGACAGCTTGAGGGCGGCGCGGAAGGCGTTGCGGCGCTGGTGGTAGGTCATCTCGGTGGGCAGGGGAGCACGGTAGCAGCGATGGCCATCGATTTCGGTGATGGTGGTCGCGGTGTTGCATTCCCAGGCGATGCGCACGCCGTCATGGAAGCCTTCGATGCGGAAGGGTTCGCCATTCTCGATGAACTTTTCGCCATCGCGCGGAATCATCTCGTCCAGCGCCACGGTGTTGGCGTCACGGTCCACATGCACCACGTAGCTTTGGAATCGCTGGCTGCGCTCAGGGAAGGTGATGATCAGCGGATCGTGGCTATCCAGCAATTGGCGCAGGTTGGCTGCGATCTCCAAGGGCGTGGTGAGCACCTTGGGCGGCTGGGGAGCATCGGATGCATTGAACACGGGTAATCAATCTCCAGGCAAAAACGACACACGCAAGTAACGGCATTTTGCCAGTATGTTCCGTGCCTTGATAGAAATAATCACACTTGGCTGATGGCGCGGGCCTTGGCCATGGGCGAGGTGGCGCCGCGGCTGTCATAGAGCGACGGAGAATCGCCACCCATGAGGATTCTGATCTGGTTGGCCGTGGCGTGTTGCTGCAGCTGGATGATCCGGCCGTTGGTCTCGTTGACCTTCTGACAGGCATCCATCAATTGGGTGAGTGCATCGAGCTGTTGCAGCATGACCTCGCCCAGGGAGGATTGCGCCGCCAGCGCCTGCACGCCGGCTCGGTCGGCAGAGAAGCCGAGGCCGACAAGCAGTTGGTTGCGCCGCATACCTTGCTGCTCGAGCAGGACGATCAGGGACTGCTTGCGTGCCAGGATGTTCTCCAGCACCAGCATGTCCCGGCCGTGCAGGGCGACGGCTTCTTTCTGAAGCAGTTCGAGCAGTTCCTGCGTGGGCGCGATGTCGTCTTCGATCAGTTGCAGCAAAGTGGTGTCGTGCATGGCTGGCTCTTGGTTTTTGCGTCCTTGAAGTCAGCGCCCCGGAGGGTTAGCGCTGGGCTTCGAAATCAAGCAGTTTGCTGGCGACCCGGCCGGCATCGACCTGATAGCTGCCATCGGCGATCGCCTGTTTCAACTGGGCCACGCGGGCGCTGTTGACTTCCGGCTGATCGCGCAGCTTGTCGCTGATCTTCTGCAACTGCTGGGCCTCTTGGCTGAGGTGTACCGCTTCTCCGCTGGCAGGCTGCGGCGCTTCGCTGGTTTCGCCGGCTTTCGGGGCGTTACCGGTCGCGGTGTTGCCGCGAACGCCGCCCGTGACGGACGGAGAATTATTCAAACGACTGAAGTCGATGACCATGATCAGAAACCTCTGGGAATTTGGACGCTTGCCCTGTTTTCGGCCAACCCGAAAAAAACTTTAGGCACGAATGTATCGTCGCCTGTCGGCAAGCGCGCATGACCCGTTTTCTGACACAGTTTAGGAAAACCCGTTCCCTGTCGCTAGTTTTTATCCTGTCCCGCCTGGCCGAAGCCCTCGCATACCTTACATGGCCACTTCGACCTGCCCAGGCCCGGTCACCCGTGCCTTGACCACTCGCTTGGAGTTCAGGTTGCGCACGCGAATCTGCTCGGACAGCCCACCTTTGCTCAAGGCTTCGCCCGGCATGCGCACGCTCAGGCTGCCGCTGCGGGCTGTGATCACCACATGATCGCCCTTGCGCACCACTTCGGCCTGTTCCAGATGCTGGGGCGTCAGGACCTGGTCGAGCACGGTCGGACGCACCAGCTTCATGCCCACGGCCTGTTCCAGGTCGGTGAGAAAGCCCTGGTTGAGCGTGCCCACGTCCCGTTCGCGCAGGCTGACATCGCCTTCGCCGATCACGCTCTCGCGCCTGAGCGGGCGGGCCATGACCACCACTTCGCGAAACAGCTTTACCTGGGCCGGAACGAACACGGTCCAAGGCGCACTGCCGGCGCAGCGTACCCGCACCGTGACCCTTCCCAATGGCTGCGCCGGGCTTTCCAGCGAGGCGTCCAACTGCTGGCTGCACAGTGGCATGCGCAGGCGCGGGTCGAGCGGGTTGACCTGGATCTCGTAGCGACCGGTGGTCTGGCTGGTGGCCAGATAATCCTCCACGGTGAATTCAAGAAACCCCTGGGTGACGCCGATAAGTTGTTCAGGCAAGGTAACCGCATCGGCCAGCACGCGTATGCCGGGTGCCAGCAGGCATAGCGCCATCATCAAGCCGGTCATCAGGCGCTTCAGGCGTCGGGAAAATGTCGTTTTCGTGTACATGGCGCTCAAAAAAGCAAAGCCCGTGCCGACTCGGTACATGGGCGAAAACTAGAGGAGTCTGGCATGGCTGGAGTCATGGATTCGGTCAACCAGCGCACGCAACTGGTGGGGCAGAATCGCCTGGAGCTGTTGCTGTTCCGCCTCAATGGCGAGCAGCTCTACGGCATCAACGTGTTCAAGGTTCGGGAAGTACTGCAGTGCCCGGAGTTGACCTTGTTGCCCAAGTCCCACCCGGTGGTGCGTGGGGTGGCCAACATTCGCGGTGCGACCATCCCCATCCTCGACCTGTCGATGGCCACTGGCTTGCCGGGGCTGCGGGAAGAAACGCGCAACAGCTTCGTGATCATCACTGAGTACAACACCAAGACCCAGGGCTTTCTGGTGCACTCGGTCGAGCGCATCGTCAACATGAACTGGGAAGAGATCCATCCGCCACCCAAGGGAACCGGTCGTGACCACTACCTGACCGCCGTCACGCGTGTGGATGGTCGGATGGTGGAGGTCATCGACGTGGAGAAGGTCCTCGCCGAAGTGTCGCCCTCTTCGGAGGAAGTGTCCCAAGGCGTGGTCGATGCCGAGGTCCAGGACAAGGCAATGATGCTGCGCGTGCTCACCGTCGACGATTCGTCGGTGGCGCGCAAACAGGTCAGTCGCTGCCTGCAGTCGGTGGGTGTGGAGGTGGTGGCGCTCAACGATGGTCGCCAGGCGCTGGACTACCTGAACAAGCTGGTGGATGAGGGCAAACGTCCGGAAGAGGAGTTCCTGATGATGATCTCCGACATCGAGATGCCGGAGATGGATGGCTACACCCTGACCGCGGAGATCCGCAGCGATCCACGCATGCAAAACCTGCACATCCTCCTGCATACTTCGTTGTCCGGGGTCTTCAACCAGGCCATGGTCAAGAAGGTCGGCGCCGACGACTTCCTGGCCAAGTTCAAGCCGGACGACCTGGCCCAGCGGGTGGTCGACCGGATCAAGGCGACGCATTGAAACGGCCAGGGGGCAACTCCTGGCACCAGGGATTTGAAAGAGGCGGCAGCATTGTCTACGGGTAATTTGGATTTTGAACAGTTCCGGGTCTTCCTGGAGAAAGCCTGTGGCATCCTGCTGGGCGAGAATAAGCAATACCTGGTCTCCAGCCGTCTCAACAAGCTGATGGAGCAGCAGGGCATCAAGTCGCTCGGTGAGTTGGTGCAGCGTATCCAGAGCCAGCCGCGCAGCGGGTTGCGCGAGCAGGTGGTCGACGCGATGACGACCAACGAAACCCTGTGGTTCCGCGACACCTATCCGTTCGAAGTGCTCAAGAACAAGGTGATTCCGGAGTTCATCAAGAACAACCCAGGCCAGCGCCTGCGTATCTGGTCGGCTGCGTGCTCCTCGGGGCAGGAACCGTACTCGATCTCCATGGCCATCGACGAGTTCGAGCGCAGCAACCTGGGGCAGTTGAAGATGGGGGCGCAGATCGTTGCCACCGACCTGTCCGGGTCGATGCTGACCAACTGCAAGACCGGCGAGTACGACAGCCTGGCCATTGGTCGTGGCTTGTCCCAGGAGCGCCTGCAGCGCTATTTCGATACCAAGGGGCCGGGCCGCTGGGCGGTGAAGGCGCCGATCCGTAGTCGGGTCGAGTTCCGCTCCTTCAACCTGCTCGACAGCTATGCCGCCCTGGGCAAGTTCGACATCGTGTTCTGCCGTAACGTGCTGATCTATTTCTCGGCCCAGGTCAAGAAGGACATCCTCATGCGCATCCATAGCACGCTCAAGCCGGGCGGGTATCTGTTCCTTGGCGCATCCGAGGCGCTCAACGGGTTGCCGGATCACTACCAGATGGTCCAGTGCAGTCCGGGGATCATCTACCAGGCTAAATAAATCAGAAAGGGGCCGCTTCGCGGCCCCGTTTTTTTTGCCGGTGCCCATTGCCGCTTTGCTGACGCCAAGCGGTAAACCATTGCCGCTTTTCTGGCATTGCCGCCGGCAAGCAATGCCTTAATGCCCGGTTTTGCTGGGGCTTTCTCGCTTGGCACAAACCTTGCTCTAGCTTGCTCACGATTCTTCCGGTCAACCTTCGAAGGTTTCCCAGACATGAGCATCAGCTTCGACAAGGCGCTCGGCATCCATGAGCAGGCATTGAGCTTCCGCGCCCAGCGCGCCGAGGTGCTGGCCAACAACATCGCCAACGCCGACACGCCCAACTACAAGGCGCGTGACATGGATTTCTCGGCGGTGCTTGCCGCTGAAGCCGACAAGCAACAGAAGGGGCGCATTGCCCTGGACCGCACCAATACCCGCCACATCGAGGCCGAAGGCCTGGCCATGGGCGACGATACCCTCAAGTATCGTACGCCGATGCAGCCGTCGATCGACCAGAACACCGTGGACGCCCAGATCGAGCAGTCCAACTACGCAGAGAACGCCATCGGCTTCCAGGCCAGCTTCACCCTGCTCAACAGCAAATTCAAAGGGCTGGTTTCGGCCCTGCGTGGAGAGTGACCATGTCCCTTGCCAGTGTCTTCAATATTGCCGGTAGCGGCATGAGCGCGCAGAACACTCGCCTCAATACCGTCGCCTCCAACATCGCCAACGCCGAGACCGTTTCCTCAAGCATCGACCAGACCTATCGTGCGCGTCATCCGGTATTCGCCACCACGTTCCAGCAAGCCCAGAGCGGCGCCGGACAGTCGCTGTTCCAGGACCAGGGTGAGGCGGGGCAGGGCGTGCAAGTGATGGGTATCGTCGAGGACCAGAGCAACCTCGAGGCGCGCTATGAGCCTAACCATCCGGCGGCGAACAAGGACGGCTACGTCTACTACCCCAATGTCAATGTGGTGGAGGAGATGGCCGACATGATCTCCGCCAGCCGCGCGTTCCAGACCAACGCCGAGCTGATGAACACCGCCAAGACCATGATGCAGAAGGTGCTGACCCTCGGTCAGTGATAAGGAGTCAGGATCATGGCAGTCAACAGCACCGGCGGTGTGAACCTCAACGACGTCCTGTCGGCGTCGGGTGTCAGCACCGGCACCACCAAGAAGCCTACGACCGAGAACACTGACAAGAACGCCCTGGGCAAGGATGCGTTCCTGCAGTTGCTGGTCACCCAGATGCAGCACCAGAACCCGCTCGACCCGCAGGACAACAGCGAGTTCGTCGCTCAGTTGGCGCAGTTCAGCAGCCTGGAAGGCATCACCACCCTCAACAGCACGGTCAATTCGATTGCCGGTGCCATGGGCTCGTCCCAGGCTCTGCAGGCCTCGTCGCTGGTGGGTCGCTCGGTGATCGTGCAGAACGACAAGGCGGTGGTCGATACCACTCAGAGCTTCAATGGTCAGTTCATCGTCCCGCAGGGTATCAGCGAGGCGAAGATCACCATCAAGGATAAGGACGGCAACACCATCAAGACCATCGAGTTGGGTCAGCAGAAAGCCGGTTACGCCGACTTCATCTGGGATGGCACCAACGACAAGGGTGAGAAGGTCGACCCGGGCACCTACAGCTTCTCGGCGACCACCATGGTCGATGGCAAGTCGACGCAGATGTACACCCTGCTGCCGGCCAAGGTCACCAGCGTCAGCATCAACCCCAATGGCGAGATGATGCTCAACCTTGCAGGGCTCGGGAAAGTTTCTCTGTCCAGTGTGCAAACCATTGGTATCTAAGGCCGGCTAGAGCGGCACAAGGAGCGAATTCATGTCTTTCAACATCGGTCTTAGTGGTCTGTACGCTGCCAACAAGCAGCTGGATGTCACCGGTAACAACATCGCCAACGTCAACACCGTTGGCTTCAAGTCGTCGCGCGCCGAGTTCGCGGACGTCTATGCAGGCGCCAACCGTCTGGGTGTGGGCAAGAACCAGGTGGGCAATGGTGTGCGTCTGGCGGCGGTTTCCCAGCAGTTCAGCCAGGGTGACATCAACAATACTGGCAACGTGCTGGACATGGGTATCCAGGGGCAGGGCTTCTTCGTGCTGTCCGACAACGGCTCGATGGTCTACACCCGTGCTGGTGCCTTCCAGACCAACAAGGACAACTACGTGGTCACCTCGGACGGTCTGCGCCTGCAGGGCTACGCCGCCGACTCCACCGGCAAGATCCAGAAGGGCGTGCTGAGCGACCTGAAGATCGACACTTCCGCGCTGGCGCCGAAGGCCACGTCCCTGATCGACCAGGGCATCAACCTCAACTCCTCGGCTACCGATATTCCTTTGCAGGTGCTCGACAACAGCACGCCGCCGGTACTGGTGCCGAACAAGCCGTTCGACCCCTCTGACGAAACCACCTACACCAAGTCGTTCCCGACCAAGGTGTACGACAGTCAGGGCAACGAACACACCATGGAGCAGTTCTATCGCAAGACCGGCACCAACCAGTGGACCATGTACACCCTGGTCGATGGTCGCAACCCGTTCGATCCGGCCAGTACCACCCCGCTGAGCGGTACCATCAGCTTCAACAGCGACGGTTCGGTCAATGCGATGACGGCCAACAACACCGGCCTGCCGGCTGGCTCGTCGTTCACCGTCAGCAACAACACCTTCACCATGACTGGCTGGATTCCGGCGGCGAAGAATGCGGCCGGTAACTGGGCGGCCAATGGCGCGGCGGGCAACGCCGGTGGCATGCGTCTGTCGATGAACAGCACCACCTCCTACAACACCGAAACCGCGCGCATGTCACAGTCCCAGGACGGTTACGCGACCGGCATCCTGTCGAGCCTGAGCATCGACTCCACCGGTGTGATGTTCGCCAGCTTCAGCAACCAGCAGTCCCGTGCCATCGGCCAGGTGGCTGTGGCCAGCTTCGCCAACGAGCAGGGCCTGCAGCAGATCGGTGGTACCCGCTGGACCGAAACCTTCTCGTCCGGCATTCCAGGCATCGATGCGCCCAAGACCGGTACCTTGGGTAGCGTGGAGTCCAACTCGCTGGAAGCTTCCAACGTCAACCTGACCCAGGAGCTGGTCGAGCTGATCAAGGCGCAGAGCAACTACCAGGCCAACGCCAAGACCATCTCTACCGAAAGCACCATCATGCAGACCATCATCCAGATGACCTGATGGTCGCTGGTCGGTCGAGTGTGCGCGAACCCCTTTCCTGGTAAAGGGGTTCGTCGTTTTCGAGGAAAGGCTCATGAAGAAGTGGATCGTGACGCTCGCCGCAGCGCTGTGCCTGCTCCAGGCCCAGGCAGCTGCGGCGCCGTGGTGGCGCTGGGAGAGTCAGGCCGATGGCCGCCTGGTGTGCTCGCAGTGGTCGCCGGGGGAGGGGTGGAAGCGCTTCGCCGGCCCCTACAACAACGCTGGTTGCCGCGAGCTGTAGCCAATTGCCGTCAGCGGCAAGATGGCGCCGGATATCCGGCGTCGCCCATTCCAAAGGCTTCCCTCAAAGCCCGTATTCACGGGCTTTTTCATGCTTTTCAAAAGTTGGTTCGGAACTTGCTTTAGTGCCTGCACAGCAACGTCGGCGGCAATCGCTCGTCAGTGCAGTGGAGAATGACTGTGGACAAAATGCTTTACGTGGCCATGACCGGCGCCAGCCAGAACGCGCTGGCCCAGCGGGCCCACGCCAACAACCTGGCGAACGTTTCCACCAACGGTTTTCAGCGCGACCTGGAGCAGGCGCGTTCGATGCCGGTGTTCGGTGACAGCTTTCCGGCGCGCGCCTTCGCCATGAGCGAACGCCCGGCCACGGATTTCACTGCTGGCGCGATGGTCGAGACCGGTCGCGAACTGGACGTGGCAGTCACCGGTGATGGCTTCATCGCCGTGCAGGCACCGGACGGCAGCGAAGCCTATGTGCGCACCGGCAGCCTCAACATCGATGCCCTGGGTGTGCTGCGTGCCGGCAATGGCATGCCCGTGATGGGCAACGGAGGCCCAATCGCGATTCCGCCGGAGCAGAAGGTGGAGATCGGCGAAGACGGCACCATCAGCATTCGTGCCATGGGCGAGGATCCGCGGGTCATGGCTGAGGTCGACCGCATCAAGCTGGTCAATCCGGACACCAAGACCCTGACCAAGGGCCTGGACGGCATGATCCACACCAAGAGCGGCCAGCCCGCCGACGCCGACGTCAATGTGCGGGTGGTGTCGGGCTTTTTGGAATCGAGCAACGTCAATGCCGTCGAGGAAATGACCTCGGTGCTGGCGCTGTCCCGTCAGTTCGAACTGCACGTCAAGATGATGACCGCGGCCAAGGAAGGCGATGAAGCCATGGCGCGTGTTTTGCAAATCGGCTAATCACTTTTGAACGGGTGCCGTAAAACAGGCGCACGAGGAGAACACTAAATGCTTCCGGCTCTTTGGGTCGCTAAGACCGGCCTGTCCGCCCAGGACACCAACCTGACCGTCATCTCCAACAACCTGGCGAACGTTTCGACCACCGGCTTCAAGCGTGATCGCGCCGAGTTCCAGGACCTTCTGTACCAGATCAAGCGTCAACCGGGTGCCCAATCGACCCAGGACAGCGAACTGCCTTCGGGCCTGCAGGTCGGTACCGGTGTGCGTATCGTCGGCACCCAGAAGAACTTCCAGACCGGCAGCCTGCAGACCACCGAGAACCCGCTGGACATGGCCGTCAATGGTCGCGGTTTCTTCCAGGTCCTGCAGCCTGATGGCACTGTTTCGTACACCCGTGACGGCACCTTCCACCTGAACTCCGACGGCCAGATCGTCACCGCCAACGGTTTCGCCCTGGAGCCTGCGATCGTCGTGCCGCCGGATGCCCAGACCTTCACCGTCGGCCAGGACGGCACCGTGTCGATCACCACCGCCGGCAACCCGGCCGCGCAGATCATTGGCAACATCCAGACCGCCGACTTCATCAACCCGGCAGGGCTGCAGGCCATCGGCAACAACCTGTTCCTCGAGACCGCCGCCAGTGGCGCGCCACAGGTCGGCACCCCGGGCCTGAACGGCTTCGGCACCACCCTGCAGCAGACCTTGGAGAACTCCAACGTCAGCACCGTGGAAGAACTGGTGAACATGATCACCACCCAGCGCGCCTACGAGATGAACTCCAAGGTCATCTCCACCGCCGACCAGATGCTGTCGTTCGTCACCCAGCAGCTGTAAGACCCAAGCCCGTTACACGTGAGGTAAGCGTCATGAATCGTCTGTTGTCCGTCTTCGCCCTGGGGGGCGCGGTGTTGTTGGCCGGTTGCGTCGCACCGACGCCCAAGCCGAACGACCCGTACTATGCGCCGGTTCTGCCGCGTACCCCTTTGCCGGCGTCGGCGGCCAACGGTTCGATCTATCAGGCCGGTTTCGAACAGAACCTGTACACCGACCGCAAGGCGTTCCGGGTGGGTGACATCATCACCATCACCCTCAACGAGCGCACCTCGGCGAGCAAGAACGCGGGTTCCCAGATCCAGAAGAACAGCAACGCCAACATCGGTCTGACCTCGCTGTTTGGCACTACGCCGAACACCGACAACCCGTTCGGTGGCGGTGACCTGTCCCTGGAGGCTGGTTACAAAGGCGAGCGGGCGACCAAGGGTGACAGCAAGGCCACCCAGGGCAATACCCTGACCGGTTCGATCACCGTCACCGTGGCTGAAGTGCTGCCCAATGGCATCGTCGCCGTGCGTGGCGAGAAGTGGCTGACCCTGAACACTGGCGAGGAACTGGTGCGCATCGCCGGCCTGATTCGCGCCGATGACATCGCCACCGACAACACCGTGCCGTCCACGCGTGTGGCCGATGCGCGCATCACCTACTCGGGGACAGGCTCGTTCGCAGATGCCAGTCAGCCCGGTTGGCTGGACCGCTTCTTCATGAGCCCGCTTTGGCCCTTCTGAGTCCAATGACCATGTTCAACGTAAGGCAGCTGATTGCCGCGACCCTGCTCCTGTCCTGTGCGTTCGGTGCCCATGCCGAGCGCCTGAAGGACATCGCCAGCATTTCTGGCGTGCGCACCAACCAATTGATCGGCTATGGCCTGGTGGTGGGGCTCAACGGTACGGGTGACCAGACCACCCAGACCCCGTTCACCCTGCAGACCTTCAACAACATGCTGTCGCAGTTCGGCATCAAGGTTCCGCCAGGGTCGGGCAACGTGCAGCTCAAGAACGTCGCAGCCGTGTCGGTGCACGCCGACCTGCCGGCGTTCGCCAAGCCTGGCCAGGTGGTGGACATTACCGTCTCCTCGATCGGTAACTCCAAGAGCCTGCGCGGCGGCAGCCTGTTGATGACGCCGCTCAAGGGTATCGACGGCAATGTCTACGCCGTTGCCCAGGGCAACCTGGTGGTCGGGGGCTTCGATGCCGAAGGCCGCGACGGCTCCAAGATCACCGTCAACGTTCCGTCGGCTGGCCGCATTCCTGGCGGTGCCACCGTCGAGCGCGCCGTGCCGAGCGGTTTCAACCAAGGCAACAGCCTCACGCTGAACCTGAACCGTCCGGACTTCACCACTGCCAAGCACATCGTCGACAAGATCAACGACATGCTCGGCCCAGGTGTTGCCCAGGCCGTCGACGGCGGTTCGGTGCGCGTCACTGCTCCCATGGACCCGAGCCAGCGCGTGGACTACCTGTCGATCCTCGAGAACCTGGAGATCGACCCGGGCCAGGCCGTGGCCAAGGTCATCATCAACTCGCGTACCGGCACCATCGTCATCGGCCAGAACGTCAAGGTCTCGCCGGCAGCGGTGACCCACGGCAGCCTGACCGTCACCATCACCGAAGATCCGATCGTCAGCCAGCCGGGGCCGTTCTCCAATGGTCAGACGGCCGTGGTGCCGCGCTCGCGGGTCAATGCCCAGCAGGAAGCCAAGCCGATGTTCAAGTTTGGCCCTGGCACCACCCTGGACGAGATCGTGCGTGCGGTGAACCAGGTGGGCGCGGCGCCCAGCGACCTGATGGCAATCCTCGAAGCCCTGAAGCAGGCCGGCGCCTTGCAAGCCGACCTGATCGTGATCTGAGGACGCCAGCCCATGAATTCCAAGAGCCTGGTTTCCGGACACGCCGACAGCGGCGCCTACACCGACCTCAATCGCCTGAGCTCGCTCAAGCATGGCGATCGCGACAGCGACGCCAACGTGCGCAAGGTGGCCCAGGAGTTCGAGTCGTTGTTCATCAGCGAGATGCTCAAGGCCTCGCGCAAAGCCAGCGACGTGCTGGCCGACGACAATCCGATGAACAGCGAGACGGTCAAGCAGTACCGGGACATGTACGACCAGCAGTTGGCCGTGAGCATGTCCCGCGAAGGCGGCGGCATCGGCCTGCAGGACGTGCTGGTGCGCCAGCTGTCCAAGAACAAGAGCGCACCGGTCAATACCAGCCCCTTCCCGCGTATCGAAGGGCATGCCCCGGCGTTGTGGGGTAGCAAGGTGGCAGAGCCGATGCACATCAGTGAGACGGCCGGCACCCGCAATGACGTGGCCGCGCTCAACTCGCGGCGCCTGGCACTGCCAGGCAAGCTGGCCGACCGTTTGCTGGCCGGCATCGTGCCGTCGGCGACCACTACCAATACTGCTGCCGTGCCGGCCCGTGAAGGTCAGCAGGTGGCCAGTGCTGCCCGTGCCTTCGCCGCGCCGGATGGCACGCGCATTCTCGGCCGTGCTGTGGCCCAGCCACCGCTGGCGCCGAAAAAGGCCTTCAATGATAGCGACGAGTTCGTCGCCACCATGCTGCCGATGGCCGAACAGGCCGCCAAGCGCATCGGTATCGACCCACGTTACCTGGTGGCCCAGGCTGCCCTGGAAACCGGTTGGGGCAAGTCGGTCATGCGCAATGCCGATGGCAGCAGCAGCCATAACCTGTTCGGCATCAAGGCCACCGGCAGTTGGCAGGGTGGGCAGGCGAGGGCGATCACCAGCGAGTTTCGTGGCGGGCAGTTCGTCAAGGAGACGGCGGCGTTCCGTTCCTACGACTCCTACCAGGACAGCTTCCATGACTTGGTCAGCCTGTTGCAGAACAACGCGCGCTATCAAGATGCGGTGAAGTCGGCCGATAACCCGGAACAGTTCGTGCGAGAGCTGCAGAAGGCCGGTTATGCCACCGACCCGAATTACGCCAGCAAGATCTCGCAGATCGCAAGACAGATGAAGTCGTACGAGAGCTACGCAATGCTCGGTACCACAACGAAACTTTAAGGGTTTGGAACCATGGCGAGTTTGATCAATATTGGCATGTCGGGCCTGGGCGCCGCGCAATCGGGGATGTACACCCTGGGTAACAACATCGCCAACGCCGATGTCGACAGTTATTCTCGCCAGCAGATCGTGCAGAAGACCAAGGGCTCGCAGCAGTATGGCCAGGTCTTCATCGGCAGTGGTACCACGCTGGCCGATGTGCGTCGGGTGTACAACGCCTTCCTGGAAAACCAGCTGCGCACCACCACTTCGCTGTCGAGCGACGCCGCTTCCTACCTGAACCAGATCACCCCGCTGGACACCGCCCTGTCGAGCGCCGATACCGGCATCACCGCCGCGCTCAAGAGCTTCTTCGGTGCCATGCAGGACGCCTCGGCCAAGCCCAACGAGGACGCCTCGCGCCAGTTGCTGCTGACCAGCGCCCAGACCCTGGCCAAGCGCTTCAACACCCTGTCGGCGCAGTTGAACCAGCAGAACACCAACATCAACACCAACATGGCCTCGATCGCTGACCAGGTGAACAAGCTCACCGCGACGATCGCCCAGTACAACGACCAGATCTCGCGGATCTCTGCGGTGCAGGGGCAGCCCAACGACCTGCTCGACCAGCGCGATGGCGCGGTGCGCGAGCTGACCGCGTTGGTCGGTGCCGACGTGGTGGAGCGGGAAGGCAACTACGATATCTACTTGAAAAACGGCCAGGCGCTGGTGCTGGGCAAGACCACCCAGACCCTGGGTGTCGAACCGAGCCAGACCGACCCGACCCGCATGAACCTGGTGCTCAATCGCGGCACCACCAAAATGGACATCACCAACAGCGTGAGCGGTGGTGAGCTCGGCGGCCTGATTCGCTACCGCAAGGAAACCCTCGACCCTGCGCTCAACGAGCTGGGGCGCGTGGCCCTGGTGGTGGCCGATGCCATCAACAGCCAACTGGCCCAAGGCATCGACAAGAACGGCGAGTTCGGCGCCATTCTGTTCGGCGACATCAACAGCGCCAAGGCCATGAGCGAGCGCAGTGTGCCCAAGCTGGGCAACAGCGCAGGCTCCGGCAACCTCGATGTGAACATCAAGGACACCGGCAAGCTGGGCACCAGCGACTACCAGGTGACCTTCACCAGCGCCACCGCCTACACCGTGCGCAAGCTGCCCGAAGGCACCGAGATGGGCTCGTACGATCTTACCGACGACCCAGCGCCGGTGATCGACGGCTTCACCCTGTCGCTCAAGGGCGGTGCGGTGAGCGCCGGTGACAGCTTCAAGATCACCCCGACCCGCAATGCGGCCGCGGGCATGGAATCGGTGCTCACCGACCCCAACCGCCTGGCCATGGCTGCTCCGCTGACCGGTACCAACGGTGCCGGCAACAAGGGCACCGGCGCGATCACGCCGCCGACCCTGACCTCCGAGCTGGACATCTACGACGCAGCCCAGCGTGCAGACCTGCAGACGGGCCTGAAGTACTCCACCCCGGTCAAGCTGGTGTTCGGGGACGACAGCACCTCGCCCCAGGCCTACACGATGTACGACGCCAAGGGCAACAACATCGGTAGCGGTACCATCATCCCCGGCCAGGAAAACAAGCTGCAGCTCTCGGTGCCGATGGTCGATGGCAGCGGCAACCCGATCATGGACGGCGCCACCCAGAAGACCTTCACCTTCGAGATGAGCGTTTCCGGCGCGCCGAAAAACGGTGACAACTTCACCGTGTCGCTGACCGGCGCGGGCTCTGCCGACAACCGCAATGCCCAGTCGGTGCTTGGACTGCAGACCAAGGGCACCGTGGGCGTTGGCGCCGACGGCAAGGGCATCAGCTTCACCGACGCTTATGCCAAGCTGGTGTCCAACGTCGGCGGCAAGACCGCCCAGGCCACCATGGACGGCAATGCCACCAACGCCCTGCAGCAGTCCGCGCTGGACGGCCGCAACTCGGTGTCGGGCGTGTCGGTCGACGAAGAGGTCGGCAACCTGGTCAAGTTCCAGCAGTACTACACCGCGTCGTCGCAGATCATCAAGGCGGCCCAGGAAACCTTCGCCACCTTGATCAACAGTCTTTAAGGAGCCGTAGACCGTGCGCATCTCCACTTCGCAGTTCTACAACACCAGCAGCGCCAACTACCAGCGCACCTTCTCCAACGTCAACAAGACGAGCCAGGAGGCCAGCGACTTCCTGCGCATCCGCACCGCCGCCGACGATCCGGTGGGCGCTGCGCGCCTGCTGCAGTTGGAGCAGCAGCAGAACATGCTGGAGCAGTACAGCGACAACATCGTCAACGTGCGCAATGCGTTGGGGACTGCCGAGAGCACGCTCAATGCCATTGGTACCATTTTGCAGCGGGTCAATGAGCTGGCGGTGAGTTCCGGTAACGGTGGCTTCACGGACTCCGACCGCAAGGCCAACGCCGATGAGCTGGCATCGTTGGAAGACCAGTTGTTCACGCTGATGAACAGCAAGGACGAGAACGGCAAGTACCTGTTCTCCGGTTCCAAGGGGGACACCCCGCCCTATGTGCGTAATGCCGACGGCACCTACACCTACCAGGGCGATCAGGGCAAATTGAATCTGCAAGTGGGCGACATGCTTAGCCTGGCGGCCAACGAGACCGGCTACGACGCGTTCGAGCAGGCGCTGAATACCAGCCGTAGCGAGACCCACCTGACAGTCCCTGCGATCGACGATGGACGTATCAGCCTGTCCAATGGTCAAGTTTCCGGTAGTGCGATCTACAACGACCGTTTCCGCAGTGGCGAGCCCTACAGCATCGAGTTCACCAGCAGCACTCAGTTTAAAATTCTCGATGCCAATGGCACCGATGTGACCCTGGAGGCCAGCCAGGGTGGAACCTTCAACCCTAACGGTGATAACAGCAGCATCAGCTTCCGTGGTGTCGACCTGCGCTTGAAGGTCACCTTCCAGCCAGGTGATGAGGCGAACCCGGATGCTGCCTTGGCCGGTCATACGTTCAGCCTGAGTTCCAAGGCTGACTCCATTGCCGGCACCCGTAGCCCGGGCAATACCTCTGGCGCCCAGATCACCGGTGCCAGTGTGAGCAATGACACCGCGTACAAGGCGGCGTTCCCAGGTGGTGGTGCAGTGCTCAAGTTCACCAGTGCTACGGATTTCGAGCTTTATGCGGCACCTGTTACTGCCGATAGCCGACCAATATCCAACGGCACGTTGAGCGGCACCACCGCGACAGCTGCCGGGGTGGACTTCGAACTCTCCGGCACGCCGAATGCCGGTGATTCGTTCGCAGTGAAGGTTGATACCCACCAGACCCAGAACGTGCTCGATACCATCGGGCAACTGCGCAAGGCATTGTCCACGCCGCAGGACAAGGATCCGGTGGCGCGTCAGAACTTCCTGGCGTCCCTGGATTCGGCGATTGGCAACATTGCCAGCGCGACCAACCAAGTTACGTCCTCCATCGCTTCTATTGGTGGTCGTGGCCAGGCGCTCGATGTGCAAGCGGAGACCAACGAGGCGCTGAGCACTGAAAACAAGAAGACCCAGAGCTCGATCCGTGAAAGCGATCCGGCGGAAGTGATGCTGCGCCTGGAAATGCAGAAGAACATGCTGCAGGCGTCGATGCAGTCCTACGCGAAGATCGCCGGGTTGTCGTTGGTCAACTACATCTGATTCTCTCTTCTCGCTTTCGCGCGCGTGCGCCAGTCAACCCTGGCGCATTGCCGGCCCCTCCAAGGTTTGCATCGTGAACGAACAACCTTTCGTCAGCATCGCCATCCCGGCTTTCAATGCTGAATTCTTCCGCAGCGCACTGGCCAGCGCGATCAGTCAGGACTATCCCAGCCTCGAGATCGTCATTTGCGACGACAGTTCGGGCGAGGAGATAAAGGCAATCACCGACCAGTTGGCCAAGGATGCCCGCTCACCCGTACGTTATCTGCGCAATGCCAGTCACCTTGGCTTTGCCCGAAACCTGCAAGCCTGCCTTGAACAATGTTCTGGGTCGCTTATCAAGTTCCTGTGTGACGATGACGTATTGCTTGCCGGTTGCATCCAGCGCCAGGCCGAGGTCATGGCCACTTGTGCTGACGTGAGCATGGTGACCAGCCAGCGCTTGCTCTGCGACGCCGACGAAAGCCTGTTGCCGTCGCGGGCGATCAACTGCGTGGTCTCGCCCGGTAACGCGGTGATGCGGGCAGGTGACCTGCTTGAGGTGATTGCCAGTAATGTCGCCAACCTGTTTGGTGGGATCAGCCATGCAATGTTCAGACGCGAGCAGGTCGAAGCGTTTCTCGCGGCTTTGGTTCAAGAGGGGCAAGGCTTTGCCGCGCGACTGGATCTGGCTCTGTATGTCTGCCTGCTGCGTCGGGGCCATTTGGCGTGCCTCAAGGATGTATTGAGTCTGGAGCGCGTGCATCCTGGCCAGCTCAGTCATCACGCCTCGATGCAATTGGCGTTCAAGAATGAGACCGACTGGTTGTCCCAGATGTTGGCTGCGCGCGCAGCTGAGCCCGCCCCGGCTGCCGGTTGGGTGCGTTACGTGACGATCGAGGACTATCAACAAGGCGACGACAAGGTCTGGCAGGAGTTTGAACTGCAATTGGCCTATGTCAGCCAGATCAGCAACTACCAGCAGCGGGTTGGTCTCAAAAGTCTGAGCTTCGCGGACGTCTACACCGAATGGCTGGAGTGTCGCAGCCTGTCAGCCGGGCAATTGCGCATGCTGCCCAAGCGTATGGAACGCTGGGCGGGCCGGCCACGCATCGTTCCGGTGATCTTGTCTGCGCAGGCGGATGAGCGTGCGCTGCGTACCACCCTGGAAAGCCTGGCAGTACAGTCTTATGCCCCTGATGAAGTCTGGGTCTTTACGGTAGCCGGATCGTCGGTAGCGGAAGTCCCAGGGCTAAAGGTTCGGCGCGAGACGATACACGGGCATGGGTTCGAGCAGATCAATCAACGTCTGTTGGCGGGTGAGGGTGGCGACTGGGTTTTTCTTCTGCAACCAGGCGACCTCCTGCACCCCCATGCGTTGGTCGTCATGGCTGAGCGCATGGCCGTGCAGACCGACCGTCTCTGTCTCTATGTCGATGAGGGTGCCTATGATGGTCGCGAATCCAGCGTGCCGGTGTTCAAGCCGGACTTCAACCTCGACCTGATGCGCAGCCTGCCCTATGTGGGGCGTTTGCTGGGCTTCAAGTGCGCTGCCCTGCGGGAGTTGGGCGGGTTTGTCGAATCGTTCGAATTGCTGGCACCTCATGATGTGCTCTGGCGCATGGTCGAAGCCAAGGGTCTGCATGTGGTCGAGCATGTGGCTGAGCTACTGGTGCAGTGCGGCCACACCTACGAAGACTGGATGCGTGACCCGGTCTGCGTGGCGCAGGCGCCGCGAGTGTTGGAGGCGCACCTGCAACGGTTGGGTGTCGCGGCGCAGGTACAGCCCGTCCATGGAAGCCCGATGTCTCGGGTGCAGTACCTGCATGAGGCCCTGCCGGGCGTTTCCATGCTTGTGGACGCCGGGGAGGATTTGCTGGCGCTGGTCCGTTGTGTCGAATCCATTTTCGAGCACACGGCTTATGGCAATTACGAAATATTGATCATCGCCACCGATCAGGCGCCTGCGCCGATACGCGACTGGCTGGCGGCGATGGAGCGGTTGGAAAGTGCCCAGCTGCGTATCGTCTGGAGCGATGCGTGCAGCAAGGGTGCTCGGCTGAACCAGGCCAGCGCCTTGGCGCGGGGTGACTATCTGTTATTGCTCGATGCCAATTGCATGGCCTTCGACAGCCCATGGCTCGATGAAATGGTGCGTCAGGCGCAACGGTCTGAGGTGGCAGTGGTGGGGCCGCGTCTGGTCAATGACGATGGCTGTGTCGTCGGTGCTGGCTTGGTTCTCGGGTTGCACGGGGCGGTGGGCTCGCCGTTTCTCGGTTTTGCAGCCACCACCAATGGCTACATGAGCCGTCTTCAGTTGGTACAGAATTGGAGCGCTGTCAGCCTGGACTGCCTGTTGGTGCGTCGCTCGGTCTTCGAAGAACTCGACGGTCTGGACTGTGCCTTATTGCAGGAGAGCCTGTTTGACGCCGATTTCTGCCTGCGTGTTCGTGACCAGGGTTATCTCGTGGTCTGGACACCGTTCGCCTCCCTGATACGGTTTGCAGCGGGAGAGTCGAGCGCGTCGGTCCAATGGCGCGAACATGATGAGGACGATTTCTATGCCCGCTGGCTCTCGCGAGTTGCCTGGGACCCGGCCTACAACCGCAACCTGAGCCTGACGGGCGCCAGCTTCATTCTCGAACCTGGCATGCGCACGGGGTGGGATCCGTTTGTCAGTCGTGTTCTGCCATCGGTTCTTGCCTTGCCGCTGAACACTTCGGCCGTGGGGCATTACCGGGTCACGCAACCGTTCAGCGAGCTGGAGCGCCTGGGCTGGATTCAGGGCAAGCTCAACTACGGTGCGCCAGGTGTGATCGAGCTGGAGCGGGAAAAACCGGATGTCGTTGTGGTGCAGTACCGTTACACCACCCGGTCGATCGAGGAGCTTGAGCGGATCAGGCGTTTTTCCAGCGCGCGTTGGGTATACGAGCTGGACGACTACATCCTCGATGTGCCGAAGAACAATGCGCACGCGCGCAACATGCCGAGCAACATGCGTGAACTGGTCGCTCGGGCGATCGACCTGTGTGATCGTGTGGTCGTGTCCACCCAGCCTCTGGCCGATGCGCTGGTGGGCATGCATGACGATATCCGCGTTGTGCCGAACATGCTCGCCGCCTCGCTTTGGCGTGGGTTGCGCAGTCGTCGGCAAACCTCGGTGCGGCCTCGTGTGGGTTGGGCGGGGGGCACGAGTCACCGTGGCGACCTTGAGCTGATCGTCGATGTCGTGAAGGCGTTGGCGGACGAGGTCGACTGGGTGTTCTTCGGTATGTGTCCCGATTTGCTGCGTCCCCACATCAAGGAGTTCCACAAGGGCGTGGCGTTATCGAGCTATCCGCAGAAGCTGGCCAGCCTTGATCTGGACCTCGCCTTGGCGCCGCTTGAGATCAACCTGTTCAATGACTGCAAGAGCAACCTGCGTTTGCTGGAGTATGGTGCCTGCGGTTTTCCAGTGATTTGCACCGACACCAAGGCGTACCAGGGTTATCTGCCCTGTACGCGGGTGGTTACCAACAGTGCCGAGGAATGGCTGGAGGCGATTCGCATGCACCTGGCCGACCCTGCGGCCAGCTACCGGCAGGGTGATGCATTGCGTGAAGCGGTATTGCGCGATTACGTACTGACCGAACACAACCTGCAACATTGGGCCAGCGGTTGGTTGGCTGATTGATGGGCCGGTGGTGGCGAGCCACGCTGCCAGGGCGAAGAGAATAACCGGAATGATGGGTGCGCCATGAATGAACAAGCAGTAGCAGACGTGTCATTGCAACGCGCTGTCAGCGTTGTATTGCTGGGCGGCAATGACCCTGCTTATCGAGCGCGCGCCGCAGCGTATTATGCCGAACAGGCCTGTGAGTGGCCGCTGCTCGAAGCCGCGCCGGACCAGCCATGGTCGGTCAGCTTGCAGTGCGCGCTCGAGCAGGTCGACACGCCGTATGTCCTGTTGGCCAAGGACACCGATTTCATCCTGCCTGATGCACTGGAAGCCGCCGTGGCGTGGTTGCAGGCGCATCCAAGTGAACAGTCGGCGCTTGGGTATGTGCTGGGGTACCGGCCGGGGAACAGCGTTGTGGACTATCACAAGGTCGGTGACGCCTACCAGGGTGATAGTACCGATGGCCCGCTCCAGCGTATTCGCCGCTTCGCCGAATGCGGTCAGCAGGCATGGCGCGCTGTGGTTCGTGTCGAGGCGCTCAGGGCGGTGCTGGGCAGCGTTCCCGCTGAGTTGTCTGGCGAGGGCTGGTTGGTCGGGTTGTCGTGCGCCTTGTTGCTGCACGGCTCGGTCAAGGTGCTGGAACATACGGCGGTGGTGAGCGAATGCCCGGCCCAGGTCATGGGCTCGGTGGCACGCGAAGAAACATTGGCTCATGTAACGCAGGCGCTGGTTCAATGGGATCACGAACAGAAGTCGTTGTGGTGCGATGACCAGGGCTTTGTGATCCTGCGAGAGTTCATTCACGCGACCTATGGCGGTGATGAGTTGCCGTTGCTGTTCACCTCGGCATGGGGCAGCGTGGTCGGTGATCCCGAGCGCCGTTTCGAGCCCCAGCAGTTCGTCGAGCTGCCGTACTACAACGCTCCCTTGTTCCGCCGGTTGTCGGGTCTTGAGTTCTTCATCCATGCCTGGCCGGTCGGGCAAACGCACATCAATGCCGTGGAGGGCACCTGGGTCCGCCAGCGTGACTTGCTGCACGTGCACCCCAACGATACCGATAAAAGTCTTCAGGAGCGCTATTGGCAAGCGCTTGTATTGAGCCTTTTCGACCCCGTCGTGTGCCGCCGCCTGGCGGACTCGCTGGTGGGGGAGGACATGGGGGATCAGGTGAGCGAGCTTAACGACTGGCTGGCGCGCTTGGACCGTGTGAAGGGTATCGACCTAGGCCAGCAACTGACTGCTACGCCCTCTGGGCGGGTGCTTCAGGCCCTGGCCGACGCCACTCCGGATGCAGCAGGCAGAAAGCGTATCATGCTGCACCTTGCCAAGCGCAAGGAGCCGCAACTGGCGTTCATTGTCCTCGACCTAGAGGATGATAACGCCGGCCTGCAGCGGACGTTCGACAGCATCCTGGCTAGCGGTGTGCGTGATTTCCGTCTTGTCGTGCTGAAGGTTGGCGCACTGCCCGCCATCACCACGGCGCGCGATACCTTGCACTTCATCAAAGTCACCGCCGCGAACGTGGTTTCGCACCTGAACCAGGTAGTGCGTCAGCTGTCCAGCGAGTGGATGCTGTTGCTGCAGGCGGGCGACGAGTTGACCGCCGGTGGCTTGCTGCGCTTGCGGGTAGAGCTGGTCGAAGCGCCGGGATGCCAAGCCATTTGTGGTAATGAGGTTCAGCGGGACACCGCTGGTCGGTTGGTCGGTATCTTGCGCCCTGGCGCTGATTTCGATCTGTTGCGTAGCCGTCCCGACCTGATGTCGCGGCACTGGTTGATGCGTCGTGAAACGGTGGTGGCCCTGGGGGGGTACAGCGAAACCTATCGTCATGCACTGGAATTCGACTTGCTGCTGCGCCTGGTCGAGGCTCAGGGGCTCGGTGGCCTGGCGCACCTGGACGAGTACCTGGTGATCGGACGGATGGCTGGGGAGGCGATGATGACGGATGCTTTGGCTACCCTCAACCGCCACATGACGCAACTGGGCTACCAGGGGGCGATCAGCGAAGGGGCTGGGCAGCGCCTGCATCTCGATTTTCGGCATACGGCGACGCCGTTGGTGAGCATTCTGCTGGTGGCCGATGCTGATATCGAGCAGCTCAAGGCTTCGCTGGCCAGCATCGTGCAGCGCACCCGCTACCCGCGTTATGAAGTACTGGTGGTCAGTGAGGCTCATGCCAGTGAGTACTTGATCGCACAGTTGGGGAGCGTTTCGGGAATTGGCAAGCGCGTGCGTCTGGTAACGAGTGAGCAGCCAGCCTCCTATGAGGCGCTGATCAATCTGGCGGTAACCCAGGCGCAGGGCGACTACCTGGTGTTGTTCGGTACTCATTGCCAGGTCATGACGCCGGCGTGGATCGGCTCGTTGCTCAATCAGGCGCAGCGCCCGGAGGTCGGGATCGTCGGTTGCCAGATGTATGACCTCGCAGGGGCAATCAGTCACGCCGGTTACGAGCTGTTGGACAACCAGAGTATCCATGCGAGCTGGCTCGGCCTGCCGGTCGATGCATTTGGGCGGGCCCTGGGGCTGGACGTCGTCCGTGGTGCCCAAGCTGTCTCGGGCAACGCCTTGATGGTCCGTCGGGATGTCTTCGAGCATTGTGGCGGCTTGTCCACGAACCTCGGGGCGGACATCGATTTGTGCCAGCAGGTCGCTCAGGCCGGCCTGTTGATACTCATGGCGCCGGACGCCAAGGTGCTCTGCCCGGTAGTGCCGGTAGTGAGTGATCAGGCGCGCGAGTACCTGGTTGCGCGCTGGCCTGCGGCGTTCAATCGTCGAGTGGCGGCAGATGCGCCAGAGGGGGTCGAGCAATCGCGTTCGGCCATGCCAGGACAGGCGATCCAGCTGGAATGGTTGCGTGAGCTGAGTTGATCTCGGCAGAGACAGAAGAACCGGGCCGTGGCCCGGTTTTTTTGTCTCTGGAGGCCGTCCTTGGTGGGGGCGGCCAAGTTGGCAGTATTTTTGCTTTCAGTCCGACCAGGCCACCGCTTTGGTCAGTAATTTGTCGGTGCAAAGGTGGCGTTGATCTTCTGAAGGTAAGCACTTAATGAAAACAGTCATTTTGGCCGGTGGCCTGGGCACACGCATCAGTGAAGAGTCCCACTTGCGGCCAAAGCCGATGATCGAGATCGGCGGCAAACCGATCATCTGGCACATCATGAAGATCTACTCCCATTACGGCATCAACGATTTCGTGATCTGCCTGGGCTACAAGGGCTACGTGATCAAGGAGTACTTCGCCAATTACTTCCTGCACATGTCCGATGTGACCTTCGACATGTCGGAAAACCGCATGCATATCCATAACCGCAATGCCGAGCCCTGGCGCGTGACGTTGGTGGATACCGGTGAAAATACCGCCACCGGTGGGCGAATCAAGCGCGTGCGTGACTATGTCGGCGACGACACCTTCTGTCTCACCTACGGTGACGGCGTGGCCAATGTCGATATCCGCGCACTGGTCGACTTCCACAAAAACCACGGCAAGCTATCCACCGTTACGGCAGTCCAGCCGCCAGGCCGCTACGGGGCGCTCGATGTGCGTGGCGAACAGGTCCAGGGCTTCCAGGAAAAGCCACTGGGCGACGGCGGGTGGATCAATGGTGGCTTCTTCGTTCTGGAGCCCGGCATCTTCGATTACATCGATGGTGACGCCACCACGTGGGAATACGAGCCGATGCGCGCCCTGGCGCAGGACGGCCAGTTGATGAGTCATACCCATCGCGGCTTCTGGCAGGCCATGGACACGCTGCGCGATCGCAACTACTTGGAAGAGCGCTGGAAATCCGGAGAGGCACAATGGCGAGTATGGCCGTAAGCCGCAGCTTCTGGTCAGGCCGCAGGGTCTTCCTGACCGGTCATAGCGGCTTCAAAGGCGGCTGGCTAGCGTTGTGGCTCAGCGAACTGGGCGCTGAGGTGTATGGCTATTCGCTGGCGCCCCAGACCACACCCGCACTCCACGATCAGGCCCGGCTGGCCGAGCGGGTTTCGGGCGAATTCGCCGACATCTGCGATGCCGACAGGCTCGCCAGCAGCCTGGTGGCGTTCCGTCCGGAGATCGTCCTGCACCTGGCGGCACAGCCGTTGGTGCGCGAGTCCTATCGCACGCCTGCACAAACCTATGCCACCAATGTGATGGGCACGGTAAATGTGCTGGAGGCCGTGCGCCAGTGTGATTCGGTTCGCGCGGTCCTGGTGGTGACCACCGACAAGTGCTACGAGAACCGCGAGTGGTTGTGGCCCTATCGCGAGCAGGATGCCCTGGGTGGACATGACCCCTATAGCAGCAGCAAGGCATGCGTCGAGTTGCTTTGCGCGTCCTGGCGCGAGTCCCTCCTGAAAGACCAAGGTGTGGCGCTGGCCACCGCTCGGGCGGGCAATGTGATCGGAGGTGGCGACTGGTCCGCCGACCGTTTGCTTCCGGACATCCTGCGTGCCTGGGATGCCGAGCAGTCGTTGACCTTGCGTTATCCGGGGGCGGTGCGCCCTTGGCAGCACGTGCTCGACCCGCTGCAGGGGTACCTGCTGCTGGCCCAGGCGCTGATCGAACAGGGGCAGGCGGTCGCCCAGGCCTGGAACTTCGGCCCCGACAGCGAAGGCACCGCAACAGTTGGCGAGGTGGTACAGACCATGGCCCGGCTTTGGCCTGGCGAGGCGCGCTGGGCGGTCGAACCATCCGCGCAGCCCCATGAGGCAGGTCTTTTGACCCTCGACTCTTCCATGGCACGCCAGCGCTTGGGCTGGCGTCCGAGCTGGGGCCTGGAGCAGGCCTTGCAGCGAACCCTCCAATGGCATTGCGCCTGGCGAGAAGGCCAGGACATGCAGCAATTTTGCCGCGCGCAGATCGCGGACCATGAAGGCGAAAACCGATGACTGATCAGACGGCGCAGCAGTTGCGCCAGCAAATTGCCGAACTCGTAGGCCGTTACGCGGAGCTGGAGCTCGCCACGCCCGGGTTCGTACCCGGTCAGCATGCCGTACCACCGTCGGGTAAAGTCATCGGCGCGCCGGAGCTGCAAGCCATGACCGAAGCCGTGCTTGACGGCTGGTTGACCACCGGACGTTTCAACCAGGCTTTCGAAAAGCGCCTGGCGCGCTATCTGGGGCGTCGTGGCGTGTTGACCGCCAACTCCGGGTCGTCGGCCAACCTGCTGGCCTTCTCCGCGCTGACCTCGCCGCGTCTGGGTGATCGCGCCATTGGCAAAGGCGACGAAGTCATCGGCGTGGCGGCGGGCTTTCCCACGACCGTCAACCCGATCCTGCAGTTCGGTGCGGTGCCAGTGTTCGTCGACATCGAGATGGGCACCTACAACATCGACGCGAGCTTGATCGAAGCCGCGATCGGCCCGCGCACCAAGGCCATCATGCTGGCGCATACCTTGGGCAACCCGTTCAACCTCAAGGTGGTGCGCGAGCTGTGCGACCGCTATGGGCTGTGGCTGATCGAAGACTGCTGCGACGCCTTGGGCTCCACCTACGATGGTCGTCAGGTCGGCAGCTTCGGCGACCTAGGCACCTTGAGCTTCTACCCCGCACACCACATCACCATGGGTGAGGGCGGCGCCGTGTTCACCGACTCTCCGTTGCTCAAGCGCATCGTGGAGTCTTTCCGTGATTGGGGGCGCGACTGCTACTGTGGCCCAGGCGAGGACGACACCTGCGGCAAGCGTTTCTGCTGGCAGTTGGGCGACCTTCCGCAGGGGTACGATCACAAGTACACCTACTCGCACCTGGGCTACAACCTCAAGATCACCGACATGCAGGCCGCCTGTGCATTGGCGCAGATGGACCGTGTCGATGACTTCATCGCCGCGCGCAAGCGCAACTTCACCTGGCTCAGCGAGCGCCTGGCCGGGTGCGCCGAGCAGTTGATCCTGCCGCAGGCCACCGCCAACAGCGATCCATCCTGGTTCGGCTATCCCCTGACCTTGCGCGATGGCTGTGGCGTCGAGCGCCTGGACCTGCTGCGTCACCTGGATGCGCAGAAAATCGGCACCCGCCTGCTGTTCGCCGGCAACCTGACGCGCCAGCCTTACATGAAAGACCAGCAGTACCGAGTGGCGAGCGACCTGAGCGTGACTGACAAGGTCATGAAGGACACCTTCTGGATCGGGTTGTGGCCAGGGCTGGGCGAAGAGCACCTCGAGCATGCCGCCCGCAATATCGAAGATTACGTGCGGAGGCTGCGTTGATGCGCGCCTACGTCCTGTGTGGCGGCTTTGGTACGCGTTTGCAGAGCGTGACCCAGGGCACCCAGAAAGCCTTGGTTGCTGTGCATGGCGTGCCGTTCCTGCAGGTCGTGTTGTGCCAGCTGGCACGAGCAGGCGTCACCGAGGTAGTGCTGTGTGCCCATTACCGTGCCGACCAGATGGCCGAGCATTTGGATGCATTGTCCAAGGCCTGTGGCCTGGTACTGCGGCTGGTGGTCGAGGCCGAACCACTCGGTACCGGCGGCGCGCTGCTGAACGCACTGGCCGAACAGGCCCCCCATGGCCGTTACCTAGTGCTCAATGCCGACACCTACCTGGACGCGCCTGCGTATCGTCTGGCGGTAGAGGCGTTGGGGCATGCCGTGGTCGGCGTCAAGGTCGATGATCGCAGCCGCTATGGCAGCCTGTCTCTCGATCAGGCCAATAGGCTGTGTTCGATCGAGGAGAAGGGGGGGGGCGGCCCGGGGCTGATCAACGCTGGCATTTACGCGTTCGACGTTGCAGCGTTCAGCGGGCGTGCGGTACAGGCCTGCTCGTTGGAGCGTGATCTGCTGCCGGAGCTGCTGGGACGTGAGGCTGTCATGGTATGCGAGTACGAGGGCCGATTCATCGATATCGGTACGCCAGAGTCCTTCGCCCGCTATTCCACTGAATTTCAATTGGACACCGCACAATGAGTTCACTCGTCCAGACCCTGAGCATCAGCGATCGACGCAGCATTCTTGATGCTGTCGAGCACATCGAAGCCGGTGCGCTGCAAATCGTCTTTGTCGTCGATGATGTGGGGCGATTGGTGGGCGTGGTGACCAATGGCGACCTGCGTCGTCATCTGTTGCAAGGCGGGCAGACGGACCTGGCGGTAACTGCCTGCATGAACCGGCAGTTCCGCGCCGTGCCCGTCGGCACCGCGCGTGAGGAACTGCTCAAGCTCTTCGACTTGGGTTATCTCGCCATTCCAGGGGTGGATGCCGAGCAACGGTTGGTCGAGGTCTATACACGCCAGCTCGCAGCCAGCCCCGAGGTACCTGTGCTGGCTAGGGCGCGCGCGCCGGTGCGCATGAGCTTCTGTGGTGGCGGCACCGATCTTACGTATTTTTTCATTGATCATCCGGCGGCGGTACTGAGCTGCACGGTTGGCCTGTATGCCCATGCCACTCTGGTGCCGCGCAAGGACAAGCTGATTAGCATTCATGCAGAGGACCTTGGTCGGGAAGAACATTTCGATTCGCTGGCGGATTTGTTGGCAACAGAAGACAAAAGCCTGCTGGCGACCATCGTCGCGGTCATCAAGCCCAGCTACGGTTTCGATCTGTTCCTACGTTCGGATTTTCCAGTGGGGTCCGGCTTGGGTGGATCTTCCGCTGCGACTACGGCAACCATTGCAGTGTTCAACGAGTTGCGCCAGGACCGCTGGAGCACCTACGAGATCGCCGAGCTGGCGTTCCAGGCCGAGCGCCTGTGCTTTGGCATTGCAGGCGGCTGGCAGGATCAATACGCCTCGGCATTTGGTGGCTTCAACCTGATCGAGTTCGAGAACCAGCGCAACCTGGTTCACCCGATCCGGCTGGAAGAGGCGATTCGCAACGAGTTCGAATCATGCCTGCTGCTTTGCGATACCGGTATCTCCCACGATTCTGGGCGCTTGCACGAGCTGCAGCGTGAGGAAATCGCCGCCGAAGAAACCCAGACGGAACTGCTGCATGCCAGTGTGGCGCTGTGCCGTCGCATGCACCGCCATTTGATTCGCGGCGAGTTGCGAGGAGTAGGTGTCTGCCTGGATGAGGCCTGGCGCCTGAAGAAGCGGTTCTCCTCGGCGATCAGTCATGGCCGCCTCGACAATATTTATGACGCCGCCATTGCAGCCGGAGCCGTCGGCGGCAAGCTGCTGGGCGCCGGTGGTGGTGGCTTCTTCCTGTTCTACGTCCAGCCACAACAGCGCCAGCGCGTGATAGGCGTGCTGTCCGAGCTTGGCTGCCAGACCCAGAATTTCCGCTTTGAATCCAGCGGCGTAACCTCATGGCGAGCAAAAATCCAATGACCACCCTTTATCTCGACGGCATCCCGCTTGGCGGTGAGCGCGTCTACGTCATCGCCGAAGTGGGTAACAACCACAACGGCTCCTTGGAGTTGGCCTGCCAGCTCGTCGATGCGGCCATCGACTCGGGTGCCGACTGCGTCAAGTTCCAGTTGCGCAATCGCGAAGCACTCTATCGCCGCAAGGCCGATGGATCGCGTGCCGAAGACTTGGGCGTGGAGTACATCCAGGACCTGCTGGACAAAGTCGAGCTGAGTCTCGACGAGCATCGCCAGGTGCGTGAGTACTGTGCGCAGAGGGGCATTACCTACCTGTGCACGCCGTGGGACGAACCCAGTGTCGATGCCTTAGCGTCATTCGACGTGGCGGCCCTGAAGATCGCCTCGGCCGACCTGTGCAACCCTTACCTGATCGCCAAGGCCGCGAGCCTGGGCAAGCCGCTGATCCTGTCCACAGGCATGTCCTTCGAGCACGAGATCATTCGTGCCGTCGAGCAGCTCAATGCGCTGGGTACGCCGTTTGCGCTGCTGCATTGCAACAGTGCCTACCCGGCACCGGAGAGTGATATCCAGCTTGGCTACCTGCGTCGTTTGCAGGAGCTGCACGGCCTGGTGGGGTATTCCGGTCATGAACGCGGTATCGCCATTACCCTGGGAGCCGTGGCCTTGGGGGCCAAGCTGGTGGAACGCCACATCACCCTGGACCGCAACATGGAAGGCCCGGATCACCTGGCCAGCCTGGAGCCGACCGAGTTCCGCCAACTGGTCGAAGGCATCCGCCAGTTGGAATTGGCCCTACCGTGGCAAGGGCCAGGTCGCCATGCCAGCCAAGGCGAGTTGCTCAACCGCGAGAACCTCGGCAAGAGCGTGATCGCCTCGCGAGACATCGCCCGTGGCAGTGTCCTGACACAGGATATGCTGCGCATCGCCAGCCCCGGCCAGGGCCTGGCCCCGTACCGCCTGGCGGAGCTGCTCGGCAAGCCGGCCCAGCGTGATATCGCCCAGGGTGACTTCCTGTTCGAGAGCGATCTCGAAGAGCAACAGGCCGAGGAAAAACTGGCGTTCCAGCTGCCCATTCGCTGGGGCGTGCCGGTGCGTTATCACGATTTTCTCGGTTACCGCCGACGCATCCAGCCGGACCTGTTCGAGTTCCACCTCTCGTACCGTGACCTGAGCCTCAAGCCTCAGCCTTTCCTCGCGCCGGTCGAATGTTCGCGCTTGGTGGTGCATGCACCGGAGTTGTTCGAGAACAGCGAGCTGCTGGATCTGGTCGCTGATGACCTGGCCTACCGTCAGCGCTCCATCGACAACCTACAACGTGTGGTGGACGCCACACTGCAGATGGGCGAGTTCTTCCCCAATGCCGATGCTCGCCTGATCGTCGCCAACATCGGCGGTTTCTCGGCCGACGCACCGCGCCCGCTGGCCATGCGCCCCGAGCTGTACGAGCGCTTCTATGAGTCCTGCGCGCGGATCGACTTCAGCGGCACCGAACTCATCCCACAGAACATGGCGCCTTTCCCTTGGCACTTTGGCGGCCAGCGTCACCAGAACATCTTCATGATGCCCGAGGAATTGGCGGCCCAGGCCCGTGAGCATGGCCTGCGCTTGTGCCTGGACCTTTCGCACCTGCAGATGACCTGTTTCCACTTCGGACTCGACTTCCAGGAGGCGCTGGCGCTGCTGTTGCCGTACTCGGCGCACCTGCATGTGGCCGATGCCAAGGGCACCAATGGCGAGGGCGTGCTGATGGGCACCGGGGACATCGATTGGCCGCAGGCTTGGGCGAAGATCAAGGCCCATCCGCAGGTGAGTTTCATTCCTGAGGTATGGCAGGGCCACAAGGATCATGGCGCAGGTTTCTGGTCGGCGCTGAAGTTCTTGAGCGCTTTGAGTAAGGAGGCGTCCCATGGGTGATCATTCGTTATCCGAACGGCTGGGGCGGTTGTTGAGTGAGCCGCTGGAGTCGGTTCGCAAGCGTCAGCAGCAGACGCTCTTGGATATCATCGGGGATTTCGATCAGCCGTTTGTCCTGTTTGGCGCCGGCCATCTGGGGCGCAGGGTCGTTTCGGTGTTGCTGGAGTTGGGGCAGGCACCGGTAGCGTTCATCGACAACAACCCTGCACTGTGGGGCACATCGATCATGGGCATCGAGGTGATGAGCCCTGCACAATTGGCTAGGCGGGATCATTTCAGCTTGCCTGCCGTTATCACCACCATCTGGTGTGGTGAGGCCAGTGACCGCATGGCTGATCGTTTGGCTCCTCTGCGGGCTTTAGGCTTTGAGCGCATTGCCTTGTTCGGGCATCTGGCATGGCTCATGCCAGAAAAGTTTCTCCCTTACTACAGCCTGGACTTGCCGGAGCACGTTATTCAGGCGGCGGTCGATGTACGAAAGGCGTTCGAGCTGCTGACGGATGAAGAATCCAAGCGTTTGTTCGTCGATCACGTGGAGTGTCGGCTGTTTCTCAATTATGACTTGTTGCCTTTGGCTTCGTCCCGAGCGATCTATTTCAACGAGCATTATGCCAATCGCCGGGATGACGAGGTGCTCTACGACATCGGTGCCTTCAATGGCGATTCGATTCATGGCTACATCCAAAGCGGTCGTAAACACCGGGAAATCCATTCCTTCGAACCTGCCAGGCAGAACTTCAGCGCGCTTGAGACCACACTCGCCCAGTTGGGAGGGAAGACCGCAGGTTTCTACGCCCATGCGCTGGCCGTGGGCGATCAAGTTGGAGAGATCCTGGTCGAGGCAGACTGCGGTGCGGCTGCTCGGGTAGGGGCAGGTAAGGAAGTTGTGCGCATGAGCACGATTGACGAACTGAGCAAGCAGATCGCGCCCGCGACATTCATCAAGATCGATATCGAAGGCTTCGAACCCCAGTGCCTGGAAGGCGGGCGCCAGTTGATCGCTCAGCGGCACCCTGTATTGGCTGTTTGCGTCTATCACGAGCAGACGCACCTGTGGAGCATCCTTCTGCAACTGCACAGTTATTACGACGGCTATCGCTTCGGTCTGTGCCAGCACTTGGCCGAGGGTTGGGATTTGGTGCTCTATGCCGTACCTGCTGATCGTGTCGCCCACCATTCGTTGAATCTTCAGACGGTCTAATCACATGCGCGTAGCCGACTTCGTTTTTGAGTTCATTGCCCGTCAGGGTGTTGAGCACGTGTTCTTCCTGCCGGGTGGCGGGGCCATGCATCTGAACAATGCCCTGTTGCGCCAACCGCGTCTGCAAGCGGTGAGCATGTTGCATGAACAGGGAGCCGCCATTGCGGCTGAAGGATATGCGCGTACCAGTGGACACTTTGGCGCCTGCCTGGTGACCTCCGGTCCTGGCGCCACCAATGCCATTACCGGTTTGGCCGGTGCCTGGTTCGAGTCGACGCCGATGATGGTTGTCTCCGGTCAGGTAAAGCGCGCGGACCTGAAAGGTGAGACCGGATTACGTCAACTCGGCACCCAGGAGCTCGACATCGTCAGCATGGTTTCTTCGGTCACCAAGTATGCCGTGTGCCTGTCGGATCCTCAGCAGGTCCGCTATGAATTGGAAAAAGCCCTGTACTTGATGCTCAACGGCCGCAAGGGGCCAGCCTGGATCGATATCCCGCTGGATGTCCAGGCGACGGAAATCGACCCAGAGCAGTTGCAAGGCTATGTCCCCGACGACCATGTACTGCCGGCATTGCCACAGGCTTCGGCGTTGGAAAAGTTGGCTCAACGTCTGCAGGGCGCCCACCGTCCGGTACTGCTGGTCGGCAATGGTATACATGGTGCCGGTGCCCAGGCCTCGATGCGCGAGCTGATCGAGCACCTGGGCATACCAACGATGACGACCTGGATCGGAGCTGATCTGCTTGAGTACGATCACCCGCTCTACTTTGGTCGCTGCGGCACCGTGGCGTCCCGCGGCGCCAACTTCACAGTCCAGAATGCCGACGTGGTAATTGCAATTGGTTGTCGTATGGACTTCTCCATTACTGGCTTCGACCGTAGTCAGTTCGCACGCGCTGCAACAGTCGTCGTGGTGGACATTGATCCGGCGGAAATCGCTAAGCTCGGGGATATGCCCGATCAATCCTTCGTGTGCGACGCCAAGGATTTCATCGTCGGTTTGCTTGAGCTGACTCGGGCGCATCGTTTTGACTTTAACGCTTGGCGTGAGCGCTGCACCGAGTGGAAAACCCGCTATCCGGTAGTGCTGGATGAGTACCGCAAAAAGCAGGGCTTTGTGAACAGCTATGTCTTCACTGACATGCTCTGCGAGGCCTTGGACGAGGATGACATGATCATTCCTGGCAGTTCTGGCGCGTCGATAGATACGTTCTGGATCTCGGCCAAGCTCAAACGTGGACAAAGAGCGGTGGCCACAGGTGGTTTGGGGGCGATGGGCTATGGATTGCCAGCCTCGATTGGCGGCTGCATTGGCGGGGGCAAGCGCCGCACGATTTCCGTGGACGGCGATGGTGGCTTCGTCATGAACATCCAGGAACTGGAAGTGGTTCGGCGCCTGCAACTCCCGATCAAGTATTTCATTCTCAATAACAATGGATATGCGTCTATCCGTGCGTCCCAGTCGGGTTACTTCAAGCAGACCATTGGCTGTGATCCGGTCTCTGGCTTGACGTTGCCGGATATCGGCGCCTTGGCTGAAGTCTTTGGCTTGCCTGTATTGCGTGTTAGCGAGCAGTCGGATCTGGCCAATGTCATCCGACAAGCCCTGGATACACCAGGCCCAGTGCTGTGTGAAGTCATGGTTGAGCCTGATCAAGCGATTGGGCCGCGAGTCACCTCTCGTATTGGCGAAAACGGGAAGATGGTTTCCAGCCCGTTGGAAGACCTGTTCCCATTCTTGGACCGTGAAGAACTCAAAGCCAATATGTTGATTCCGCTGGTGGATGAATGAGCATGTCCGAAGACTACCTTAAGCAGTACGCGCAGGCGGGCCTCTACACCATGCAGGGGCGCTTGGTCGCACCGCAGGACGGGCGCTTCCAGTCATTTCCGCGCGGTCAGTGGCGCGAGGAAATCGAGCAGGCGGCGGCCATCGGTCTGCGAGGCATCGAATGGATCTTCGATGTGTATGGCGTGGGCGACAACCCCTTGGAAACCCCTGAAGGTCGTCATGAGTTGATGGGGTGCTTGGCTGCCCGGGGAGTATCGGTTGTGTCGATCTGCGCCGATTATTTCATGGACCTCCCTTTGCTGCGCTGCACTGAGCAAGAACTACAGGAACGTCTTGAGAAACTGCGCTGGTTGATTGGCATCTGTCCGCAGATGGGGGTAGGGCGCATTGTGCTGCCCTTTGTGGACCATTCGCGAATCACCTCTGCGCAGGAGCAGACGCAGGTCATTGACTACCTGCGTCACCTCTTGCCGTTGGCGCAAGACTGCGCGGTGGAATTGCATCTGGAAACCGACTTGGCTCCCGAGTCCTTCCGCCAGCTGCTGCAAGATCTGGATCATCCGTTGGTCAAGGTTAACTATGACGCCGGGAACAGCGCTTCGTTGGGTTATGCACCGGCTGACGAATTTGCAGCCTACGGTGAGCGGGTTGGCAGTTTTCATATCAAGGATCGTCGCTTGGGCAGCAGCACCGTGCCGTTGGGACAAGGCGATACCGATTTTGCCAGCTTGCGGGAGCAGTTGATTCGCTTCGATTACCGCGGCGATTTTGTGCTTCAGGTTGCGCGGGGCGTGGCGGGAGAGGAGTCCGTCTGGTTACGGGAAATGAGTGAGCTGGCAGCCGAGTGGTTGCGTGGTAACCGTCTGGTTTAAGTGAGTGCAAGGGCATGGTGCGAATTCTTTTTTGTGGGCTGGGTGGTATTGGGCAACGCCATCTACGTAACTTGCGTAGTGTGCTCGGCGAGGAACTGGAAGTTCATGCATTTCGCGTGCGTCGGCAGCGAATCAAGCTACGGGATAATCTGACCGTGGAAGAGGGCGCCGATCTGGAAGCGGACTACGGCGTAATCGTCCATGATGATCTCGACAGCGCTTTGGCGTGCCAGCCTGATGCAGCCTATATCTGCAACCCGAATTCCTTGCACGTTCCAATTGCCCTGGCCTGCGCAAAGGCCAATGTAGCGGTGTTCATGGAGAAACCGCTGGCCAGTGATCTGCAAGGTATCGAAGAGCTGATGGCCTTGGTGGCTCAGAAGCAAATGCTCTTTTACGTGGGCTACAACTTCCGTTTCCACCCGGGCCTTCTGCGAATCAAGTCGCTGCTGGATGAGGGGTTCTTCGGCAATATCATCCGCGTCAGCGCAGAAATCGGAGAGTATCTGCCCAACTGGCACCGCTATGAGGATTATCGCCAGATGTATGCGGCCAGGGCTGATCAGGGCGGCGGTGTGATCCTTTCGCAAATCCATGAAATGGACTTGATCTATTGGTTCTTCGGATTGCCGCGCAACATCCTTACGGTGGGTGGGCAACTCAGTAATCTGGAGATCGATGTCGAGGACACCGCGACGTCACTCATGCATTACTCCGGGGACCGAGGCAGTTTCCCGATTCACTTGCATCAGGATTTCATTCAGCGTCCCCCTGTGCGTACCTTCAAGATCATTGGTGATGCGGGCGTTGCCGAGCTGGATCTGATCAACACCCGATTGGCGGTCTACAACGCTGTTGGCGAGCAGGTTGAATCCAACAGCTTCGAAGGCTTTGTGCGCAACGATATGTTCTTGGACCAGGCTAAGCACTTCCTGGAGTGCCTGCGGGGGCAGGCGCAACCACAAGTCACCCTGTTCGATGGCCTGCAAAGCCTGCGCCTATCGTTAGCCGCTCGTGAGTCATTGCATCGCGGTGCGCGGGTGGAGCTGGAGGAGATCGTTACTTATGGCTGAACATCACTCTTCAATGCAGCAGTTGTTCGACCTGAGTGGTCGAGTCGCGATCATAACGGGAGGAGGTGGCTTGCTGGGTTATCAGCATGCCGCGGCCGTGGCGGGATTGGGAGGCTTGCCGATCCTGCTCGATGTCAACGAGGCAGGTTTGCAGCGTAGCCGGGAGCGGCTGCTGGATGAGTGTGGTGTCGACGCGCAGGTGTATGTGACGGACATCACCTCCTTGCCATCGTTGGAGACGGTTCGCGACCGGGTGTTGGCCGAGCATCGCCACATCGACATCCTGATCAACAATGCTGCCCGCAACCCCAAGGTGGAGGATGGCGCAGGCAAGAATTTTTCTCGCCTTGAAGCGTTCCCCTGGGATCAGTGGCAACAAGATCTGGATGTTGGGTTGGGAGGTGCCTTCAACTGCGCCAAGATCTTTGGCCACCAGATGGCCCTGCAAGGCAAAGGCGTGATCGTCAATATATCGTCGGACCTTGGGGTGATTGCGCCAGATCAGCGTTTGTACCGCGTTGAAGGACGTGAACCGGAGCAGCAGCCTGTCAAACCGGTGACCTACTCGGTCGTCAAGCATGGCTTGATTGGCTTGACCAAATACTTGGCGACGTACTGGTGCGAGCAGGGGGTGCGTTGCAATGCATTATCCCCGGGAGGTGTTTATGCCGGACAGGATGATGTGTTTGTCAGCAAGCTGCGTCAGTTGATTCCCGCCGGGCGTATGGCCAATGCCGATGAATATCGTGGAGCTATCGCGTTCTTGTGCGCTGATGCTTCTCTTTACATGAATGGCTGCAACCTGGTGATGGATGGCGGTCGTAGTGTCTGGTGATTCGGCCTGGCAATAGCGCCGACAAGATCTCTATTTTTACCGATGCTGTTATGTATGCAGCAAGGGCACTGTGATTGAGCAGTGATTGTTTGGGAGTACGCAATGAGCCTTTTAGAAGAATCAAATTATTGGGACAGGTTCTACAGTAACCGTAGAAAAAGCGCTCCCGCCTATCCTTCACAGTTTGCTGCATTTGCCATCAACGAATTCACTGAGGTTGACGGCATTATCGAGTTTGGCTGCGGTAATGGCCGAGATAGCAGTTTTTTTGCTGCCTACGGTTTCGACATGCTGTGCCTGGATGCCTCTGCTGAGGCTATTGAATTGTGCCGGTCGCGTAACCAATATCCTCACGTGGGTTATGTGCATTCCCCAGCCGCGGCCTCAAGGGAATATATAAAAGCGTTCCTCGACGGTAAACGTAAGGTGGCTGTCTATGCTCGCTTCTTCCTGCATGCCATTGAAGAACGCGAAGCCAGTGCCTTGTTGGATTTGCTGGGGGTGCTCCTGCCCGTACAGAGCCAGCTGTTCTTCGAGTACCGCACCGTGGAAGATGCCGAGCAGGAGAAGATTTTCGGCACCGATCATTATCGCCGTTATCTTGATCATCAAGAGACGTTGGAAAATATACAAAAGGCTGGTTTCAACGTTACCTATCAAATTGAGGGGCGAGGCCTTGCAAAGTATCGAGATGAAGATGCGAAAGTAGGGCGCTGTGTGGCGCACAAGATTTAGATGGTTCGATGACGGGGCAGGGGATCACAATGCACGATTTACAAGGCAAAAAACTCGTATTGTTCGGCGCAGGCAAGAGCGGCGGGTTGTTCATTGAGCAAAATCGAGACCTGGAAATACTTGCGGTAGCGGATAATGACCCCGGCAAGCAAGGCGGAACATTGCTTGGCTATCCTATCATTGCAGCTGAGCAAATAACGGACTACCCCTGCGATACCATCGTTGTTACCAGTGTGTGGTTGGATAGCATTTTGAAGCAGCTTGATGACCTTGGGCTGGCCGGTATGCAAATTGTCATGCCTGGAAAGCGGGAAATGAAAGGGATGCGTGATATTCATCCCTTCTCCGATGCCCCCACCAAAGCGATCGCAGTGGAACTGGTGCTCACACTGGCTTCGCTGAGTGAAGCGGCAGGCATTGACCTCTATCTGGATTTCGGCACCTTGTTGGGAGCGGTGCGTGACAAGGACTTCATCGCTTGGGATGACGATATTGATTTCTCCGTCAACGAAACACAGTTCACTCAACTGGTGACCCTGCTGACGGAGAACCGCAACGGCTTGCCGCACCGAGAGGATATCGATTGGGACATGGAGCTACTCTCCTCTCGAGGCAGGGATTTCGCGCTCAGGATCACCTGTCGCAATGCTCCGGGCTTTAACAACATCATCCCGTTCGAGACAGACATTGCGCACCGTGTGCATCGGGAGGGTTCTGCCGTCATGGTGGGGGCCATGCCTGAATGGTTCTGTCCACAGAAGCACTTCGAAGGCTTTGACAGAGTGGAGTTGTTTGGGGCCGCCTTGAAAGCCCCCAAGGAGCCCTACGCCTATCTTGATTTTGTCTATGGAGAATGGCGCGTGCCGAAAAAGGACATGACATTTGCCGACTACAACCACTCGGGTGAAGTGAACTTTGAGAGCTACGACAACTCGGTCAGGCGCTTGAGCTGATATTTCACGTAATAATTAGCAGCCTGTTCTATTTGCAGGCGTTGTGGAAGTACACGAATGCCCTGTTGTCAGGAGTTGTAGATGATTCGTTCATTGTTTGCCAAGCGGCCAAGCCCTTATTACGTTGTCGCCCCTGACTATCGCCGGACTTCGGCAGGCATTCGTGTGATGCATATGCTTTGCGATGCATTGATGCGTTCGGGTTATGAAGCTTATATCACCGCTGGCGTGGTCGACCCGAGGCTCATGACTCCGCGCCTGACTGATGAAATCAGGGCGCAGCATCAGTCGCAAGGCGTAGAACCCATCGTCATCTACCCAGAGGTGATAGATGGCAACCCGTTGGCGGGAAATGTGGTGGTTCGGTATTTACTGAATCATCCTGGTTTCTTTGGCGCTGTTAGCCCGTTTGAAGATAGCGATATTCTCTTCTCCTATACTCGGGGGCTGTTGCAGCCCGGAATGCCTGACGACCGGGTCATGTATATGCCCGCCGTGGATACCACTATCTTCTGTCTGCCAACGGACAGTGCCATTCGAATACCGGGAAAGATCTGTTATTACCAAGGTCGGAATGGGCAAGCGCCCGTCGATCCCCAATTGCTAACGCCTGATGCTGTTGAAATCACGCTTGGAAGCCCGGGTACCTGGGAGGAGTTGGCGGCACTTTTCCAGCAATGTGAATACTTCTACTGCACCGAAGCGTCCGGGTTGGCGGCCGAGGCAGTGTTGTGCGGCTGCGTGGCAATTATTCTTCCCAATCGTTATGCCCCCCGCCCATTATCCCAGCATGAGAATAATAACTACGGTGTTGCATGGGGCAATACACCGGAGAACATCCAGCGTGCACGCGAAACAGCACCGCTCTTGCTGGAGAGTCTGCTGACGCATCGAAGGGCGTTCTGGGACTCGCTCGATCATTTCATTGAGGTCACCCAGCAGGCCGCCGACGCATACACCCAGCGGCCCCCCGTGCATCAGTCCCAGAGCTGGTTGGCGCATCGCACCCCAACCGCTGTGCAAACACAACTGATAGAGCAGCATACCCAGGGGATCACAGTCCCGGTGTTGGGCATCGTCATTCTGGATGCTTGCGGTGACACCCTCCAACTGCACCGAACCCTGGATAGCCTGGCTGCTCAAACGAGCAGTGCGGTGTCGGTGCGGCCGATGATCCTGACCGTAGCCACGGAGTTGCCTGAAGGTCACAAGGCGTTTGTCCTTGATGATGTGGATCCGGTATCCAGTATCAACCATGCCGTACTGGCAACTGCGTGCGATGCGTTCATGGTTGTCCGTTCGGGAGAGACATTCACCTCTTCCGGATTGATGAGCGCAGCGCTTCTCATTGCTGAAAAGCCGTCCTGGCGTGCCCTATACGCTGACGAAGGGATGCGGTTTGCGGACGGTCATCTCGATCTGTTGCTGCGCCCGGATATGAATCTGGACCTGCTGTTGAGTTTCCCGTCCAGCATGACGAGCCATTGGCTATTCAATCGTGATATCTGGCAACAGCAAGGAGGGTTTTTCAGCCAATACCCAGACGCCTTCGAGCTGGAGTTCATTTTACGTCTGATAGAACTTGCAGGGTATGAGGGGCTCATTCACCAGAGTGAGGCTTGGCTCATCGGCAACGCCCTGGTGATGCAGGATAGTGTTCAGCATCGACAGGTTATCGAGCGGCATCTGCACAAACGCGGCTTCGACGGTGCTGCTGTTGCAAGTCGATGGCCAGGGCTCTATGAGGTGGACTATGCGCATGCAGGGTCGGCGACTGTCAGTATTCTGATTCCTGTTGATGGAGAGCTGACTTATGCCCAGCGGTGTGTTGAAAGCCTGCTGGGGAATACCAGTCATAAAGAGTTTGAGCTGGTTCTGCTGGATCGGGGCAATGAAGACCCCTCGGTGATCAGTTGGCTAACTGGCATAGAGCAGTTGGCGGCTTCTTTCCTGCGTATCCTGCGCTGCCCTGCAGATACATCAATCGAGGCGATGTATAACCAGGCCGCCGATCAGACTCTTAGCGAGTTCCTGGTCTTCATGGATCCTCGAATCGGAGTGGCAGGGAGCGATTGGTTGCAGCAGCTCTTGAACCATGGCAGGCGCCCAGAGGTTGGTTGTGTCGCGCCCAAGCTCGTCGACAGCGAGGGGCGGATCAGCCATGCGGGGCTGCTGCTGGGGCAGGCGGAAGTCGTGACCAACCCCTTCAAAGGGATTCCAATGACCGATGCAGGGTATGCGCATCGTTTGCGGGTTGACCAAAGCTACACCGCGCTCGCCGGTGAATGCCTGATGTTGCGCAGAGAGTTGTTTGTAGCTGCGGGCGGTTTTGATGAGCAGATGCGGCCTTGGTCGAGTGTCGACCTTTGCTTGAAATTGCATCAGGCAGGCTACTTGAACGTATGGACCCCAAGGGTTCAATTATTGATCAGCCGAATCGAGACGCAGCCTGCAAGTGTTGAGCAGGAAGACCGCTTGTATGAGCGTTGGTTGCCAGCATTGGCCCGTGACCCGGCAAGTAATGCCAACCTTCTCGCGTCCTCGGAGGGCGTGTTCTCTTACGTCGACAATGCATTGTCCTGGCGCCCCTTGGCGTCGATGAAGGCGTTGCCCCGCGTCTTGGTGCAGTTGGATAAAGCAGGTGGAAATACCGGTGATCGCATCAAGGATCCGCTTGAGGCGTTAAATGAGCTGGGGCAGATACAGGGGACGTTTTCTTCTCGGCTGCTTTCGGTGACCGAACTGGAGCGTTTCGAACCTGACGCAATTGTGCTTGCTCGTACACTGGGCCTTGAACATCTTGATGCGTTGCGCCGAATGAAAGCCTTCTCGCGGGCGTTCAAGGTCTGTGATCTTGATGTTTACCTGCCCGACCTGAGTGCATCCGCCCCTTTCAAGAAAAAGGCCCCCGGTGACATCCTGGCCGCTATGCGCCAAGGGTTGGCATACATGGACCGGCTGGTTGTACCGACCACTTTCATGGCGCAGGTATTTGAGGGGTTCAACGCCGATGTTCGAGTGCTCGAAAATCGGCTGGCGCCTACCCGGTGGGGGGCTCTGCAAGGCTTGCGTCGACAAGATGGAAAGCCGCGCATTGGTTGGGTTGGGGCTGTCAGCGATGTCTCCGATCTGGAGATGATTGCAGAGGTCATCAAGTCGTTGGCGAATGAGGTTCACTGGGTGATGTTGGGGGCCTGCCCAGTGCTATTGCGCCCGTACATACACGAATTCCATCAGGCCGTCGGCATCGAGCAATACCCCGCCAAACTTGCCTCGCTGAACTTGGATTTGGGGGTGGCGCCCCTTGAGGATAATTTCTTCAACCGCTGCAAAAGCAATCTGCGTTTGCTTGAGTTTGGCGCCTGTGGCGTGCCGGTCATCTGTAGCGATGTGGAGGCTTATCGAGGCCAATTGCCGGTAAGGCGTGTAGACAATCGTCCCGAAGCCTGGCTGGACGCCATTCGTGCTCATATGGATGACCTCAACGCCGCCGCCGCATTGGGCGACTTCCTGCAAGGTAGCATTCGACGCGACTGGTTGCTTGATGGTAGTGCCCTTGCCGCATGGCACGACAGTTGGCTCGGGGTATAACGGCATGAGCGTTTCCCTGAAGTCACCGCTTATCGAGGCGGATGTCCAGCGTGTCATCCAATGTCTGGACATTCGTCAGTTGGCTGGCCAGCACGTGCTGTTGACCGGATGTACCGGCTTTTTCGGCAAATGGTTGTTGGCCATGCTGGCAGCGTTGAATCGACAGGGGGCGGGGATTCAACTAACGGCCGTCTCCCGTAACCCGGGCCGTTTCCTGCGCCAGTACCCGGAGTATGTTCGGGATGGTTGGATTCGTTGGGTTGAGGCCGATGTTCGTGCATTGGACGAGCAACTGCTGGCGATACGATGTGATGCGGTGATCCACGCTGCCACCGATACCACTGCCAATGGCCAGGCTGATGCATTGCGCCTTTACGACACCATCCTTGGTGGTGCGCGCAACGTGTTGGATCTCGCTGTGCATGCAGGTGCCCGCCGGGTGCTTTTTACCGGCTCCGGCGCTCAATATGGTGCTATCGCAGGGGAGCGTCCTGTGCTGGAAAGCAGCTCAGGCGCTTGCGACAGCTTGCGGGCAGGGAGTGCCTATGCTGAGGCGAAACGGGCGCAGGAGACCTTGGCGGCCATTTATGCCGAACGTTATGGGGTGGAAGTCGTGATGACCCGGTGCTTTGCGTTTTCAGGCCCGGGTCTTGCCTTGGACGAACATTTTGCGATCGGCAACTTTGTCAGAGATGCGCTCTGGCGGGATGAACTGGTACTGCAATCGAGCGGTAGCGCTGTGCGCAGCTACCTGCATGGAGCTGACCTCGCTGGGTGGCTGCTGACGTTGCTCGCCAGGGGGGTGAACGGGCAGGCCTACAACGTCGGGTCCGACAAAGCGCTGAGTATTGCCGAATTGGCTCGTAAGGTCGTTGCTCGTCTGGCACCGGGCAAGCCTGTCAGGATACTGGGACGGGACGACGTCCAGCAGGCACGTTCTTACTATGTGCCGGATATCGATAAGGCCCGTGGACTGGGGCTTGATGACTGGACCTCATTGGACCACTCGATCGAGAGCATGGCCCAATGGGCCCATGAGCAGGGCATCCATTGCGAAGCCGATCTGATGCTTGCGCGGAAAAACGGACTGATTTGAAAGTCTGGCGTTCCGATGGCGACAAAAAGCGCGTGACCTGGGAGTCAGAACGTGCATCTTCACTGTATATTGTCGAAATCGGAAACCGCTGCGTCGCTTATGGCATTGTGCTATTGCTGGCGCGGTGGTGACTTTGCTGTTAATGAACGGGAAGCCATATGATTGGCATTAAAAGCATCGCCAGTTACGTACCTGTCGAAGGCGTCGACAACTACGCCCAAGGTGCGAAATTCGGTAAAGATCAGGATTTCATCTTCGGCAAGATCGGTTCGACCTTCCTGCCGCGCAAGGAAGCTGACCAGGAAACCTCCGACCTGTGCGTCGAAGCGGCCAGGACGTTGTTCGCTGCCAATCCATCGCTGGATCCTGCGTCCATCGATGCCGTGATCGTCGTCACGCAGAATGGCGACGCCGAGGGGCTGCCGCATACGGCGGCAATCGTCCAGTACAAGCTGGGCTTGTCGACCCACGTCGCTGCCTTCGACATTTCCCTGGGTTGCTCCGGCTATGTCTATGGCCTGTATGCGATGAAAGGCTTCATGGAAGCTGCTGGCCTGAAGAATGGCCTGCTGATCACCGCCGACCCCTATTCGAAGATCGTCGATCCGGAAGATCGCAACACCACCATGCTGTTCGGCGATGCCGCCACCGCGACCTGGATGGGTGAAGATGCAGCCTGGCAGTTGGGCAAGTCGCTGTTCGGCAGCGATGGCGCGGGCGCTGAACACCTGCGCACGACCGATGGCAAGTTCTTCATGAATGGTCGCCAAGTCTACAACTTCGCACTGGTCAAGGTGCCAGCGCACCTGCAGCAGTTGCTCGAAGCGAGCCATTTGCAGGCCCAGGACATCGACCTGTACTGCTTGCACCAGGGGAGCGCGGCGATCGTCGACGCGGTGTCTCAGCGTTTCAACGAGGGTGAGCATCGGGAGCGATTCGTCAAGGATATGGTCGAGACGGGCAATACCGTATCTTCCAGTATCCCATTGCTGCTGGAAAAACATGTACTTGGTTCGCAGTGCAAGCGCGTTGCCCTGAGTGGATTCGGGGTGGGCCTTTCCTGGGGCTCTGCGATCATCGAACGCGCCGACTAAGCCGAGCGAGCGGGTCTTCTCTGAAAAAAGCGCTGCCGTTATCCGGCAGCGCTTTTTTTTCATCCTCGGGAAATTTGTTCGGCAGAATTCTGGCGTCAACCCTTTGATTTTATTGGGGTGGCAGGGTGCCAGTAAAAAAAATACCAAAAGGCCCTAAAGCAAACTGCCCTGACGACGATAAACATTACGAAGGTTCTCTAGGCCACACCCCCGGCGAATTGCCAAGGCCGGAAGCCGTAGTACCCAATCCAACGAGGAATTCGTCATGGCTTTGACCGTTAACACCAACACTACCTCTCTGGGCGTTCAGAAGAACCTGAACCGTGCTTCCGACGCACTGAGCACTTCGATGACCCGTCTGTCCTCCGGCCTGAAAATCAACAGCGCCAAAGACGACGCTGCCGGTCTGCAGATCGCTACCCGCATGACCTCGCAGATCCGTGGTCAGACCATGGCAATCAAGAACGCCAACGACGGTATCTCCATCGCCCAGACTGCTGAAGGTGCGATGCAAGAGCAGACCAACATTCTGCAGCGTATGCGTGAACTGGCTGTTCAGGCTCGAAACGACTCCAACAGCAAGGAAGACCGTGACGCGCTGAACAACGAATTCCAGAAGATGTTGAGCGAGATCGACCGTATCGCCAACAGCACCCAGCTCAACGGCAAGAACCTGCTCGACGGCTCGGCTAGCAGCATGGTCTTCCAGGTTGGTTCCGACGCCAACAGCAACAACCAGATCACCATCGACCTGGGCAAGAAGCTGACCAGCGCGGGTGCCCTGAGCGGCCTGAGCGGTAAGAGCGTCACCGGCTCCACCAGCACCGAGGCAGAAGCCACCTTCAGCGCTGCCGTCAGCGCCATCGACACCGCTCTGCAGACCATCAACGATGTTCGCGCCGAGCTGGGTGCTGCTCAGAACCGTCTGACCAGCACTATCAACAACCTGCAGAACATCAACGAGAACGCCGAAGCCGCACGTGGCCGTGTACAGGACACCGACTTCGCTGCTGAAACTGCCCAGCTGACCAAGCAGCAGACCCTGCAGCAAGCTTCGACTTCGGTTCTGGCCCAGGCCAACCAGCTGCCGTCGGCAGTTCTGAAGCTGCTGGGCTAATCTGCCTGACAGTTGCCGGCGGGGGAGTGCATGGGCGCTTCCCCGCCTTTTCATTGTGAGGTGGTGAAGATGGACATGAGCGTCAAGCTGAGCCTGTCCTATCAGGCTACGCATCAAGCCGAGCAGGTTGCCGAAAAACCGGTTGTCCGGCCGATTGAAGTTTCCGATGAAGGCAAGAAAGGCGACCCGGTCAAGGTGCTGGGTGTTGACGATGTGAAGAGTGCCGTCGCGGAAATCGAAAAGTTCTTGAATGAAACCCGACGTAATCTGGAGTTCTCTACTGATGAGGAATCCGGCAAAATCGTGGTCAAAGTCATCGCCAGCGACAGTGGAGAGCTGATCCGCCAGATTCCCTCGGAAGAGGCCCTGCGAATCGCCCACAGCCTGAGTGATGTCAAAAGTGTTCTGTTCGACGCCAAGGTATAAGTGGCGGCGAACAAATGATGCGAATCATGTCGGTCCTGCGGATCAGGATTGACGCGTTGACGAGAGGGACAACAGCATGGCAAGCCCGATTACATCCAGCGTAGGCCTGGGTTCCGGTCTCGACATTGGTGCGATGGTCAAGGCGCTGGTGGGTGCTGATACCGCCGCCAAGCAGGCGCAGATCAAGCGCCAGACCAGCAACAACAGTGCGATGATCTCGGGCATTGGCTCGCTGCGCAGTGCCCTTACGGCGTTCCAGGACGCCATGAAGAAGCTGAACGACAAAACCGCGCCGGCATTCAATGCCTATGCAGCGACTTCGGCCAATGAGTCCATTGTCAAGGTGACCTCGGGCAATACAGCGGTGGCTGGTAGCTACGACATCAAGGTCGATCAGCTCGCAACCAGTTCCAAGGTGGCCAGTCAGCGGTTTTCCGAGGGGGCGAATAAGTCCATCACTGCCGGTGACCTGACGATCTCCCAAGGTGACAAAACGTACACCGTGAAGATCGGTTCTGACGCGACATTGCAGAGCGTGCGTGACCAGATCAACAAGGAAATGGGTGTCAACGGTATTTCCGCCAACATCGTCAACGAAGAGGGTGGTTCCCGTTTGGTGCTCAGCTCTACGACGACAGGTGCCAATACCGACATTTCGCTAACCGGTATCCCTGAGTTGGAGATCGATGGCAAGACTCAGCTTTCTGGTACCGGTGCTGGCTTCATTACTGCCAGGGCTCAGGATGCAGTGCTGACTATTGACGGACTCGCCGTCAAGAGTGCAAGCAACACTGTCAGTAATGCCATCAGTGGCATGACACTGGAATTGATGGGGATGACACCCAAGCCTGACGGTGCGGCCACCAGGGTCACTGTAGCAGCCGATAATGAAGGGTTGAAAAAGTCGGTCCAGAGCTTCGTCGATGCCTATAACACGATGCAAAAAGCGATCAATTCGCTGACGACCACAAGCCGCGACAGTAACGATAATCTGGTGCTCGGGCCGCTGACCAACGATCCAACTACTCGCTCGCTATTGGCTGATGTGCGCAAAGTGTTGAGCGAAACGGGTGCGGGTTCGAGCCTGACCACGCTGAGTCAGCTGGGTATCAACACGACTCAGAAGGACGGTACGCTCGAGTTCAACAGTGCCAAGTTCACCGCGGCCATGAACGACAAGAAGCTCGGCCCAGAGGTGCAGGAGCTGTTCACCGGCACCAATGGCATTTTCGAGCGAATGAACAAGGCCATCGAGCCCTACAACAAGACCGATGGCAGCCTGGCGACCCGTAAGGCCAACCTGGATAAGGCTGCCAAGAGTTTGGCCGATCAGCAGGCTGCCTTGGATCGTCGTACAGAGTCCCTGACCGAATCCCTTACCAAGAAGTACGTGGCTTTGGACACCGCCCTCGGCAAGATGAAAGCCCAGGCCGACCAGATCACCTCGATCTTCGAGGCAATCAACGCCCAGGCCAAGAAGTCCTGACCCTTTCAGGCAGGCACTGAAAAGCCCGGCGGCGTCTTATGGACGCCCCGGGCTTTTTGCTTGATGACTAAAGTTCTTTGACGTCGAGACGATACACAGGTATACGCAACCTTTTTCGCTGCAACGAGGTAGATCCATGAACCCGATGTTGGCCCTTCGGCAATACCAGAAAGTCAATGGTGTGGCGCAGACCTCCGTGGCCAGTCCGCACCGTCTGGTACAAATGCTCATGCAGGGCGGCCTTGACCGTCTTGCCCAGGCCAAGGGCGCCATGGCGCGCAACGACATCGCTCAGCGCGGCATCCTGATCGGCAAGGCCATCGACATTATCGGCGGCCTGCGCGAAGGCCTGGATCTGGAAAACCACGCCGACAGCCTCGCTGACCTGGACAACCTGTACAGCTACATGAGCCGCCGCCTGATCGAAGCCAACGTCAAGAACGATCCGGCGATCATCGATGAAGTGGCGCGTCTGCTCATCACTGTCAAGGAAGGCTGGGACGCAATCGGCGACCAGCAGCCGGCAGACTGATTTCGGGAGAGGTGCAATGAGCGAGGTAATCGAACGTATCGAGCAGACCCGTGAGGCGCTGCTGGCGGCATTGGACAGCCGTGATTGGGATGCGATTGGCGAGCTCGACCTGGAGTGCCGAATTTGCGTCGACGACGTGCTGGCGGAGGCCTCGCTCAATGAAGATGCGGTAAAGGGCAGCCTAGAGCAGTTGCTTGGCGTTTATCGGCAACTCATTGATATTGCAAGTGGTGAGCGTCAATCGATAGTCGACGAGATGACGCAGATTCGTCAGGCGAAAAATGCCGCAAAGGTATACCATCTCTTCAGTTGACGCTGGAGGGGTGCAAAAAATCGCGCGCCATTAATTTGACTGTGTGCGTTTTTTTGACTTAACTAGTGACTGTTTTCGCAAAATCAGACGTCCGAGCACTGATTCATTCAGTCGGAATGATGTCGAGCGCGCCTACGGGCGTCGAAATGACTAGGGAAGTTGCTAACGCATGTGGCGTGAAACCAAGATCCTCCTGATCGATGACGACAGCGAACGCCGCCGCGATCTGGCGGTGGTCCTGAATTTTCTAGGCGAAGAAAACGTCTCCTGCTCCAGCCATGATTGGCAGCAGGTGGTGGCTTCTTTGTCGTCGAGTCGCGATGTGCTGTGCGTGCTGATCGGGACTGTGAATGCTCCGGCAAGTGTTCTTGGGCTGCTTAAGACAGTGGCTGCCTGGGATGAGTTCCTTCCGGTTCTGCTTTTAGGTGAAACTTCTTCCGCGGACTTCCCGGAAGACCTACGCCGCCGCGTCCTGTTCAATCTCGAGATGCCGCCGAGCTACAGTCAGTTGCTCGATTCGCTGCACCGTGCCCAGGTCTACCGTGAGATGTACGACCAGGCCCGTGAGCGTGGTCGCCAGCGCGAACCCAATCTGTTCCGCAGCCTGGTCGGCACCAGCCGGGCCATCCAGCATGTGCGCCAGATGATGCAGCAGGTGGCCGATACCGATGCCAGCGTGCTGATTCTCGGTGAGTCCGGCACTGGCAAGGAGGTGGTGGCGCGCAACCTGCACTACCACTCCAAGCGCCGCGAAGCGCCGTTCGTGCCGGTCAATTGCGGAGCGATTCCGGCCGAGTTGCTTGAGAGCGAGCTGTTCGGGCATGAGAAGGGCGCCTTCACCGGGGCCATCACCAGCCGTGCCGGGCGTTTCGAGCTGGCCAACGGCGGTACCTTGTTCCTTGACGAGATCGGCGACATGCCGCTGCCGATGCAGGTCAAGCTGCTGCGCGTGCTGCAGGAGCGCACCTTCGAGCGTGTCGGCAGCAACAAGACGCAAAGCATCGACGTGCGCATCATCGCCGCGACCCACAAGAACCTCGAGACCATGATCGAGGAAGGGACCTTCCGCGAAGATCTGTACTACCGGCTGAATGTCTTCCCCATCGAGATGGCGCCGCTGCGTGAGCGGGTCGAGGATATTCCACTGTTGATGAACGAGCTGATCTCGCGCATGGAGCACGAGAAGCGCGGCTCGATCCGCTTCAACTCAGCATCGATCATGTCCCTGTGCCGCCACGGCTGGCCGGGCAATGTGCGTGAGCTGGCCAACTTGGTCGAGCGTATGGCGATCATGCATCCGTACGGGGTGATCGGGGTTTCCGAGCTGCCGAAAAAATTCCGTTACGTCGATGACGAAGATGAGCAGATGGTCGATAGCCTGCGCAGCGACCTGGAAGAGCGCGCGGCGATCAACGGCCATGCGCCAAGCTTTTCCAGTAGCGCCATGCTGCCACCCGAGGGGTTGGACCTGAAGGATTACCTGGGCAATCTCGAGCAAGGGTTGATCCAGCAAGCATTGGACGACGCCAACGGTATCGTCGCGCGAGCCGCCGAGCGCTTGCGTATCCGCCGCACCACGCTGGTGGAGAAGATGCGTAAGTACGGCATGAGCCGTCGAGAAGGTGACGACCAGGCAGAAGGTTGACGCCTTCCATCCTCTGCAAGAAGGGCTGCTTTGCAGCCCATCGCGTGGCAAACCCGCGCCTGAACGGTGGTGCAATGCCATCGCGTGATGAAGGCCTCCGTATTTCCCTATACCCGGCACGGCTATTGCTACACCGCTGGCAACACACCGGTTTTATGACGGTCAGCCACGCGAGAGAGCATGATGCCCCAGGTCGCCCACATCTCCCGAACCCCCGACGCGCACGGCCACACCCCGGTCGAGCAAGAAAGCCGTCAGGGCCTGGAGCAGGCGTTCGCCCTGTTCAATCAGGTTTCCAGCCAGCTCAGTGAGTCCTACAGCCTGCTCGAAGCCCGGGTCAGTCAGCTCAAGGGCGAGCTGGCCGTGGTCAGCGCCCAGCGCATGGCCGAGCTGGATGAAAAGGAGCGCCTGGCCAATCGTTTGCAGAACCTGCTCGACCTGCTGCCCGGCGGGGTGATCGTGATCGACGATCAGGGCTATGTACGTGAGGCCAATCCGGCGGCGTGCGAGTTGCTGGGCGAGCCATTGGTCGGTGAGCTCTGGCGCCAGGTGATCGCCCGCAGCTTCGCCCCGCGCAAGGATGACGGCCATGAAATCTCGCTGCGTGACGGCCGGCGGTTGTCCATCGCCACGCGCTCGCTCGATGCCGAGCCTGGGCAGTTGGTGCTGCTCAACGACCTGACCGAGACCCGCCGCCTGCAAGATCAACTGGCCCGCCACGAGCGGCTGTCCTCGCTGGGGCGCATGGTCGCGTCACTTGCCCATCAGATCCGCACGCCATTGTCGGCGGCGATGCTCTATGCCGGTCATCTGGCCGACGAAGAAAAAGAATTGCCCAAGGAAACCCGCCAGCGCTTTGCTGGCAGTCTCAAGGAGCGCCTGCACGAGCTGGAACATCAGGTCCGCGACATGCTGGTATTCGCGCGTGGCGAGCTGCCCTTGGGCGACCGTGTGAGCCCCAAGGCGTTGTTCCAGGCCTTGCAGCAGGCTGCCCAGCCCCATGTGCAGGGTCATAGTGTGCGCTGGCAATGCGATAGCCATCTGGGCGAATTGCTGTGCAATCGCGACACCTTGGTGGGCGCGTTGCTCAATGTGATCGAAAACGCTTTGCAGGCCAGCAACGGGTCGGCGCGCCTGAAGGTGCACCTGTATCGTCGCGACCAGGCCCTGCACCTGTGCATCAGCGATGCTGGCTGCGGTATCGATGCCGAGCTGCTGACGCGTCTGGGAGAGCCCTTCCTGACCACCAAATCCACCGGCACCGGCCTGGGGTTGGCGGTGGTCAAGGCCGTGGTACGGGCGCACCAGGGCAGTCTGCGGCTACGCTCGAAGGTCGGTCGGGGAACGTGCGTGAATGTGATGCTGCCGCTGATCGGCGGGCAGTCGATGGGGGCGATGTGATGGCGATCAAGGTGCTGCTGGTCGAGGATGATCGTGTCCTGCGCCAGGCCTTGGGCGATACCTTGGAGATTGGCGGTTTCGCCTATCGTGCGGTCGGCAGTGGCGAGGAGGCGCTTGAGGCGGTGGCCGGTGAGTCCTTCAGTCTGGTGGTCAGTGACGTGAACATGCCGGGCATGGATGGGCATCAGTTGCTGACGCAACTGCGTAGCCTGCATCCTCAATTGCCGGTGTTGCTGATGACGGCCCACGCCGCGGTAGAGCGTGCCGTGCAGGCCATGCGCCAGGGCGCGGTCGATTACCTGGTCAAGCCGTTCGAACCCAAGGCGCTGCTGAGCCTGGTGGAACGCCATGCTGCCGGGCGCGTGGGTGGGGCGGACGAAGAGGGTCCGGTGGCAAGCGAGCCGGCCAGCCGACAATTGCTGGAGCTGGCCGCGCGCGTGGCGCGCAGCGATTCGACCGTGCTGATCTCCGGGGAGTCCGGGACCGGCAAGGAGGTATTGGCGCGCTACATTCATCAGCAGTCGCCGCGAGCGGCGCACCCTTTCGTGGCGATCAACTGCGCGGCCATCCCCGACAACATGCTCGAAGCCACGCTGTTCGGCCACGAAAAAGGTGCATTCACAGGTGCCATTGCCGCACAGGCCGGCAAGTTCGAGCAGGCCGACGGGGGCACCTTGTTGCTCGACGAGATTTCCGAAATGCCCCTGGGCTTGCAGGCCAAGCTCCTGCGCGTGTTGCAGGAGCGCGAGGTGGAGCGGGTGGGTGGGCGCAAGCCGATCGTCCTGGATATCCGTGTGCTGGCGACCACCAACCGTGACCTGGCCGAGGAAGTCGCCGCCGGGCGCTTCCGTGAAGACCTCTACTATCGGCTGTCGGTGTTCCCGCTCGCCTGGCGCCCGCTGCGCGAGCGCAGCGCCGATATCCTGCCGCTGGCCGAGCGCCTGCTGGCGCGTCATGTGGCCAAGATGAAGCATGCTCCGGTGCGGCTTTCGGCCGAAGCGCGTGCCTGTCTGCAGGGGTATCCGTGGCCGGGGAACGTGCGTGAGCTGGACAACGCCTTGCAGCGCGCATTGATCCTCCAGCAGGGCGGGGTGATCGAAGCGGCGGATTTCTGTCTGGCCGGCGCCATTGCGTTGTCGGTGCCGACAGCGGCTGTGAGCGAGACGCCTGTCGAATCCAGCGGGCTGGGCGATGACATGCGTCGCCATGAATTCCAGATGATCATCGACACCCTGCGGGCCGAGCGTGGGCGCCGCAAGGAAGCCGCCGAGCGCTTGGGCATCAGCCCGCGGACCCTGCGCTACAAATTGGCGCAGATGCGCGATGCGGGGTTTGACGTCGAAGCCAGCCTGTACGGTTGAAACCAGTTTTAAAGGCCGCATGCAGGGCTGGCACTCTTGTTGCTAGTTCCAGCCCATTCGCTGCATGAGCGTCAAAAAAATGCGGCCGCCGGAGAGAAGAAGTCCATGACCCAAGGTGTTGAATTCAATCGTCTGATGCTGGATATGCGGGCCATGCAGGCCGAAGCCATGTCCCAGCCCAAGGTCGCTGCCGCGCCTGAACTGGCCCCTGGCCAGAGCAGCTTCGCCGACATGCTCGGCCAGGCCATCGGCAAGGTCAATGATGTACAGCAGGCCTCGACCCAGCTGTCCAGCGCCTTCGAGATCGGCAAGAGCGGCGTTGACCTGACTGACGTGATGATCGCTTCGCAAAAGGCTTCCGTGTCGTTCCAGGCCCTGACCCAGGTGCGTAACAAACTGGTCCAGGCGTACCAGGACATCATGCAGATGCCGGTTTGAGGACAGAGTGAGCCATGGCTGAAGCAGTCGTCGACAATCCCCCCGCCAAGAGTGGTCCGCCAGCGCCCAAGCCGCCGCTGTTCGGCATGTCGTTCCTGGAAAACATCTCGCAGATGCCCATGCTGCGTCAGGTCGGCCTGCTGGTCGGACTGGCCGCGAGTGTGGCGATCGGCTTCGCCGTGGTGCTCTGGTCGCAGCAGCCGGACTACCGACCGCTGTACGGCAGTCTGGCGGGCCTGGATGCCAAGCAGGTCATGGATACCCTGGCCTCCGCGGACATCGGCTATCGCGTGGAACCCAACTCCGGCGCGCTGCTGGTCAAGGCCGACGACCTCTCCCGTGCGCGCCTGAAGCTGGCCGCCGCCGGCGTGGCGCCGAGCGACGGCAACATCGGTTTCGAGATTCTCGATAAAGAGCAGGGCCTGGGCACCAGCCAGTTCATGGAGGCCACCCGCTACCGCCGGGGCCTGGAAGGCGAATTGGCGCGCACCGTGTCGAGCCTGAACAACGTCAAGGCCGCCCGTGTCCACCTGGCCATTCCCAAGAGTTCGGTGTTCGTGCGCGACGAGCGCAAGCCCAGCGCGTCGGTATTGGTCGAGCTGTATCCGGGGCGTGCCCTGGAGGCTGGGCAGGTCATGGCTATCGTCAACCTGGTGGCCACCAGTGTGCCGGAACTGGACAAATCCCAGGTGACCGTGGTCGACCAGAAGGGCAACCTGCTCTCCGACCAGTTGCAGGACACCGCGTTGACCATGGCTGGCAAGCAGTTCGACTACAGCCGCCGCATGGAAGGCCTGCTGACCCAGCGTGTGCACAACATCCTGCAGCCAGTGCTGGGCAATGACCGTTACAAGGCCGAGGTGTCCGCCGACGTCGATTTCAGCGCGGTCGAGTCCACCTCAGAGCAGTTCAATCCCGACCAGCCGGCGCTGCGTAGCGAGCAGTCGGTCAATGAGCAACGCTCCAGCAGCCAGCCTCCGCAAGGTGTGCCCGGCGCCCTGAGCAACCATCCGCCGGCCGGTGCCTCCGCGCCTGAGAATGCCACCGCCTCGGCGCCGCCAGCCGGTGCGATCCAGCCAGGGCAGCCACTGGTCGACGCCAATGGTCAGCAGATCATGGACCCGGCCACTGGCCAGCCGATGCTTGCGCCATACCCGGCCGACAAGCGCCAGCAGACCACCAAGAACTTCGAACTTGACCGCTCCATCAGCCATACCCGCCAGCAGCAAGGTCGTCTGACCCGCCTGTCGGTGGCCGTGGTGGTGGACGATCAGGTCAAGGTCGACGCCGCCACCGGCGAAACCACCCGTGCCCCATGGGGCGCCGAAGACCTGGCGCGCTTCACGCGTCTGGTCCAGGATGCGGTGGGCTTCGACGCCAGCCGTGGCGACAGCGTGACCGTGGTCAACGTGCCGTTCTCCGCTGACCGTGGGGTGGAACTGGCGGACATTCCGTTCTACTCGCAGCCGTGGTTCTGGGACATCGTCAAGCAGGTGCTGGGCGTCGTGTTCATCCTGGTGCTGGTGTTCGGTGTACTGCGTCCGGTGCTCAACAACATCACAGGGGGTGGCAAGCAGGCTGTCACCGACAGCGACATGGAGCTGGGCGGGATGATCGGTCTGGATGGCGAGCTGGCCAACGACCGCGTCACCCTGGGTGGCCCGCAAAGCATTCTGTTGCCGAGCCCGAGCGAGGGCTACGAAGCACAGTTGAACGCAATCAAAGGCCTGGTGGCCGAAGACCCGGGCCGCGTGGCCCAGGTCGTGAAAGAGTGGATCAACGCCGATGAGTGACAACCGAGCCGTTACCGCCAAGCTGAGCCGCGTCGACAAAGCGGCGATCCTGCTGCTCTCGCTGGGCGAGACCGACGCTGCCCAGGTCCTGCGACACATGGGGCCCAAGGAAGTGCAGCGGGTCGGCGTGGCCATGGCGCAGATGGGCAACGTCCATCGCGAGCAGGTCGAGCAGGTGATGAGCGAGTTCGTCGAGATCGTTGGCGACCAGACCAGCCTGGGCGTGGGTTCCGACGGCTATATCCGCAAGATGCTCAACCAGGCGCTGGGCGAGGACAAGGCCAACGGCCTGATCGACCGCATTCTGCTGGGCGGCAACACCAGTGGCCTGGACAGCCTCAAATGGATGGAGCCGCGTGCCGTGGCCGATGTCATCCGCTATGAGCACCCGCAGATCCAGGCGATCGTGGTGGCTTACCTGGATCCTGACCAGGCCGGTGAGGTGCTGAGCAACTTCGATCACAAGGTGCGCCTGGACATCATCCTACGTGTCTCGTCGCTCAACACCGTGCAACCGGCGGCGCTCAAGGAGCTGAACCAGATCCTCGAGAAGCAGTTCTCCGGCAACTCCAATGCCGCGCGCACCACCCTGGGCGGTATCAAGCGAGCCGCGGACATCATGAACTTCCTCGACAGTTCGGTCGAAGGCCAGCTGATGGATGCGATCCGCGACATCGACGGCGATCTGTCCGAGCAGATCGAAGACTTGATGTTCGTCTTCAACAACCTGGCAGACGTCGATGACCGTGGCATCCAGGCGCTGCTGCGCGAGGTGTCTTCCGACGTGCTGGTCGTCTCGCTCAAGGGCGCCGACGAGAAGGTCAAGGACAAGATCTTCCGCAACATGTCCAAGCGTGCCTCGGAACTGCTGCGCGACGACCTGGAGGCCAAGGGGCCGGTGCGGGTCAGCGACGTGGAGACAGCGCAGAAGGAAATCCTCACCATCGCACGGCGCATGGCCGAGGCCGGCGAGATCGTGCTCGGCGGCAAAGGTGCCGAGGAAATGATTTAAGCCGTTTGCTGATACTGGCGCCGCCCCTTGTGGGCGCGGGTTTGTCCGCGAGGGCGCCAGGCCAGGCAACGAGGTTGTCCCTGCCGACGCATTCGCGGGTAAACCCGCTCCCACCGGGGATGCGCTGGCCGAACCTGGTTTTTGAGTACCGACAGCATGTCCACCAACGAACACCTCAGCGACCTGATTCGCGCCCGCGACCTCGAGGGCGTCGACGTCTGGGCGTTGCCCAGCTTCGACCCGGAGCCTGAGCCGGAGCCTGAACCAGAGCCTGAGATCATCGAGGAAGAAATCGAGGAAGTGCCGCTGGAGGAAGTCCAGCCGCTGACCCTCGAAGAGCTCGAGGCGATCCGTCAGGAGGCCTACAACGAAGGGTTTGCCACCGGCGAACGTGAGGGCTTCCACAGCACCCAGCTGAAGGTGCGCCAGGAGGCGGAGGTGGCCTTGGCGGCTAAGCTGGCCAGCCTCGAACAACTGATGGGCCAACTGCTCGAACCTATCGCCGAGCAGGACACACAGATCGAACGTGGCCTGGTGCAGTTGGTGGCGCACATGACCCGTCAGGTGATCGGTCGCGAGCTGCACAGCGACTCGAGTCAGATCACCCATGTGCTGCGCGAGGCGCTCAAGCTGTTGCCTATGGGCGCCGAGAACATCCGTATCTACCTGAACCCCCAGGATTTCGACCTGGCCAAGGCGCTGCGCGAACGCCACGAGGAGCGTTGGAAACTGCTCGAGGACGAATCGCTGCTGCCGGGCGGTTGCCGGATCGAAACGCTGCACAGCCGCATCGACGCCACCATGGAAACGCGCCTGGAAAAGGCGCTGGCGCAACTGTTCGACCAGCTGCACGACCAGTCCCTGCACCCGGCCGCGCCGGACCTTGCCCTTGAGCTGGAGACGAGCGCACCGGAGCCCAGCGATGCGTCTTGAGCGCACCAGCTTCGGCAAGCGCCTGGGCGGTTACGCGGCGGCGGTGAAATTGCCGGGTCAGCCGGTGGTCGAGGGGCGCCTGCTACGCATGGTCGGCCTCACCCTGGAGGCCGAAGGCCTGCGCACCGCCGTCGGCAGCCGCTGCCTGGTGATCAACGATGACAGCCACCACCCGGTGCAGGTCGAAGCCGAAGTGATGGGCTTTTCCGGAGCCAAAGTCTTCCTCATGCCGGTGGGCAGCGTCGCCGGTATCGCACCTGGGGCGCGCGTTGTGCCCCTGGATGATAGCGGTCGCCTGCCCATGGGCATGAGCATGCTCGGGCGGGTGCTCGATGGCGCAGGGCGAGCCCTGGATGGCAAGGGCGGGATGAAGGCTGAAGACTGGGTGCCGATGGACGGTCCGATCATCAACCCCCTCAACCGCGATCCAATTCACGAGCCGCTGGATGTGGGGATCCGCAGCATCAATGGCTTGCTCACGGTGGGGCGCGGACAGCGCTTGGGCCTGTTCGCCGGTACCGGTGTGGGTAAGTCGGTGTTGCTGGGCATGATGACGCGCTTCACCGAGGCCGAGATCATCGTGGTCGGGCTGATCGGTGAGCGGGGGCGTGAGGTGAAGGAGTTCATCGAGCACATCCTTGGAGAGGAAGGGCTCAAGCGCTCGGTGGTGGTCGCATCGCCTGCCGACGATGCGCCGTTGATGCGCCTGCGCGCAGCGATGTACTGCACGCGTATCGCCGAATATTTCCGCGACAAGGGCAAGAACGTTCTGCTCTTGATGGATTCGCTGACCCGTTTCGCCCAGGCTCAGCGGGAAATCGCCCTGGCCATCGGTGAGCCGCCTGCGACTCGCGGCTATCCGCCTTCGGTGTTCGCCAAGCTGCCCAAGCTGGTCGAGCGTGCGGGTAATGGCGAGCCGGGCGGAGGATCGATCACTGCGTTCTATACGGTGCTGTCCGAAGGGGACGACCAGCAGGACCCGATCGCCGATGCGGCGCGGGGCGTGCTCGATGGCCACTTCGTGCTGTCCCGGCGTCTGGCCGAGGAAGGGCATTACCCGGCCATCGACATAGAAGCGTCGATCAGCCGTGTCATGCCCCAGGTGGTCGACCCCGATCACCTGCGCCAGGCCCAGCACTTCAAGCAGTTGTGGTCGCGCCTGTCCCAGAGCCGCGACCTGATCAGCGTCGGTGCCTATGTGCCCGGTGGCGACCCGGAGACCGACCAGGCCATCGCCTTGCAGTCGAGCCTGGTCGGCTTCCTGCGCCAGGGTCTCCAGGAAAACGTCGGCATGGCCCAGAGCCGCGAGCAGCTCGGCGCCATCTTCGCAGCACCGGCGGGCGGCTGATAGATCATGGCATTGCCCAGTCGAGCCGCGCGTTTGGGGCCGGTCGTGGAGATGGCCGAAGAGGCCGAGCGCAAGGCCGCCCAGCGTCTGGGGCACTTCCAGCAGCAGTTGTCTCAGGCCCATGCCAAGCTGGCCGAGCTCGAGCGGTTTCGCGAAGACTACCAGTTGCAGTGGATCAATCGCGGCGGGCAGGGCGTCAATGGCAGTTGGCTGGTCAACTATCAGCGTTTTCTCGGCCAGCTGGAAACAGCGATGACCCAGCAGCGCCAGAGCCTGGCCTGGCACCAGAACAACCTCAACAATGCCCGAGGCATCTGGCAGCAGGCCCACGCTCGGGTCGAGGGGTTGCGCAAGTTGGTCCAGCGCTACCTTGATGAAGCCCGGCGGGCGGAAGACAAGCGTGAGCAGAAGCTGCTCGATGAGCTCGCCCAGCGTTTGCCGCGCCAGGGTCATCTGTAGCCTTCACTGTCGTTGTCGTGGGGCCAACCCGCTTCTATGTAGTCGATAGTGTCACGGGTGGGGCGCAAACCTGACTTGCGATCACCGTCCTCGGCTGCTAAACCTTCTGGGATCGCATTCGCCATCATCATCGAAGGAATCGCTGGCATGGCTGTCGAATCCGATTTTTCACGAGACGAGAAAAAACTCACGATCACGGTCAAGGGGCGTTTCGACTTCGGTAGGCACCAAGAATTTCGCAATGCCTACGAACGACAGCCCATCCGCCCGGACTCGGTGGTCGTGGACCTCAAGGACGCCACTTACCTGGACAGTTCGGCATTGGGCATGCTGCTGTTGCTGCGCGACCATGAAGGCGGTGAAGACGCCTGCATCAGCGTGATCAACACCAGCCCCGACGTGCGCAAGATCCTTGCCATCTCCAATTTCGAAAAGCTGTTCGATATCAGTTGAGCGTGGACATGCCGGCCGAACGGGCGCTGAGCGTGCTGGTTGCCGAAGACAGTGCGGCGGACCGGCTGTTGCTGGCGCAGATCGTTCGACGCCAGGGTCATGAAGTGTTCACCGCGCAGAACGGCGAGCAGGCCGTAGCGCTGTTCGCCGAACGGCGGCCGCAACTGGTGCTGCTGGACGCGCTGATGCCGGTGATGGACGGTTTCGAGGCGGCGAGGCGAATCAAAGCGCTGGCGGGCGAGTCGCTGGTGCCGATCATTTTCCTTACCTCGCTCAATGAGCAGGACGCCCTGGTGCGTTGCCTGGAGGCCGGGGGTGACGACTTCATGGCCAAGCCGTACAGCGCCGTAATCCTCGGCGCCAAGATCCGCGCCATGGACCGTCTGCGAAGGCTGCACGCCACGGTGCTCGAGCAGCGGGACCAGATCGCCCGGCATCATCACCACCTGCTCAACGAGCAGCGGGTCGCCAAGGCGGTGTTCGACAAGGTGGCCCATGCCGGATGCCTGCGCGCACCCAACATCCGCTACCTGCAATCTCCCTATGCACTGTTCAATGGTGACCTGCTGTTGGCGGCCTATACCCCCAATGGAAGCATGCATGTGCTGCTGGGAGACTTTACCGGCCATGGTTTACCCGCCGCGATTGGCGCCATGCCCCTGGCCGAGGTGTTCTACGGCATGGCCGCCAAGGGCCATGGTGTCGCCGAAACGCTGCGGGAGATGAACGCCAAGCTCAAGCACATCCTGCCGGTGGACATGTTCTGTTGCGTCCTGATGGTCGATCTGAGCTATCAACGCGGCACGGTGGAGATCTGGAACGGTGGCATGCCGGATGGCTACCGTTTGTCGGCCTCAGGGGAAGTGCTGTCCACGCTGCAATCAAGGCACCTGCCCTTGGGTATCCTCTCGCCGGAGCGCTTCGACGACAGCACCGAGGTGCTGCCACTGGCGGTGGGCGAGCGGTTGTTGCTGCTTTCCGATGGCGTGGTCGATACCTGCGATGACCAAGAGCAGTTGTTCGGCGTCCAGCGCCTGGAGCAGGTGCTGCGCGCCAATCGCGATCCGGCGCGGCTGCTGCCGGAACTGATGCAGGCACTGGAGCGCTTTGGCGGGCGCCCCCGAGACGATATCAGTCTCTGTGACGTGTGCATGGTCGAGCCAAAGTGGCAGGCCCCGGCCAGCGTGCCCGATGCCCAGGCCGGTCGCTCGGGTCCATTGCATTGGTCGCTGCACTTTGAGTTGCGTGGCGAAAGCTTGAAACGTTTCAATCCCGTGCCATACCTAGTACAGCTGCTGCAGGAGATCCATGGCCTGCGGCCGAACGGTGGTTTGTTGCACACCGTCCTGAGTGAGTTGTACGCCAACGCCCTGGAGCATGGGGTGCTTGGCCTGGACTCGCGGCTCAAGCGCGACGCCCAAGGGTTTGCCGACTATTACCACGAGCGTAACCTGCGCCTGGCGCAGCAGCAGGACGGCTTCGTGCGCATCGACTTGGAAGTTGAACCCTGGGGCAGGGGCGGGCGTCTGAAGATCGACGTACGCGACAGCGGCATGGGCTTTGACGTCGCACAGGTGTTGTCTGGCCAGGCGCTGGCCCAGGGGCTGAGCGGGCGTGGGCTGAGCCTGGTGCGCTGCCTCAGTCAGAGTGCCGAATGGCTCGAGGGTGGGTGTTGTGCGCGGGTGGTATTCTGTTGGTGAGCAGCTGGCGCCGGACCCTGCGCAAGCAGGCCCTATGGACTTGATCAAAGGAGTGAACAAGTGGCTGACATGCATATCGACCCGAAGGTTCTCAGTGACCTGCAAGAGGTCATGGAGGAGGGGTATCTGCAACTGCTCGAGACCTTCCTGGAGGACTCCGAGCGTCGCCTCGACCAGCTCCATGGGGCCCGCAGCGCCGAGGAGCTGGGCTTGGCCGCTCACAGCTTCAAGGGCAGCAGCGGCAACATGGGCGCGGTAGGCCTGGCCGAGCTGTGCCGGCAGTTGGAGGAGCGTGTGCGAAAGCAACCGTTGTATGGCATCGAGGACCTGATCAACCGGATCGACCAAGAGTATCTCGAGGTTCAGCGCTTCTATCGCGCCGAGCGTGCGCGTATTTCCGCAGGTTGACGTAACCTGGCGCGACTTTTGCCTGTCTTTGCCTGAACGATTCACGATTATTCGGCGCGGAGACCTTTCAATGCCTGTCGCATCCAATCCTTTGCTGCAAGCCAGTGTGGTGAGCAAGCCGTCGCGCGCGGCTGCTCAGGCGGCGGAAAAGCCGCAGGCGGCGGGCTCCCAGAGTGGTGGTTTCGATCAGGTCATGGCCCGTCAGGGACGCGATGACAAGGCGGCCCAGGTCAAGCCCAAGGACAAATCCGAGCGCCCGGCCGACGGCAAGGCCGAGCCTGCCGATACGCAGGCAGTTGCCGATGGCGGCAAAACCTTGCCAGCGGCCGACCCGGTCAGTGACAGCAGCGAATCGAGCGCACTCGACGCCAGTCTGGTGGCCGGGCAGGTCACCGATGCCCAGCCCGGCGCGCAGTTGATACAGGCGCAGGCAGAGGCGGTGGCCCCTGTGCTACAGGCCGCAGCGCAGCCCCAAGCCGCACCTGTCGAGACGCCGCCGGAGCAGGCCCCGGCCGTGGAGGATTTCGACCCAGCGGCCGATCCGCTGGCCAATCTGCCGACCTTGCGCCTGGCCCTGGAGCAAAGCGCCCAGGCCAAGGGCACGACCTCCGCGCATGCGGCGTCCACCACTCAGGCTGACAGCAGCCAGCCCGACGACGGGCAGGTAGCCGTCAATACCTTGGCGAGCCTGATCGACAAACCTGAAGCCGAAGGCGATGCCTCGCAACCGGGTGACAAGGCCTTCAGCGAACTGCTCGACAATGGTTTGAAGGACACCAAAAGTGCGAGCAGCGACACGCGCGTCGATGATTTCGCCAATCGCCTGGCCAGCCTGACCCAGGCTGCGACGCCCAAGACCGCCAATGCCGTGCCGCCCAGCCCGTTGCACCAGCCGCTGCCGATGAACCAGAACGCTTGGGCCGAAGGGCTGGTGAACCGGGTCATGTACTTGTCCAGCCAGAACCTCAAGTCCGCGGACATCAAGCTTGAGCCCGCAGAGTTGGGTCGTCTGGACATCCGCGTCAATGTCGCGGCGGATCAGTCCACCCAGATCACCTTCATCAGTGGTCACGCCGGGGTGCGCGATGCCCTGGACAGCCAGGTGCATCGCCTGCGCGAGCTGTTCGCCCAGCAAGGGCTGGCGCAGCCTGATGTCAACGTCGCCGACCAATCCCGCGGCCAGCAGCAACAGCAGGCCCAGCAGGAAGGTTCGAACCTGTCCGGGGTCGCGGCGCGGCGTGCCATGGCCGATGGCGAGAGCGAAGGTGAAATGGCCGATACTGCCCAGCCGATCGAGCAGCAGGTGGTGATCGGCGACAGCGCCGTCGACTATTACGCCTGAGGGGCTGCGGCGCAGGCCATCGCAGGCTGCCGCCAGCTCCCACGCCTGCTGGTTGCTCCCGGTCGGCTCAAATCTGGCATAACACTTGCTCAAGCCACGTCATCCTTCTTTGAAACCCCGATGGACGACGGATTATTGGCATGGCGAAGAGCGAAGCAGTCAAAGACCCCGCCACTAAAGGCAAACTCAAGCTGATCCTGCTGCTGGTGCTGGCGCTGCTGCTGGCCGTGGGCCTGTCAGTGGGCGCCACCTGGTTCGTCATGCACAAGAGCGAGTCGGCACCGGCTGTCGATCCTGCCCAGGCAAACGTCAAGGCGGCGGCGATCTACGAGCCGCTGGCGCCGGCTTTCGTCGTCAATTTCAACCAGAACGGCCGCCAGCGCTACATGCAGGTGAGCATCACCATGCAGGGGCGCAACCAGGCCGACCTGGACGCACTCAAGGTGCACATGCCTGTGATCCGCAACAACCTGGTGATGATGTTCTCTGGCCAAGGCTTCGACACCCTGGCCAGCAGCCCGGTGGGACAGGAAATGCTGCGCCAGAAGGCCACCGCGGTGGTCCAGGAAGTGGCACAGAAGGAAGTCGGCAAGCCGGTCGTGGACCAGCTGCTGTTCACCAATTTCGTATTGCAGTAGGAGCCCGAAATGGCCGTGCAGGACCTGCTGTCCCAGGATGAGATCGATGCCCTGTTGCATGGCGTCGATGATGGTCTGGTACAAACCGAAAGCGCCGCCGAGCCCGGTGGCGTCAAAAGCTACGACCTGACCAGCCAGGATCGGATCGTCCGCGGACGCATGCCGACCCTGGAGATGATCAACGAACGCTTCGCCCGCTATACCCGCATCAGCATGTTCAACCTGCTGCGTCGCTCCGCCGACGTGGCGGTGGGCGGCGTGCAGGTGATGAAGTTCGGCGAATATGTGCATTCGCTGTACGTCCCGACCAGCCTCAACCTGGTCAAGATCAAGCCCCTACGCGGCACCTCGCTGTTCATCCTTGACGCCAAGCTGGTGTTCAAGCTGGTGGACAATTTCTTCGGTGGCGATGGCCGCCACGCCAAGATCGAGGGGCGCGAGTTCACACCGACCGAACTGCGCGTGGTGCGCATGGTGCTGGACCAGGCCTTCGTCGATCTCAAGGAAGCCTGGCAGGCGATCATGCCGGTCAACTTCGAGTACATAAACTCCGAGGTCAACCCGGCCATGGCCAACATCGTCGGCCCGAGCGAGGCGGTGGTGGTCTCGACGTTCCATATCGAGCTGGACGGCGGTGGCGGCGACCTGCACGTGACCATGCCGTACTCGATGATCGAGCCGGTGCGCGAAATGCTCGATGCCGGCTTCCAGTCCGACCTGGATGACCAGGACGAGCGTTGGGTCAAGGCTCTGCGCGAAGACGTGCTGGATGTCAGCGTGCCCCTCTCGGCCACTGTGGCCCGTCGTCAGCTCAAGTTGCGCGACATCCTGCACATGCAGCCTGGCGATGTGATCCCCGTCGAGCTGCCCGAGCACCTGGTGCTGCGCGCCAACGGCGTACCGTCGTTCAAGGCTCGCCTGGGTTCGCACAAGGGCACCCTGTCGCTGCAGATCATCGACCCGATCGAACGTCGCTGACCGCGTGCCGGTCGCTCTTTCCGAATTGAATGCCTGTCGAGGACATCATGGCTAACGAAAACGAAATCACCTCCCCGGAGGAACAGGCCCTGGCCGATGAATGGGCTGCCGCCCTGCAGGAAACCGGTGATGCCGGCCAGGCCGACATCGATGCGCTGCTGGCTGCCGACAGCGGCAAGTCGGGCGCTGGCCGCCTGCCGATGGAAGAGTTCGCAAGCTCCCCCAAGCCCAATGACAATGTCAGCCTCGAGGGGCCGAACCTGGATGTGATCCTGGATATTCCGGTGAACATCTCCATGGAAGTGGGCAGCACCGAAATCAGCATCCGCAACCTGCTGCAACTTAACCAGGGCTCGGTGATCGAGCTTGATCGCCTGGCGGGCGAACCGCTGGACGTGCTGGTCAACGGTACCCTGATCGCCCATGGCGAAGTGGTGGTGGTCAACGAGAAGTTCGGCATTCGCCTGACCGATGTGATCAGCCCCAGCGAACGTATCAAGAAGCTGCGCTGAGTGAAGGGGTCGATGCGGGCCGCGATGGCCCTTGGCGCGTTGCTCGCCAGCGAGACGGTGATCGCGGCCACCCAGGCGCCGGCGCCTGCTGCGGCTCCCCCAGGCAGCCTTGGTGGGCAACTGGCCCAGATGGTCTTTGGCCTGCTGCTGGTGGTCGGCCTGATCTTCGCCCTTGCCTGGTTGCTGCGCCGCATGCAGGGCGCGACACCGCGCGGCGGGCAGGTGATCGATATCGTCGGCAGTCGGACGATCGGCCCGCGTGACCGCCTGCTGCTGGTGCAGGTGGGCAAGGAGCAGATCCTCATCGGCCATTCGCCTGGCAGCATCGAGGCGTTGCATGTGCTGGCCGAGCCTGTGGAGGTGCCCGCCAGTGCCCGCCCGGCCACGCCGGAATTCGCCCAGCGGCTGCTCGAGCTGATGGGCAAGGATCAGAAGGACAAGAAGTGATGACCGGCGCACTGCGCTCATTGTTGACCCTGGCGCTGCTGTTGGCTGCGCCGATGGCCCTGGCTGCCGACCCGCTGTCGATCCCGGCCATCACCTTGTCCAACGGGGCGGACGGCCAGCAGGAATATTCGGTCAGCCTGCAGATCCTGCTGATCATGACGGCGCTGAGTTTCATTCCAGCGTTCGTCATCCTGATGACCAGCTTCACCCGCATCATCATTGTCTTTTCCATCCTGCGCCAGGCCCTGGGCCTGCAGCAGACGCCCTCGAACCAGGTGCTGACCGGCATGGCGTTGTTCCTGACGCTGTTCATCATGGCGCCGGTGTTCGACCGGGTGAACCAGGACGCCATCCAGCCCTACCTGAACGAGCAGATGACCGCCCAGCAGGCCATCGACAAGGCCCAGGGGCCGCTGAAGGACTTCATGCTGGCCCAGACCCGGCAAAGTGACCTGGACCTGTTCATGCGCCTGTCCAAGCGCACCGACATCGCCAGCCCTGAGCAGGCACCATTGACCATCCTGGTGCCAGCATTCGTCACGTCTGAACTCAAGACCGCCTTCCAGATCGGCTTCATGATCTTCATCCCGTTCCTGATCATCGACATGGTGGTGGCCAGTGTATTGATGGCCATGGGCATGATGATGCTTTCACCGCTGATCATTTCGCTGCCGTTCAAGATCATGCTGTTCGTCCTGGTCGATGGCTGGGCGTTGATCATGGGTACCCTGGCCGGCAGTTTCGGTGGCGTCTGAGGCCATCAAGGAGAGCCCTGCATGACACCTGAAGTCGCCGTAGACATTTTCCGCGATGCGTTATGGATGACCACCATGATGGTGGCCATCCTGGTGATCCCGAGCCTGCTGGTCGGCTTGGTGGTGGCGATGTTCCAGGCCGCCACCCAGATCAACGAACAGACCCTGAGCTTCCTGCCGCGCCTGCTGGTGATGCTGGTGACCCTGATCGTCATTGGGCCCTGGCTGTTGCAGCGCTTCATGGAGTATTTCAACCGCCTGTACACCAGCATCCCACAGCTGATCGGTTGATGCAGTCATGCTGGAGCTGACCGACACACAGATTGGCACTTGGGTCGCCACGTTCATCCTGCCGTTTTTCAGGGTGACGGCGGTGCTGATGACCATGCCGATCCTGGGGACGAAGATGTTGCCGGCGCGCATCCGCCTCTATGCAGCGCTGGCCATCACCGTGGTGATCGTCCCGGGGCTGCCGCCCTTGCCTGAAATCGACCCGTTGAGCCTGCGCGGTGTGCTGTTGTGCGGTGAGCAGGTCATCGTCGGTGCCTTGTTCGGCCTGGCGTTGCAGATGCTGTTCCAGGCGTTCGTGGTGGCTGGGCAGATCATCGCCGTGCAGATGGGCATGGCCTTCGCTTCCATGGTGGACCCTGCCAACGGTGTCAACGTGGCTGTGGTCAGCCAGTTCATGACCATGTTGGTCAGCGTGCTGTTCCTGGTGATGAATGGCCATTTGGTGGTGCTCGAGGTGCTCACCGAAAGCTTCACCACCTTGCCGGTGGGGAGTGCCCTGATGGTCAATCATTTCTGGGAGATGGCCGGGCGCATGAGCTGGGTGCTCGGCGCCGGGCTGCTGTTGGTATTGCCCGCGATCACCGCGCTGCTGGTGGTCAACGTCGCGTTTGGCGTGATGACACGTGCTGCGCCGCAACTGAACATCTTCTCCATCGGCTTTCCGCTGACTCTCGTGCTGGGGCTGCTCATCTTCTGGATCACCTTGGCGGACATTTTTTCCCATTACCAGCTGTTGGCCAGCGAAGCGCTGCAATGGTTGCGTGAATTGGCCAGGGCGCGCTGAGCATGGCTGAAAGCGAGAGCGGTCAGGACAAAACAGAAGAACCCACCGACAAACGCCGGCGCGATGCGCGTGAAAAAGGCGAGGTGGCTCGCTCCAAGGAACTCAACACGGTAGTGGTGACCCTTGCGGGCGCGGGTGCTCTGCTGGCGTTCGGGGGATACCTGGCCGAGACCCTGATGGACCTGATGCGCATGAATTTCGGCCTCTCTCGGGAGGTGGTGGTGGACGAAAGTGCCATGGGTACCCTGCTGCTGATCTCGGGCAAGATGGCGATCTGGGCGGTGCAGCCGGTGTTGATCCTGCTGTTCCTGATTTCCTTCGTCGGGCCAATTGCCTTGGGCGGCTTCCTGTTCTCCACGAGCCTGTTGCAGCCCAAGTTCAGCCGCATGAACCCGTTGGCGGGTATCAAGCGCATGTTTTCCCTCAATGCCTTGACCGAGCTGCTCAAGGCCCTGGCCAAGTTCTTCGTGATCCTGCTGGTGGCGCTGGCGGTACTTTCCAGCGATCGCCAGGCGCTGATGGCGATTGCCAATGAGCCACTGGAGCAAGCCATCATCCACAGCGTCCAGGTGGTGGGGTGGAGCGCGCTGTGGATGGCGGCTGGCTTGCTGCTGATCGCGGCAGTGGATGTGCCGTTCCAGATCTGGCAGGCGCACAACAAGCTGAAGATGACCAAGCAGGAAGTGAAGGATGAATACAAGGATTCGGAAGGCAAGCCTGAGGTCAAACAGCGGATCCGTCAGTTGCAGCGGGAGGCCTCGCAGCGGCGCATGATGGCTGCAGTTCCAGACGCCGACGTGATCATTACCAACCCTACGCACTACGCTGTGGCGCTCAAGTACGACCCTGAATCGGGCGGTGTGGCGCCATTGCTCCTGGCCAAGGGGACGGATTTCATCGCGTTGAAGATTCGCGAGATCGGGGTTGAGCATCAGGTGCAGATACTCGAGTCGCCGGCGCTGGCGCGAGCGATTTACTACTCCACCGAACTTGAGCAGGAAATTCCGGCGGGGTTGTACCTGGCGGTGGCGCAGGTGCTGGCTTACGTGTTCCAGATCCGGCAGTACCGGGCGGGGAAGGGCAAGGCGCCGGAGCCTTTGAAGCCTGATTTGCCGATTCCGCCGGATTTACGGCGTGATCGGTGAGTCGCTTTGGGTTGCATGGGGTGGTGTTGGTGTTGTGGGCTTATCCGTTTGATTTATCGACGCTTAGTCACCTTTGCGCCACCACCCACACCAGATATACACGCGATCCAGCAAGCCCCCCCTCAAAAAGCCCAACTCAACCCCCGCGCTCAAAAGTTGGAAAGCTTCTTGCAAAGGCAGCGCCAAACGCCCATTCAGGCGTCAAAGTTTTTGCTTGAAGAGGATTTGCGGTGGATCGCACTCAGTTAATCAACAGCGCCCGAAACAACCTGGCTGGTCTTGGCCGGGGCAATCTGGGCGTGCCGCTGTTGCTGCTGGTGATGATGGCAATGATGATGTTGCCGATTCCACCGTTCCTGCTCGACGTCTTCTTCACCTTCAACATCGCCTTGTCGATCGTCGTCCTGCTGGTCTGCGTGTATGCCCTGCGTCCGCTGGATTTCGCGGCGTTTCCCACCATCTTGCTCGTGGCGACGTTGCTGCGTCTTGCCCTGAACGTGGCGTCCACACGTGTGGTCATGCTCCACGGCCAAGAAGGCCACGGCGCTGCGGGCAAGGTGATCCAGGCCTTCGGTGAAGTGGTGATCGGTGGCAACTACGTGGTCGGTGCGGTGGTGTTCGCCATCCTGATGATCATCAACTTTGTCGTGGTCACCAAGGGTGCCGGGCGTATATCCGAGGTGAGCGCACGTTTCACCCTCGACGCAATGCCAGGCAAGCAGATGGCCATCGACGCCGACCTCAACGCCGGCCTGATCGACCAGACCCAGGCCAAGGCCCGACGCGCCGAAGTCGCCCAGGAGGCTGAGTTCTACGGCTCGATGGACGGTGCCAGCAAATTCGTTCGCGGTGACGCCATCGCCGGCATGCTGATCCTGTTCATCAACCTCATCGGCGGCATGCTCATCGGTATCCTGCAGCACGGAATGTCGGCCGGCGAGGCGGGCAAGGTCTACGCCTTGCTCACCATCGGTGACGGTTTGGTGGCGCAGCTGCCCTCGCTGCTGCTGTCCACCGCCGCCGCGATCATGGTGACCCGAGCCTCCAGCGCCGAAGACATGGGCAAGCTGATCAACCGGCAGATGTTCGACTCGCCCAAGGCGTTGGGCGTTTCGGCTGCGCTGATGATCGTCATGGGCTTGGTTCCGGGCATGCCGCACGTTGCTTTCCTGGGGCTTGGTGCGGCGGCCGGGGGTGGTGCCTATCTGGTGTGGCGACGTCAGCAGCAGGCCAAGCTCAAGGCCCAGGAGGAAGCCCAGCGCCAGCAGGATCTGCTGCCCTCGCCACAGCGCGCCCTGGAAACCAAGGAACTGGGCTGGGACGATGTGACGCCCATTGACATGATCGGCCTGGAAGTCGGTTACCGCCTGATTCCATTGGTGGATCGCAACCAGGGTGGCCAACTGCTTGCGCGGATCAAGGGGGTGCGCAAGAAGCTGTCCCAGGACCTGGGCTTCCTCATGCCCACGGTGCATATCCGCGACAACCTGGACCTGCAGCCGAGCGCCTACCGTCTGACCCTGATGGGGGTGATCCTGGCTGAGGCCGAGATCTACCCGGACCGGGAACTGGCCATCAATCCGGGCCAGGTCTTCGGCACGCTCAACGGGATCGCTGCGCGCGACCCGGCGTTTGGCCTGGAGGCGGTGTGGATCGATGTCGGCCAGCGCGCCCAGGCTCAGTCGCTGGGCTACACCGTGGTCGATGCCAGCACCGTGGTAGCCACCCACCTCAACCAGATCCTGCAGAAGCATTGCCATGAACTGATCGGCCATGAAGAGGTCCAGCAACTGTTGCAGGTATTGGCCAAAGGTTCGCCTAAACTTGCCGAGGAACTGGTGCCGGGCGTCATTTCGTTGTCAGGCTTGCTCAAGGTCCTGCAGGCGCTGTTGGCCGAGCAGGTTCCGGTGCGGGATATCCGCAGCATCGCCGAGGCAATCGCCAACAATGCCGGCAAGAGTCAAGATACCGCCGCGCTGGTTGCGGCAGTGCGCGTCGGATTGTGTCGCGCCATCGTGCAAAGCATTGTCGGTGTTGAGTCCGAGCTGCCTGTGATCACCCTTGAACCAAGGTTGGAACAGATTTTGCTCAATAGTCTGCAAAGGGCCGGGCAAGGCCAGGAAGACGGTGTTCTCCTGGAGCCGAGCATGGCCGAGAAGCTACAGCGTTCGCTGATCGAAGCGGCCCAGCGCCAGGAGATGCAAGGGCTGCCGGCCATTCTTCTGGTCGCCGGCCCCATCCGCGCCATGCTGTCGCGATTCGGCCGCCTGGCTGTACCGAATTTGCATGTTCTGGCGTATCAGGAAATACCTGACAACAAGCAAGTCACCATCGTTGCCACCGTGGGCCCCAACGGCTGAGGTAGTGGGTTATGCAAGTTAAGCGTTTTTTCGCCGCCGATATGCGTCAGGCCATGAAGCTGGTCCGGGATGAGCTTGGCTCCGACGCCGCCATCATCGGCAACCGGCGCATCGCCGGCGGTGTCGAGTTGACGGCCGCGCTGGACTACAAGCTGTCCGCCCTGGCCCCACGCGTGCCGAACATCGAACTCGAGGACGAGCTGCGCAAGACCCAGACGCGTATCGCCACTGCCCAGGCCGAACTGAGCACGCGCCACGAAAGCGACGAGACTGGCAATCGCCAGCTGTTCGCTGGGTTGTCGTTGACCGCTTCCGAGCCACTGGTCGAGCCTCAGGTCGATACGCCGGCGCCGGTCGCTGCCACTGCGCCAGCGCCAGTCGATCCGCGTCTGTTCGATGCCATGCGCTCGGAGCTGTCGGGGCTGCGCGAGTTGCTTGAAGTCCAGCTCGGTTCCCTGGCCTGGAGCCAGTTGCAGGGCAACAAACCGCAGCAGGCCAACCTGTGGCGTCGCCTGCAGCGCATTGGCCTGTCGGGCCCGATCGCTCGCGAGGCGCTGGAACTCGCTGGCGAGATCGAAGACCCTCGGCACGCGTGGCGCATGATCTTGGCCCACCTGGCGCGGATGATCCAGGTTCCCGAGATCGAGCCGATCGAAGAGGGCGGCGTGATCGCCATGGTCGGTCCGGCCGGCATGGGCAAGACCACCACCCTGGCAAAGCTCGCCGCGCGCTATGTGCTCAAGTACGGCGCCCAGCATCTGGCGCTGGTGAGCATGGACAGCTTCCGCATCGGCGCCCAGGAGCAGCTCAAGACGTTGGGGCGCATCCTCAATGTGCCGGTGACCTATGTCGACCCGGGCCAGTCCCTGGCCCAGGCGCTCGATCCGCTGCTGCGCAAGCGCGTGGTGCTGATCGACACCGCTGGCCTGCAGGCCAGCGACCCGGCTCTGCGGCTGCAGTTGGAGAGCCTCGCCGGGCGCGGCATTGCCGCCAAGAACTACCTGGTACTGGCCACCACCAGCCAGAAACAGGTGCTGACCGCCGCCTACCACAGCTACAAGCGTTGTGGCCTGGCCGGCTGCATCCTGACCAAACTCGATGAAACGGCCAGCCTCGGTGAAGTGCTGAGCCTTGCCATCAGTCACGAATTGCCCGTGGCCTATCTGACCGATGGACCGCGCATTCCTGACGACCTGCAATTGCCGCGCAAACATCAATTGGTCAGCCGTGCGGTCAGTGTGCAGATGCAGGACGAGCCCAGCGAAGAGGCGATGGCCGACATGTTCGCTGATCTCTACCACAACCCAGGCAAGCGTGCGGGTTGACGAATGGACAGCGCAAATCATCTACATCAGGGGCGTCGTGTTCGGCTCCTCATGTGGCCTGGGCCCCGAGACAAGGTAAAGAACAAACATGGGTAGCATGCATCCCGTTCAGGTGATCGCCGTGACCGGCGGTAAAGGTGGCGTGGGCAAGACCAACGTTTCAGTGAACCTGTCCCTGGCGCTGGCCGAGCTCGGCCGCCGGGTCATGTTGCTGGACGCCGACCTGGGCCTGGCCAATGTCGACGTCCTGCTGGGGCTTTCGCCCAAACGTACCCTGGCCGATGTCATCGAAGGGCGCTGCGAGTTGCGCGATGTGCTGTTGCAGGGGCCGGGCGGTGTGCGCATCGTGCCAGCGGCCTCCGGCACCCAGAACATGGTGCACCTGGCGCCAGCCCAGCATGCCGGGCTGATCCAGGCCTTCAGTGAGATCGGTGACAACCTCGATGTGCTGGTGATCGATACCGCTGCGGGGATCGGGGACTCGGTGGTGAGCTTCGTGCGCGCCGCGCAGGAGGTGCTGCTGGTGGTCTGCGACGAGCCGACCTCGATCACCGACGCCTACGCCTTGATCAAGCTGCTCAACCGCGACTACGGCATGAACCGTTTCCGGGTCCTGGCCAACATGGCGCAGAGCCCGCAGGAAGGACGCAACCTGTTTGCCAAGTTGACCAAGGTCACGGATCGCTTCCTGGACGTCGCCCTACAATACGTCGGTGCCGTGCCTTACGACGAATGTGTGCGCAAGGCGGTGCAAAAGCAGCGGGCAGTCTATGAAGCCTTCCCTCGATCCAAGTGTGCGCTGGCGTTCAAGGCTATCGCGCAGAAGGTCGACAGCTGGCCGCTGCCCGCCAACCCGCGCGGGCACCTGGAGTTTTTCGTCGAGCGTCTGGTGCAGCCTACCAGCGCAGGACCGGTACTATGAATGCGAGCGGTTTCAAGATGTACAGCCGGGCGGCGCGCGATGCCCAGTACGAACTGGTCGAACGTTATGCCCCGTTGGTCAAGCGCATTGCCTACCACCTGCTGGCGCGCCTGCCGGCCAACGTGCAGGTCGAGGACCTGATCCAGGCGGGCATGATCGGCCTGCTGGAAGTGGCCAACAAATACGACGCCAGCAAGGGCGCGAGCTTCGAAACCTATGCCGGCATCCGCATTCGCGGGGCCATGCTCGACGAGGTGCGCAAGGGGGATTGGGCACCGCGTTCGGTACACCGCAATACCCGTATGGTCAGCGACGCGATACGCGCCGTGGAGGCCAGAACCGGTCGCGACGCTAAAGATCATGAAGTTGCTGCCGAACTCCAATTGAGTCTCGATGATTATTACGGGATTCTGAACGACACCCTGGGCAGTCGCCTGTTCAGCTTCGACGACCTCCTGCAGGACGGCGAGCACGAAGGGCTGCATGAGGATGGCGCCAGTGGCCAGCTGGAACCCTCGCGGGATCTGGAAGACGAGCGCTTCCAGGCTGCGTTGACCGAGGCCATCGCCAACCTGCCGGAGCGTGAGCGTCTGGTGCTGGCGCTGTACTACGACGAGGAGCTGAACCTCAAGGAAATCGGTGAGGTGCTTGGGGTCAGCGAGTCTCGTGTCAGCCAGTTGCACAGCCAGTGCGCCGCGCGCCTGCGCAGCCGTCTCGGGGAATGGCGGGCACGTTGAGCCAGGTTCGCCACCGTCGTTGGATGTTGTACCGAATTGATTGAATGCGCGTCCGGGGGCCGGACGCGTTTAAGACTGCTTGGAGGTCTAATTGAACAAAGACATGAAAATCCTCATCGTTGACGACTTTTCGACGATGCGGCGGATCATCAAGAACCTGTTGCGTGACCTGGGCTTCACCAACACCGAGGAGGCCGATGACGGCACCACGGCGTTGCCGATGCTGGAAAACGGCCACTACGACTTCCTCGTGACCGACTGGAACATGCCTGGCATGTCTGGCATCGACCTGCTGCGCAAGGTCCGTGCCCATGATCGCCTCAAGGGCATGCCGGTGCTGATGGTGACCGCGGAAGCCAAGCGCGACCAGATCATCGAAGCGGCCCAGGCCGGGGTCAACGGCTATGTGGTCAAGCCTTTCACCGCCCAGGTGCTCAAGGAGAAGATCGAGAAGATCTTCGAACGCGTCAACGGCTGAGTCACGTCAGGGGGCGCCATGGAGCAAATGAACACATCGTTGGGGGAGTTCGAGTCGACCCTGAAGAAACACGCCCAGGAACTGGTCGAGAGCCTCGAGCACGGCCGGTTCGGCGAGGCGGTGCAGCTGATCCATCAGCTGAACCAGACCCGTGACCGTGGCCTGTACCAGGAAGTCGGCAAGCTCACCCGCGAGCTGCACAGTGCGATCGTCAGCTTCCAGATCGACCCGCGTATGCCGCAGGCCGAGGAAGTGTCGCAGATCACCGACGCCACCGAGCGCTTGTCCTATGTGGTCAAGCTGACCGAAGGCGCGGCCAACCGCACCATGGACCTGGTGGAGGCGAGCACGCCGCTGCTCAACGACCTGCAAGCCGAGGCCCAGAACCTGAGCGCCGACTGGCAGCGCTTCATGCGCCGCGAAGTGGCAGCGCCGGAGTTTCGTGACCTGGTCAAGCGTGTCGACAGTTTCCTGACGCAAAGCGCCGAAGGGAACCGCAAGGTCGCCGGCCATCTCAACGACATCCTCCTGGCCCAGGACTACCAAGACCTCACCGGCCAGGTGATCAAACGGGTGACCGCGCTGGTCACCGAAGTCGAAAGCAATTTGCTCAAGCTCGTGCTGATGGCCAGCCAGGTCGACCGTTTTGCCGGTATCGAACATGACCACCAGCAGCTGCGTGCTGAAAAAGATCAAGAAAAACATCCGACTCGGGGTGAAGGTCCGCAGATTCATGCCGATAAGCGTGAAGATGTCGTGTCCGGTCAGGACGACGTCGACGATTTGCTGTCCAGCCTGGGTTTTTAGGGAGCACGTTCAATGAGCTTCGGCGCCGATGAAGAAATCCTCCAGGATTTCCTGGTAGAGGCCGGCGAAATCCTCGAGCAACTGTCCGAGCAACTGGTCGAGCTAGAAAGCCGACCTGAAGATGCGGACCTGCTCAATGCGATCTTCCGCGGTTTTCACACTGTAAAAGGGGGCGCCGGTTTCCTTCAGCTCAATGAGCTGGTGGAGTGCTGCCATATCGCCGAGAACGTGTTCGACATCCTGCGCAAAGGTGAGCGCCGGGTCGACGCGGAATTGATGGATGTGGTGCTTGAGGCACTGGATACGGTCAACAGCATGTTTGGCCAGGTCCGCGAGCGCAGCGACATCACCCCGGCCACGCCCGAGCTGCTGGCTGCGCTGTCGCGTCTGGCCGAGCCGGCCGGTGCCGAAGCCCCAGCGCCTGCCGCGCCAACGCCGGCCGTTGTCGAAGCCGAGCCTGTTGTGGAGCCCGACATCACCGACAGCGAGTTCGAACAACTGCTCGATTCGCTCGATGCGGTGAAGGCCCAGGCCGAGGCCGCCGAACAGGTGCAGGGCGAGGTCGCGGGCAGCGACAGCGACGAGATCACCGATGCCGAGTTCGAGTCGCTGCTCGATCAGTTGCACGGCAAAGGGCAGTTCTCTGGCCAGGCGTCTGCTGCGCTGCCGGCTGACAGCGTCGCGGCACCGGCCAGCGATGAGATCACCGACGATGAGTTCGAAGCGTTGCTCGACCAGTTGCACGGCAAGGGCACCTTCGCCGCCGATGCACTGCCCGGCACCACGGCGCAAGCGCCTGCGCCGGTCGAGGCGGGCGCCAATGGCGGGGACATCACCGAGCACGAGTTCGAAGCCTTGCTGGACCAACTGCACGGCAAAGGCAAGTTCTCCAGTGACGCGGCCGTAGCCGCGCCTGAGGCCGTGGCTGCCACCGCTTCTGCTGTGGCCAAGGCCGACAGCAAGCCTGTGGCCAAGCCTGAACCGGCACCGGTGGCCAAGCCTGCGGCGGCCAAGCCGGCCGCGCCCGCGCGCGCAGCGGCTCCAGCTGGCGAAAAACCGACGGCCAGTGAAGCGGAAACCACCGTGCGGGTCGATACCGCGCGCCTGGACGAGATCATGAACATGGTCGGCGAACTGGTGCTGGTGCGTAACCGCCTGGTACGCCTGGGCCTGAACAGCGGCGACGAGGCCATGTCCAAGGCCGTGTCCAACCTCGACGTGGTCACCGCCGACCTGCAGACCGCGGTCATGAAGACCCGCATGCAGCCGATCAAGAAAGTCTTCGGCCGCTTCCCGCGCCTGGTTCGCGACCTGGCCCGCCAGCTCAAGAAAGAAATCAACCTGGAGCTGGTCGGTGAGGAAACCGACCTGGACAAGAACCTGGTCGAGGCCCTGGCCGACCCGCTGGTGCACTTGGTGCGCAACGCCGTCGACCACGGCATCGAGATGCCTGACGAGCGCGAAGGCACCGGCAAGGCACGCACCGGCCGCGTGGTGCTGTCGGCCGAGCAGGAGGGCGACCACATCCTGCTGTCGATCTCCGACGACGGCAAGGGCATGGACCCCAATATCTTGCGTGCCAAGGCCGTCGAAAAGGGCCTGATGGACAAGGATGCCGCCGACCGCTTGAGCGAGTCCGATTGCTACAACCTGATCTTCGCCCCGGGCTTCTCCACCAAGACCGAGATCTCCGACGTGTCTGGCCGCGGTGTGGGCATGGACGTGGTCAAGACCAAGATTTCTCAGCTCAACGGCTCGATCAACATCTTCTCGGCCAAGGGTCAGGGTTCGAAGATCGTCATCAAGGTGCCGTTGACCCTGGCGATCATGCCGACCCTGATGGTGATGCTGGGCAACCAGGCGTTCGCCTTCCCGCTGGTCAACGTCAACGAGATCTTCCACCTGGACCTGTCGCGTACCAACGTGGTCGATGGCCAGGAAGTGGTGATCGTGCGTGACAAGGCGCTGCCGCTGTTCTACCTCAAGCGTTGGCTGGTCCAGGACCAGGTGCACGAGGAGCAGCGCGAAGGGCATGTGGTGATCCTTTCGGTCGGCACCCAGCGTATTGGCTTCGTGGTCGATCAGCTGGTGGGCCAGGAAGAGGTGGTGATCAAGCCGCTGGGCAAGATGCTCCAGGGCACCCCGGGCATGTCTGGCGCGACCATCACCGGCGACGGTCGTATTGCGTTGATCCTCGACGTGCCGAGCATGCTCAAGCGTTACGCCGCCCGGCGAATTTGATTTCGGTGGCGCACCTTGGCGGTTGCGCCGCCTAATGGAGTGTTTATGGCAGTCAAGGTCCTGGTGGTGGATGATTCCGGTTTCTTCCGCCGCCGCGTCTCGGAAATTCTCTCGGCCGACCCGACTATCCAGGTCGTGGGTACCGCGACCAATGGCAAGGAAGCGATCGACCAGGCAATCGCGCTCAAGCCGGATGTCATCACCATGGACTACGAAATGCCCATGATGGATGGCATCACGGCGGTGCGGCACATCATGCAGCGCTGCCCGACGCCGGTGCTGATGTTCTCCTCGCTGACCCATGAGGGCGCCCGGGTCACTCTCGATGCCCTCGATGCCGGCGCGGTGGACTACCTGCCGAAGAACTTCGAGGACATCTCGCGCAATCCGGACAAAGTGCGGCAGTTGCTGTGCGAGAAGGTCCACACCATCTCGCGCAGCAATCGCCGATTCGGCGGTTATGCCACTGCAAGCCCGGCGCCTGCGCCGACCAGCAGCTTCGCAAGCCCTGCGCCGGCACGGGCCGCGGCTCCTGCCGCGCCAGTGAGCCGTCCCGCGGCTGGTAGCCATTCCCCCGCCCCCAAGCGCAAGCCCTACAAGCTGGTGGCCATCGGCACGTCCACCGGCGGCCCGGTGGCACTGCAGCGCGTGTTGACACAGCTGCCGGCCAGCTTCCCGGCGCCGATCGTGCTGATCCAGCACATGCCTGCAGCGTTCACCAAGGCCTTTGCCGAGCGCCTGGACAAGCTGTGCAAGATCAGTGTCAAGGAAGCCGAGGATGGCGACATGCTGCGCCCGGGCCTGGCCCTGCTGGCCCCTGGTGGCAAGCAGATGATGATCGACGGCCGTGGCGCGGTGAAGATACTGCCGGGCGATGAGCGCTTGAACTACAAGCCCTGCGTGGACATCACCTTCGGTTCAGCGGCCAAGTCCTACGGCGACAAGGTGCTGTCGGTGGTCCTCACCGGTATGGGCGCAGACGGTCGCGAAGGTGCTCGCCTGCTCAAGCAAGGCGGCAGCACCGTCTGGGCCCAGGATGAAGCCAGCTGCGTGATCTATGGCATGCCGATGGCCATCGTCAAGGCCAACCTGGCCGACGCGGTGTACAGCCTGGACGAGATCGGCAAGCACCTGGTCGAGGCCTGCGTCTGATGGATGTCCTGAGCCTGATTGGCCTGATCCTCGCGTTCGTCGCCATCGTCGGCGGCAACTTCCTGGAAGGCGGCCATGTCGGTGCCTTGCTCAACGGCCCGGCTGCCTTGATCGTGCTGGGCGGTACCCTGGCGGCGGCGCTGCTGCAGTCGCCGCTGTCGGCCTTCAAGCGGGCGCTGCAGATCCTGCGTTGGATCTTCTTCCCGCCGCGCGTTGATCTGCCGGGCGGTATCGACCGGGTCGTCAACTGGAGCCTGACCGCGCGCAAGGAAGGCCTGCTGGGCCTTGAAGGGGTGGCGGATGCCGAGCCCGATCCCTATGCGCGCAAGGGCCTGCAACTGCTGGTGGACGGCGCGGAGCCCGAGTCGATCCGCAGTATCCTCGAGGTCGACTTCCTGACCCAGGAGAGCCGCGATATCCAGGCTGCCAAGGTGTTCGAGAGCATGGGCGGCTACGCGCCGACCATCGGCATCATCGGCGCGGTCATGGGCTTGATCCATGTGATGGGCAACCTGGCCGACCCGTCGCAGTTGGGCAATGGCATCGCCGTGGCCTTCGTTGCCACCATCTACGGCGTGGCCAGCGCCAACCTGATCCTGCTGCCGATCGCCAACAAGCTCAAGGCCATCGCGCTGCGCCAGTCGCGCTACCGCGAGATGCTGCTCGAAGGCCTGCTGTCGATCGCTGAAGGGGAGAACCCACGCTCGATCGAGCTGAAGCTGCAAGGCTTCATGGAGTAAGCCATGGCCCGCCGTCGTCACACCGAGGAACACGAGAACCACGAACGCTGGCTGGTGTCGTACGCCGACTTCATCACCTTGCTGTTCGCCTTCTTCGTGGTCATGTATTCGATTTCTTCGATCAACGAGGGCAAGTACAAGGTCATCTCCCAGGCCCTGCTCGGCGTGTTCAATGACCCCGAGCGCAGCATGAAACCCATCCCTATCGGCGATGAGCACCCGCTCAGCGTCAGGCCCGCCGAGCCGCTGATCAAAGACAGCGAGCAGACCGACGCGGGCCTGGCCCAGAGCAATGCCGACCCGCTGAAGACGATCAGCGATGATGTGCGCGACGCCTTTGGCGACCTGATCAAGTCCGACCAGATGACCGTGCGCGGCAATGAACTGTGGATCGAGATCGAACTCAACTCCTCGCTGCTGTTCGGCAGTGGCGATGCCATGCCCAGCGACACGGCGTTCTCGATCATCGAGAAGGTGGCCAACATCCTCAAGCCTTACGCTAACCCGGTGCATGTCGAAGGGTTCACCGACAACTTGCCGATCCGTACTGCCCAGTACCCGACCAACTGGGAGCTGTCATCGGCCCGGGCGGCGAGCATCGTCCGCCTGCTGGCGATGAACGGCGTTAACCCGGCGCGTATGGCCTCTGTGGGCTATGGCGAGTACCAACCGGTGGCCAGCAACGCGACGGCCGAGGGCAGGGCTCGCAACCGTCGGGTGGTGCTGGTGATTTCCCGCAACCTGGAAGTACGCCGCAGCCTGACCGGATCGGGCAGTGCCAATGCCACGCCAGACGCGGCCTTGCGACGGGCTGGCACACAAACTGCACCGACAACGCCTGCACCGGCAGTTGGGGGCTGAGCCCGTCAATTGTCCGTCACTGAATCCACACCGTTCCCGGCAGGGCAGGCGGCCATTGCGGGGGGAAGCAACGCACGATGAGAGTCTGGGCAGTAGCCAATCAAAAAGGTGGCGTCGGCAAGACCACCACCACCATCGCCTTGGCCGGGTTGCTGGCCGAAGCGGGAAAACGCGTGGTCGTGGTGGACCTCGACCCACACGGCTCGATGACCAGCTACTTCGGGCACAACCCTGATGCCTTGGAGCACAGCTGCTACGACCTGTTCCTGCACAAAGGCACGGTGCCTGAAGGCCTGCCGGGGCAATTGTTGCTGCCCACCAGCGACGAGCGTATCTCGCTGCTGCCTTCGAGCACCGCATTGGCCGTGCTCGAGCGCCAGTCGCCGGGACAGAGCGGCTTGGGGCTGGTGATCGCCAAGAGTCTGGCGCAGCTGTGGCAGGATTTCGACTTCGCCCTGATCGACAGCCCGCCGCTGTTGGGTGTGCTGATGGTCAACGCCCTGGCCGCGAGCCAGCAGTTGGTGATCCCGGTGCAGACCGAGTTCCTGGCGGTCAAAGGCCTGGAGCGCATGGTCGGTACCCTGGCCATGGTCAACCGCTCGCGGCGCCAGGCGCTGCCCTACCAGATCGTGCCGACCTTGTTCGACCGGCGCACCCAGGCGTCCCTGGGCACGCTCAAGGTCTTGCGGGACAGCTATGGCGAGCAGGTCTGGCAAGGCTACATCCCGGTCGACACGCGCCTGCGCGATGCCAGCCGAGCAGGGGTCACACCTTCGCAGTTCGATGGCAAGAGCCGGGGGCTGATCGCCTACCGGGCGTTGCTCAAGCATTTGTTGACCTACAAACCCGCATTGCAGGTGGCCTGATGAACCCAGCACGGCAGACCACCACCAAGCCGCAGATGGCTTTGCAGTCCTACCTCGATGGCCTGTTGCAGGAGGCCACCGAGGAACTCGATGCGCCGCGAGCACCGGTCGAAGAGGCGATCGTCGATGAGTTCGCCGCCGCAGTGCGTGAGGAGCAGGCCAGGGACGCCGAGCGTCAGGCCACTGCGACACCGGTTGCGGCACGGCCCTTCGCCGAGCCGAGCGTTGTTGTTGCGGTGTTGCCAACGGTCCTGAAACCGGTCGAGGTGGTGCCGGAGCCTGTGGCCGTCGTGGTCGAGCCCGAAACGCCCATGGCCGAGGCCCAGGCGATCGAGCCGGTAGCGCCCTTGGTAGATGTGTACCTGCCGGCCGCCAACCCGCCGGTGCCACCGGCGACGGTGGACGGTCGCCCGGCTTGGGCGGCGGAGCCTTTCGAGTGCCTGCTGTTCGATGTCGCGGGCCTGACCCTGGCGGTGCCGTTGGTCTGCCTGGGCTCGATCTACAGTCTGGCGGGTCAGGAGCTGACGCCGCTGTTCGGCCAGCCGGACTGGTTCCTGGGCATCCTCACTTGCCAGGCGGGCAATCTCAAGGTTCTGGATACCGCGCGCTGGGTCATGCCCGACCGCTACCGCGACGACTTCCGCCAGGGCCTGCAGTACGTTATTTCCGTTCAGGGCTATGAGTGGGGGCTGGCTGTGCATCAGGTCAGCCGCTCTCTGCGCCTGGACCCGGCCGAGATCAAGTGGCGCAGCCAGCGTGGCCAGCGCCCCTGGCTGGCCGGCACGGTGATCGAACACATGTGCGCCTTGCTCGATGTCGCCGAACTGGCCGAGCTGATCGCCAGCGGCGCCGTCAAGCAGATGCATGCCAAACACCAATGACTGAAAGCCACAACTGCCGTGGCCAAAGCGAGCACACCGCCAATGGCGGATTTTGAGGGGTAGGGGAATGAAAAAGTCGTCTGCACAAGGTTCCGAAGATCCGATCCTGCAGTGGGTAACCTTCCGCCTGGACAACGAGTCCTATGGCATCAACGTCATGCAGGTGCAGGAAGTCCTGCGCTATACCGAGATCGCGCCAGTGCCGGGTGCGCCGAGCTACGTGCTGGGCATCATCAACCTGCGCGGCAACGTGGTCACGGTGATCGACACCCGTCAGCGTTTCGGCCTGATGCCGACCGAAGTCACCGACAACACCCGCATCGTCATCATCGAAGCGGACAAGCAAGTGGTCGGTATTCTGGTCGACAGCGTGGCTGAAGTGGTCTACCTGCGTCAGTCCGAGATCGAGACCGCGCCGAATGTCGGCAACGAAGAGTCGGCCAAGTTCATCCAGGGTGTGTGCAACAAGAACGGCGAGCTGCTGATCCTGGTCGAGCTGGACAAGATGATGACCGAGGAAGAGTGGTCCGAGCTGGAGAACATCTGAGTTGATTTTCGAGGCTGCTGTCGTTTTCCTGGCGCTGCTCTGGGCGCTGAGCCTGTGGTTCTTCCTCAACTACAGCAAGCGCCAGCGAGAGCTGGCGGCCCAGCAGGCCCAGGGTGATGCACTGCGTGACCAGCGCATCAAGGACTTGGCCAAGCGCCTGGATGACTACCAGAACGGTACTGTGCGCATGGGCGAGGCGATCCATGAGTTGCGCGCAGTGCTCGCGCCATTGCCGGAAAAGCTCCAGCAACTGGAACAGCGCGACCCCAACAGCGTGACGTTCACCCAGGCGGCCAAGCTGGTGGGCATGGGGGCCAGCATCGATGAGCTGACCCGCACCTGTGGCCTGACCCAGGCCGAGGCGGAGCTGATGAGCAAGCTGCATCGCGGCGAGTGAAATACCCTCACCCTGAAGAGCCCGCGCCTGGCGCGGGCTTTTTTGCTTCCTGGAGAGGCTGTCAGTCCCTGGCCCAGGAATGGAACCCGCCGACTCTGGCCGTGCGGTTCAGTGGCAGCCATTGGCGTATCGCGTTGCGGTAGGCCCCCATGTCGATGAAAGGCCCTACATCGATCGGCATGCCATAGAGGTTCATGACCTGTCGCAGGGTCTTCAGGGGCGCGAGCCGCTGATCGACCACATCGGTGAGCAGCGCCGGTCCGGTCATGTGGCTCAGGCGCGCGGCATAACGGTAGAAGCCAGCGGGGTCTTCGGCCAGGGTGGGCCTGTAGTCATAGAAGTCCGGCTCTGCCAGGTATCGCGCACGCATCTCCTCGGAGATCGCCAGCAAGGTCGGGTTGCCGGGGTGGCTGCCGATGAGGCTGGAGTTGTACAGGCAGTACATGCTCATCTTTTCGTTGGCCATGGGCGGGGCGAGCAGCAGGCCGTCGCCAGTGGTGACGAGCGCCAGCGTGTCGATCGCTTCGCCCGGGTTGCCTGCCGGTTTGCCGTTGATCACGCGGGGGTACTCGCCCGGTGCCAGCAGGTAGTCGTCCACATCCATGTACAACCCGCCCTCCTGATACAGCATCGGGTAGCGCAACACGTCGCACGCCGACGCGTAGTTGCGCGCAACGCCGCCGTTGCCGTCCAGGGCGGCCTGGTACTGGGCGTAGTAACTGCCCTGGCGAAACGAGCGGAAGAACGCTTGCTCCTCCAGGGGAAGCACGCTTAGGTCTGGTGCATATTGGGCGAGCAGTGTCTGGTTTTCGGCATACACGGCAGGGGTCGCATTCGACAGGTACAGGCGCAGGGTGTACTGGCTGTCGCGTAGGCGCTTGGCATTGCTGGCAAGGTTGGCCATCAGCCTGGAATCGATGACCTTGTCGCCGACCCAGAGGCAGGAGACCTGCTTGGGAATGGGAGCGGCATCCGCGCCTGGGTTAGCCGGCAGGTCTACCGGCAGTGGCAGGTCGACGCCCAGGGCTCGCAGGCTGGCCGTGCGCATGCTGTCGGTAGCTTCCCGCCCCCTTGCGACCGGCACCAGGTCTTGGCTGCCGACGCGTGCGACATAGCCGGTAGGGGTGATGTCGTTATGTTCCAGCCTGGTGAAAACGTCGCGCTCCAAGTTGTAGGCCATATCCGTCCTGACGCCGTCGATGCGCGCGCTCAACTGGTCGAAGTCGCCGTTGTACCTGGGGGTACGGGTGACCAAGGCACTGATCGCCTGGTCACCGTCGGCCAACGGAGCAATGGGCTCTGGGGCATGGAAGTAAGGGGCGACGTCCGGCGCGGGCAGATGTGGCGGGCTGACCGGGCTCAGGGGGTAGCCCCATCGTCCGTTGATAACGTCTGGCGCGATGAAATCATCACTCAATGCGCGAAACATGGCTGCGCCCTTGGCGAGGGTGCGGGTCGCCAGGGGCAGGGCATTGAACAGGCCGTAGACCACATCTGCGGTGCCTTGGGCCTTCTGCTTCTGGGTGCGGGCATTGAGCAGTTGGTCCAGGCCAAGGCCGAACTGGGCGATGCCGCCGGCTGCGAGCAGAGGCGCAAGGCTTGGAAAGACGAACGTCAGGGGCAGTAGCAGGTTCATGGCCGACGCCAGGTATTCTCGCCAGCGGCTTTTGTTCACTTCGTCGTTACTGGTGATGATGAAATCGGCATCGTCATAGCTGCGTTGCCGTTGGCATTCGGTCAGGGCAGCGAACAGGTCTCCTTGCAGTACCGGGCTGTAATGGTCTGCCCGATAGTTGATGTATTCACGAGCAGGCCAATGGCCGCTGCGGGTAAAACCAGGGCGATCAGGGTCTAGCCTGTGGAGCTCGGGATAGACGCCAAGGCCTGCTAGCGCGGTGTCCAGGCCGCTGTAGCCGAGGCCGTCGGGGGTATCTGCAAGGGTGAAGAACTGCCTGAGTGCCAGGCGCTTGGCTGCGTCTCGGCACTGTTCGGCAAACCAGTCCTGCATCAGGCCTTCGTTGGCGAATTCTCGCAGTGGCGAGCTGTTGCCTGGGATGTACAGCACCGTCAGGCCGCTGGAGGTGTCCTGAAGGTAGGGCAGGTCGGTCGATACGTAGCCATAGACATTCAGCATCCGTGTCCGTGGCATTGGGGAGGCATGCTCCAGCCCGGCGGTGCGCCATACGAGTCGACGCGCGGCATCGGACAGACTGCCTTCGGCCACCTGTTTGTTGCAGGCGGCGATGAACGCGATCTTCGTCGACAGGCGGTGGCTGTGCTGGTGCGAGGCCCAGTAATCATCCAGCATCGTCCGGTAGGCGGCATGGAAATCCAGGTGCTCGATGAAGTGCTGGAAGTCCTCGGCAGGCAGCTGGATGTGGGTGGACTGGGTGTACTTTTGCGGTGTGGTCTGCTGGAACAGCCCGTTGTAGATGCCATGGCGCTTGTCGGCATCCAGCTGCTCGACCAGCGTGAGGCGGTCGGTGTCGGGGAAGGCGCCGGCCCAAGGCGCACCCAGGGCGCTCCCGATCACGTCATTGGCCGATTCACCCTGCCAGTTCGACAGGACGGCCTGGGTCAGTGTCATTTTCTGCGCGACGACGGCGACACGGCCTGTCCCTGGCCTCCACTGGTGGTGCAGGACCACCACGTCGCAGCGGTCCGGGTCCAGGGACAGCCCGCGGCCTCGCGCCCATTGGCGGATCGCCTCCGCGGCGGCGCGATCAGGACGAGGAAAGTGGCTCAGGTGGTCGCGAACGTATTTTACGCCCGCGTCGTTTACAGATAGCGGATTCATCGTGGGTTACCCAATGCATGGAGGAGTGGGCCACGATGCCCTGCCTCGCGGGCGTACCAGCGCTACTTAGTTATATCGGGTGAGGCCGGCAGGCGCAGGAGCATCGGGGTGATGTCGCGCTCGGCGGATGGTTCGTCATAAAAGCCCACAGGGACTTTGCCCCTCAGTTGCCAGGCGAAGGCGATGATTTCGGCGATGGTCAGGTACAGCGCCTCGGGGATCTGCTCGCCCAGTTCCAGTCGCGCCAGCAGGCGTACCAGCTCGGCGTTTTCGTAGATTGGCACTTCATGCTCGCGGGCGATTGCAAGGATGGCCTCGGCCAACTCATCGTCGCCTTTGGCGCTCAGGGTCGGGGCCTGCTGGCCGTCGTAGCTCAGCGCAATGGCCTGGCGTGATTGCTTGTCTTTCATGCGTTTTCGTCCACCCAGCGTTGTTCCAGCCGTGTGCGCGGCCCGTGTGGAGGCGTGCCCGGGTGGCATTCCAGGTCGCCGACATCCAGGCCGCGGGCCACCAGGCGCTCGCGCAACTCGCCCAACTGACGGTCGATCAGTTGCGCGGTATGTGGATGCTCCGCCCACAGCTGTCCGGACAACCGGCCCTGGCTCAGTTGAGCCTGGACCTGCAGCGGGCCAAGGGGAGGGAGGTCGAACGCCAGCTCGATACGCCACAGCGACTCCAGCGGATCGCGCTCGTGGCGCCCAGGGTCGGTCTGTTGCTCCGGGGTTTCCTCTTGTTGCAGCTTGATCTGCAACGGCACGAAATCCTGGCCATGGCGGATGGGGATCTCGGTCTGCCAGGTGGTCTGCAGGTTGCCGTTCTCAGTGACGCCGGTCTGCTGCAGGCTGGCCAACTGGTGGCTTTGCAGGCGTGAGATGGCGGCGGCGGCCAGGCGCAGTAACTGCTGCAGATCGCCTTCGGCTTCCAGGCTCTGTAGCAGGCGTGAAGGTAGGGGAAAGCCCCCGGGTTGGGGTCTGGGGCAGTTTCGGTCGAGCATGCCCAAGGCGCTACGGGCCAAGGCCGGGAATGCCTGGGCAAGCGCGCCAGCCGTTGCCGGGCTTTGCAGCGCGCTGGCAGGCAGGTCGGGAAACGCTTGGGCCACCAAGCGGATCACCTGTGCCTTGAGGTCTGGCGCAAGGCCTGTCGCCGCGCCGCCAAGCAGCTTGGCCTCGAGGAACGCGCCGCTGTTGTTCAGGGCCTGGGCGAGGGCCTTGGCATCGCCGAGCTGGCGGGCATCCGGCAGGCTGGCCAGCAGGCGCTCGGCGCTGGCCTTGAGCTCGGCATTGGCGTCGGGGTTGTTGGCGATTTGCTGAACGGCATTGAGCAGGCCAGACAACGACGCCTGGCGGCTTTGCTGGGTCGCGAGCTGTTGGGCAATCGCCAGTTGGTCCTGACGGCCGCTCAAAGGCACGAAACGCAACGACTGGTCGCCCTGCACCAGCGCGCTGAGCAGGCTGCCCACCGCCAGTGGGCGGGGGCTGTCGATGGTCAGGGTGGCACCGGCCTGGGCGCTGTTGAGCAGACTGACCAGTGAGCGGAAGCTGGCAACCTCGCCGGGATTCTGCGGCAACAACTGGCTGGTCAGGACTTTACCTTGCAGCAGGGTCCCGACGGGAACCTTCGCGGTGTCGAGCTGGGTGAGGGTCGCGATGTTGTTGGCGTTGGCCTGTTGCACCAGGATGCCCAGACGGTTGCTGTCGGTCTGGGTGACGGTCACCTGGCTGCCCGGGGGCAGGGGCTGGCTGGCGCTGGCCTGCAGTTGGGTCTGGTTGCCGTTGGCCAAGGTCAGGCGTAGCAGCAGTTGAAAGTCCAGTCCCACCTGGCGCAGGGACAATACCTCAGCCCGGGCGGCCTCGCCCGGTGCCATCAGGCCCGGCTGCGGCTGCAACAGGCGCAGCAGCTCGCCGGTAACCGCCGCCTTGCCCGCTTGGAGGCTTAACGCGGTTTGTGCGCTGAGACTATTGATTTCAGTCATGATTGTATACAACCTGTCGGACCCGCCCTCTTGGCAGCGAGACGTCGCATGTAATAATGCCCGCCGTCCACCACTGCCACTATAACGGCAGTGACCGGGGCGACTTGAGACACTGGGGTTCAGCGAGGGTTCGCGCGGTCTACGGCTGCGCAGCGCTGAACCCAACATTGAAAAGGCGAAACCGTGACCCTTCATCTCCAAGCCGCGGGCCTGGCCTGCGAGCGCGACTGGCGATTGCTCTTCGAGCATCTGGATTTCCAGTTGCGGCCCGGTGACATGCTGCAGATCAGTGGCCCAAACGGCAGTGGCAAGACAAGCCTGTTGCGTTTGCTGGCGGGTCTGATGCAGCCCACCGCGGGTCAGATCCTGCTCAATGGCCAACCGTTGGTCGAGCAGCGTCATGCCCTGGCCAGCATCCTGCTATGGATTGGTCACGCCGCCGGCATCAAGGACCTGCTCACCGCTGAAGAGAACCTCGCCTGGCTGTGCGCCTTGCATCAGCCCGCCACTGTCGAGGCCATTTGGCAGGCGTTGGAGGCCGTGGGCCTACGTGGGTTCGAGGATGTGCCCTGCCATACCCTGTCGGCCGGCCAGCAGCGCCGCGTGGCTTTGGCGCGCCTGTATCTGGACTGCCCCCCGCTGTGGATCCTCGACGAACCCTTCACGGCTCTGGACAAGCAAGGCGTTGCCCAACTGGAGGCCCACCTGGCGGCCCATTGCGAGCAGGGCGGCACCGTGGTGTTGACCACTCATCACAACCTCGAGCGCAAGCCATCGGGTTATCGAGAACTGAACCTGGGGCAGTGGGCGGCATGAGCGTATTCATCCTGTTGCTGCGCCGCGAAGCGCGTCTGTTGTGCCGCCGCCCGGCGGAGCTGGCCAACCCGTTGGTGTTCTTCGCGATAGTCGTCGCCTTGTTCCCATTGGCGGTCGGTCCTGAGACACAATTGTTGCAAACCTTGTCGCCCGGCTTGGTCTGGGTCGCGGCATTGCTGGCCGTATTGCTGTCGCTGGACGGCCTGTTTCGCAGCGACTTCGAGGATGGATCGCTGGAGCAGTGGGTGCTGTCGCCGCATCCGCTGTCAATGCTGGTGTTGGCCAAGGTGCTGGCACACTGGATCTTTTCCGGCTTGGCACTGGTATTGTTGGCGCCATTGCTTGCCTTGATGCTGGGGTTGCCGGCCGCTTGCCTGCCGGTGTTGCTGGGCTCACTGCTGCTGGGAACCCCGGTGCTGAGCCTGCTGGGCGCGGTGGGCGCGGCGTTGACCGTCGGCCTCAAGCGGGGCGGCCTGCTATTGGCGCTGCTGATCCTGCCGCTGTATATCCCGGTATTGATCCTGGGCAGTGGCGCCTTGCAGGCGGCGTTGCAGAATATGCCGGCGACCGGACACCTGCTCTGGCTGGCCAGCCTGACGGCCCTGGCGGTGACACTGGCACCTTTTGCGATAGCGGCCGGCCTGAAGATCAGCGTCGGCGAATAACGAGTCCCGGGCTCCCAAGCCCGGCAAATACCGTGGATGTACCTTGATGAAGATAAGCTGGACGTGGTTCCACAAGCTGGGTTCCCCCAAATGGTTCTATGCCATCAGTGGCCGCATGCTGCCCTGGCTGAGCGGGTGCGCCATTCTCCTGCTGTTGGTCGGCATCACCTGGGGCCTGGCCTTCGCTCCGCAGGATTACCAGCAGGGCAACAGCTTCCGGATCATCTACATCCACGTCCCGGCCGCGATGCTGGCCCAGTCCTGCTATGTGCTGCTGGCGGTGGCTGGCGTGGTGGGGTTGGTGTGGAAGATGAAACTGGCGGATGTGGCCGTGCAGTGCGCGGCGCCCATCGGTGCCTGGATGACCGCCGTGGCGCTGGTCACCGGGGCGATCTGGGGCAAGCCGACCTGGGGCAGTTGGTGGGTCTGGGACGCCCGACTGACGTCCATGCTCATCCTGCTGTTCCTGTACTTCGGCATCATCGCCCTGGGCCAGGCGATCAGCAATCGCGACAGCGCGGCCAAGGCCTGCGCGGTCCTGGCGATCGTCGGCGTGGTGAACATCCCGATCATCAAGTACTCGGTGGAGTGGTGGAATACCCTTCACCAGGGCGCCACCTTCACCCTGACCGAGAAGCCGGCAATGCCTTCGCAAATGTGGTTGCCGCTGCTGCTCACGGTATTGGGTTTCTACTGTTTCTTCGGCGCGGTACTGTTGCTGCGCATGCGCCTTGAAGTGCTCAAACGCGAGGCGCGCGCCAGTTGGGTCAGGGAGGAAGTGTTGAACAGCCTGGGTCGGAGGGCCGCGCGATGAGCTTCGCTTCTTTCAATGATTTTCTGGCCATGGGGCACCATGGCCTGTACGTCTGGTCGGCTTACGGCATCTGCCTGGCGGTGCTGGCGCTCAATGTCGCCGCACCGCTGATAGCCCGGCGCCGCTACCTGCAAGAAGAGGCGCGTCGTCTGCGCCGGGAGAACAACCAGTGAATCCTCAGCGCAAGAAACGCCTGTTCCTCATCCTGGGCCTGCTGGTCGGTGTCGCCATCGCCGTGGGCTTTGCGCTGAGCGCCCTGCAGCAGAACATCAACCTGTTCTATACCCCGACCCAGATCGCCAATGGCGAGGCGCCGCTGGACACGCGCATCCGCGCCGGCGGCATGGTCGAGAAAGGCTCGGTGCAGCGCTCCTCCGATTCGCTGGATGTGCGCTTCGTGGTCACTGACTTCAACAAGTCGGTGCCGATCACCTATCGCGGCATCCTGCCCGATCTGTTCCGTGAGGGGCAGGGCATCGTCGCCCTGGGCAAACTCAACGCCGACGGCGTGGTGGTGGCCGACGAGGTCCTGGCCAAACACGATGAGAAATACATGCCGCCAGAGGTTACCAAGGCCCTGAAGGAAAGCGGCCAGGCCGCGACCAGTGCGGAGCCCAAGCCATGAACGCGGCATTGGTGATCCCGGAGCTGGGGCAACTGTCGATGATCCTGGCGATCTGCTTCGCCGCGGTCCAGGCCAGCGTGCCGCTGCTCGGTGCCTGGCGCGGCGACAGCCTGTGGATGAGCCTGGCGCGGCCTGCGGCCTGGGGGCAGTTCGCTTTCCTGGCGTTCGCCTTTGCCTGCCTGACCCATGCCTTCATGACTGACAACTTCTCGGTCGCCTACGTGGCCAGCAACTCCAACAGCGCCTTGCCCTGGTACTACAAGTTCAGTGCGGTCTGGGGTGCCCACGAAGGCTCGCTGCTGCTCTGGGCGTTGATTCTCGGTGGCTGGACCTTCGCCGTCTCGGTGTTCTCGCGTCAGTTGCCGCAGGTAATGCTCGCCCGCGTGCTGGCGGTGATGGGCATGATCAGCGTGGGTTTCCTGTCGTTCCTGATCGTCACCTCCAACCCCTTCGAGCGCCTGCTGCCGCAGGTGCCCACTGACGGACGCGACCTCAATCCATTGCTACAGGACTTTGGCCTGATCGTTCACCCGCCGATGCTGTACATGGGCTACGTGGGCTTCTCGGTAGCATTCGCCTTCGCCATTGCCGCACTGCTCGGTGGGCGTCTGGATGCGGCTTGGGCGCGCTGGTCGCGGCCTTGGACCATCGTCGCCTGGGCCTTCCTCGGCGTGGGGATCACCCTGGGTTCCTGGTGGGCCTACTACGAATTGGGCTGGGGCGGCTGGTGGTTCTGGGATCCGGTGGAAAACGCCTCGTTCATGCCCTGGCTGGTGGGCACGGCGTTGATCCACTCGCTGGCCGTCACGGAAAAGCGCGGGGTGTTCAAGAGCTGGACGGTACTGCTGGCTATCGCCGCGTTCTCGCTCAGCCTGCTGGGTACCTTCCTGGTGCGCTCCGGGGTGCTGACCTCGGTGCATGCCTTTGCTGCCGACCCCTCGCGCGGTGTGTTCATTCTCATCTTCCTGCTCTTCGTGGTGGGAGGGTCGCTGGCCCTGTTCGCGTTTCGAGCGCCTGTAGTCAAGAGCCAGGTGGGCTTTGCCCTGTGGTCGCGGGAAACGCTGCTGCTGGCCAACAACCTGGTGTTGGTGGTGGCCGCATCGATGATTCTGCTCGGTACCCTCTACCCGCTGGTGCTCGATGCCTTGACCGGGGCCAAGCTGTCGGTCGGCCCGCCTTACTTCGATGCGTTGTTCCTGCCGCTGATGGCGTTGCTGATGGTGGTGCTGGGCATCGGTGTGGTGGTGCGCTGGAAAGACACCCCTGGCAAGTGGCTGATGGGCATGATGACCCCGGTGTTGATCGGCAGCGCCCTCCTGGCGCCGGTCGCGGGGTTGATCGTCGACGATTTCGAATGGCCTGCCCTGAGCGCCTTCGCCCTGGCCGCCTGGGTGGTGCTCGCCGGTATTCGCGACATCCTCGACAAGACCCGCCACAAGGGCTTGGCCAAAGGGCTGCGCGGGCTGTCGCGCAGCTACTGGGGCATGCAGCTGGCGCACCTGGGCCTGGCGGTGTGCGCCCTGGGCGTGGTGCTGGCGAGTAGCAACAGCGCCGAGCGCGACCTGCGCATGGCCCCGGGTGAAAGCGTGGAGCTGGGTGGCTATCACTTCCTGTTCGAGGGGGCCAAGCACTTCGAAGGGCCGAACTTCATCTCCGACAAGGGCACGGTCCGGGTCAGCCGTGATGGCCGCGAAGTGACCGTGCTGCACCCGGAGAAGCGCCTCTATACGGTGCAGCAATCGATGATGACCGAGGCCGGTATCGATGCCGGCTTCACCCGCGATTTGTATGTCGCCCTCGGCGAGCCGCTGGACAATGGGGCTTGGGCGGTGCGGGTGCATATCAAGCCTTATGTCCGCTGGATCTGGCTGGGTGGTCTGCTGACCGCACTGGGTGGTTTTTTGGCGGCTCTCGACCGACGCTATCGCGTCAAGGTCAAGGCCCGGGTACGTGATGTCCTGGGCATGTCTGGAGCGACTGCATGAAGCGTTGGATCATGGTAGTGCCACTGGCGGTGTTCTTGCTGGTGGCGGTCTTTCTGTACAAGGGGCTGTTCCTCAAGCCCGACGAACTGCCCTCGGCGATGATCGGCAAGCCCTTCCCGGCGTTCTCCCTGGCGTCGGTCCAGGGGGATCGTACGCTGACCCCGGCGGACCTGCAGGGACGCCCGGCGCTGGTCAACGTCTGGGCGACCTGGTGCCCATCGTGCAAGGTGGAGCATCCCTACTTGAACCAGTTGGCCGAACAGGGCGTGGTGATCCACGGCGTCAACTACAAGGACGACAACGCCTCGGCGCTTAAGTGGCTGGCCGACTTCCACAATCCCTACCAGTTGAACATCCGTGACGAGCAGGGCAGCCTGGGCCTGGACCTGGGCGTGTACGGCGCACCGGAAACCTTCCTCATCGATGCCAAGGGCATCATCCGCTACAAGCACGTGGGCGTGGTCGACGCCACGGTATGGCGTGAGCAACTGGCGCCGCTGTATCAAGGGTTGGTCGATGAGGCCAAGCCATGAAGCGCTGGCTCGCTGCTGCCGTACTGGGGTTGAGCTTGACTGGCGTGGCCAAGGCGGCCATCGACACCTATCAGTTTCGTGATGACGCCGAGCGTGAGCGTTACCAGCAACTGACCAAGGAACTGCGCTGCCCCAAGTGCCAGAATCAGGACATCGCCGACTCCAACGCGCCGATCGCCGCCGATCTGCGCCGGGAGATCTTCCGCATGCTGGGCGAAGGCAAGAGCAACCAGCAGATCGTCGACTTCATGGTCGATCGCTACGGTGATTTCGTGCGTTACAAACCAGCGCTCACCGGGCGGACCTGGTTGCTCTGGTTCGGCCCGGGGATCCTCCTGGCTGGCGGCTTCGTGGTGCTGGCGCTGATCGTGCGCCGTCGTCGACATCCTGTGGCGAATGCCTCCGAGCAACTGTCCGCCGAAGAACGCGAGCGTCTCGCCAAACTGCTGGATAAAGAACAGACCCATGACTGAATTTTGGCTTAGCGCGGGCCTGCTGTTGCTCGCGGCCCTGGCTTTTCTGCTGATCCCTGTCCTGCTTGGCCGTCGACGGCAGCAGGAGGAGGATCGCACTGCCCTTAACGTTGCCCTGTACCAAGAGCGTGTGGCCGAGCTGGCTGCGCAGCAGGAAGCCGGCGTACTCGATAACGAACAGTTGGCCAAGGGCCGTGACGAGGCCGCCCGTGAACTGTTGGCCGACACTGACGGCGCCGAAGCACCACGCCAAGGCCATCTGGGCAAAGCCCTGCCGCTGCTTGCGGCGGTGCTGGTGCCGGCCCTGGGGCTGGGTCTGTATTTGCACTTCGGCGCTGCCGACAAGGTCGAGCTGACCCAGGAGTTCGCCCAAGCGCCGCAATCAATGGAAGAAATGACCGAGCGCCTGGAGCGCGCCGTGCAAGCCCAACCTGACTCGGCCGAAGGCCTGTATTTCCTTGGTCGCGCCTACATGGCCGAGCAGCGCCCGGCTGATGCGGCCCGTACCTTCGAACGTGCCGTGACCCTCGCGGGGCGACAACCAGAGCTGCTCGGCCAGTGGGCACAAGCCCTGTACTTTGCCGCCAACAAGCAATGGAGCCCACAGGTACAAGCCCTGACCGACGAAGCACTAAAGACGGACCCCAAAGAGGTCACCAGCCTAGGGCTGCGCGGTATCGCAGCTTTCGAGGGCGAGCGCTATCAGGAGGCGATCGATTACTGGCAACGTCTATTGGTCCAGTTGCCCGAAGGTGATGCGTCGCGCACCGCTTTGCAGGGCGGTATCGACCGCGCCGCCGAACGGCTCAAGGCTGCAGGGGGAACCCCGACCGCAGCGCCTGAAGCCGCACGCCTGAAAGTGCGGGTAGCACTGGCTGATGCGCTCAAGGACAAGGTCAAGCCAGACGACACGGTGTTCATCTTCGCTCGGGCCATCAGCGGCCCCCCCATGCCCTTGGCTGCCAAGCGCGTGACTGTGGCGCAGTTGCCATTGGAAGTGGAGCTTTCGGACGCCGATGCAATGATGCCGCAGATGAAACTGTCGGACTTCCCCGAAGTCCAACTCGTTGCCCGAATCTCGCGTGCAGGTCAGCCGACCCAGGGCGAATGGGTTGGCCAGAGTTCGCCGTTGCCTACCCGGACGCAGGGTACTCAACAACTGACCATCGACAGCCCAGATCCATAAGAGAGTGACTCCATGAACAGCACCGTGCGCCTGACCCTGATCACCCTGGCCCTGGGTCTTTCCGCGTGTACGGTGCATCCACCCAGCCAGGAGCGCTTGCCACCGATAGAGACCAGGCCTCCCCACCAGGGGCCTGCGGTCAAGCCGCTACCGGGGAGTCAGCCGCCAGGCACCCAGCCCAGCAAGCCCGCAGCGATTCCCAAGCCTATGCCACGCACCTCCGCCAGTTTCGCTCCACCGCCGGGCGGAGCGAGCCACTGGGATCCGCGCATGGGCGTCTATGTACTGGAGAACAAGACCAATACTTTCTACCGCCAGCGCACCTATTACCGCTGGAACAACGGCTGGAGTTGGTCGCTCAGCCCTGACGGGCCCTGGCAGGAAACCGACAGCAGCGGTGTGCCTGGCGGTCTGGGACGCGCCTTCGCCCAGTAGTTTGCTCGACCATTACAGTACAGTTAAGGCCTTAACTTTCAATTGACTGTACTGGCGGGTGACCCCGCATAATCCCAGCTCACCTTTGAGCTGGGGGCGTATGAGCAACACTGTCCTGTTGTCCGCATGGCTCGGCTATCGCGCCCTTGCAGCCCTCCCTGTGCAAGCACGCTTCGCCGGTCAATGCGCACTGGCGCCTGTTCGTTCCTGAATTTTCCCAGAACCTGCCCGGCGGGATGCTGGGCGTTAGGAGCTTTTGCATGCAACTCGAAATCTTCCAGGTCGATGCGTTCAGCA